>LZRV01000070.1 GCA_002159065.1 Paenibacillaceae bacterium ZCTH02-B3 | reverse complement strand
CCGGGACAAAAGCGCGGTGGACCGGCCGTGGAAGAGGAAGTTTCTGGGGTTCAGTTTTCTGCCGGACCGGGAAGCGACCATCCGGTTGGCTCCAAAGACGGTGGAACGCTTCAAGGAACGGGTCAGGGCCATCACATCCAGGACCCGGCCTGTCACCATGGAGCAACGAATCCGAGAACTGAACCGGTACATCACGGGATGGGTCGGGTATTTCCGCATTGCGGCCGCAAAGTCGCACTGCGAAACTCTTGACCAGTGGATACGCCGGCGGCTGAGGATGTGCCTATGGAAGCAGTGGAAACGGGTACGGACGCGCTACCGTGAACTGCGGGCGCTGGGGGTACCGGAACACTTCGTCCATATGATGGCGAACTCACGCCGGGGGCCATGGGAGATGTCCCGCAACCTGAACAACGCCCTTGACACCCGATATTTTCAGGCGCAAGGGCTGGTCAGCATGCTTGAATGTTACCTGGCATTTCGTTAACTCTTCGGAACCGCCTGGTGCGGACCCGCATGCCAGGTGGTGTGAGAGGACGGGGGCTAGCCGCCCCCTTCTACTCGATTGAACAATAACGGGTTCCCCTGTCCCAGGACGACCGGATTCACCATGAGCTGGTACTCGTCGATGAGACCCCGCTTCGTCAATTCGGAGACGAGCGTGCCGCTTCCCAGGATAACCAGATCCTTGCCCGGCTGCCGCTTCAAGGTTTGGATCTCGTCGGCGATACCGGACCGCACAATTCTGGTGTTTTGCCAATCTGCCCGTTCCAGCGTCCTGGAGAAGACGATCTTCTGGTGTTCATTCATCCATTTGGCTATGGCCGGATCTCTGGAATGCGCTTCCGGTGTGGGCCAATACCCGGCCATCAATTCATAGGTCGTCCTGCCGAACAGGATCGTGTCGGCCGAGCGGAGCAGCGCCGCGGCGTACTCGCTGTAATCGCGATCAACCAGATGCCAGTCGATCATCCGATTCGGCCCTTCGAAATAACCGTCAATGGACACGACGGTTTGGGCGATCAGTTTGCGCATCCTTTTTCCCTCACGTTCCGATGATTTGGAAAAAGCCCCTGGATGGCGTGCGAGAAGGCTCTTCCATGTTTGGTGTTTACATCAAGCATAGTGGAAAAGGGAACGGGAGTAAATTGTCCGGTCGGTTTTCCCGGATGCGGGGGTTCGGCGATTGTGCGGGAGGATGTTCGCCGGCGGTATGTCAACTGGTTGACATATATATGACAACCGGTTATCATATGGGTAAAAAAGGTGTCAGCGCATTCGAAAAAAATAAAAGCTTGGGGGATGAGTCCATGAAACCACGAAAGCGTTTCGCCGTTCTCGCCGTGTGCCTTGTTTTGCTGTTGGGCCTGCTGGCGGGCTGCTCCGGCAAAAGCGGCGGCAACACCGACAGCAATGCCGGCGGCACTTCGGGCGGAGGGACAGGGACGCCGACCAGTACGCCTTCCGCGTCCGGCAAGCAGATCAAGATCACGTTCTTCAACACGTCGGCGGAAGTCAACGAAGTGTTCGAAAAGCTGTTCGCCAAATACCATGAAGTGAATCCGAACGTGACGGTGGAACTGATTCCGACGCCGATCGGCGGCGCCCAGATCGAGATCTTCCAGTCGCGGCTGGCCTCGGGCAACCCGCCGACCATCTCCAACCTGGACCCGAGCCATATCTACGTGTACAGAGACAAGTTCCTGGATCTGGAGCCGGTCAAGGCGAAGTACGAAGAGCTCACCCTGCCCGGCGCGGTGGAAGGCGGCATCCTGGACGGCAAGTTCCTCGGGATTCCCTGGACCGCGCAAGGCTACGGCCTGCTGTATAACAAGCGGGCCCTCGAGGAAGCGCTCGGCGGACCGTTCGATCCTTCGACCATCCGCACCCGGGATGCGCTGAAAGAGCTGCTGGACAAAGTCCAGGCGGCCATGGGCGTGCCGCCCGTCATGATCCACGGCGCCGACTGGTCCCTTGGCGCGCACTATCTGGGGGCGCTGGGCTTCTCCCTGCAATCCCGCGATATGAATGAAAACCTGAAATACTGGGAAGACGTGAAGGCGGGCCGGGCCAAACTGGCGGACAACCCGGTGTTCAACGGTCTCCTGGATACCTTTGATATCCTGAAAGAATACAATTACCGCAAGAACGACCCGCTGGTCGCCAACTATGAGCTGGACGGCCAGGATTTCGCCAAGGGCAACGCGGCGTTCTACTTCATGGGCGACTGGCTCTGGGCGGTCATCGGTTCCATGGAAGGCCGGGACAGCGAATTCGGCGTGCTTCCCGTGCCGATCAGCAACAATCCGGACGATTACGGCAACGGGCAGGTCGCCTTCAGCCATCCGAAGCTGTTCGCCGTCGACAATTCCGCCGCGACGCCGGAAGAACAGCAGGCGGCCCTGGAATTCTTGGAATGGATGCTGACCAGCGAAGAAGGCCAGAAGGCCATTACGGAAGAAATGGGCTTGACCATGCCTTACAAGAACGTCAAAGCCACGAGCAGCAACGCGATCGCCAAGGCCATCGGCGAATACGTCGAGAAGGGAGAAACGATCAACATCGGCGTCATCAACTACTTCCCGACCGACTATTGGGCCAAGACCGGCGCGTCCATGCAAAAATACCTTGCCGGGGCGATCAACCGCGATCAGCTCTTCCAGGAAGTTCAGGCATATTGGGAGTCCGTGGAATAACGCGCAACTTTCTCCGAGTGCCGATGACGGGCGTAAGGCGAGGGTCTTGCGCCCTTCTTTCCTTTTTAAGTAAGATCGAGATGCGTCGATCCCGATTCGAAACCCAAAAAGGTGCGGTGGTATGAAAGGCAAAATCATCTGGAAGAACACCGGGCTTTTCCTGCTGTTTGCCGGGCCGTCCCTTTTCGCGTTTACGGTCGTTTTTCTGATTCCGTTTCTGGTGGGGTTTTACCTGACCTTTACCAAATGGGACGTGATCCGCAACGACGGCTCGTTCGTCGGGTTCGTCAACTACGTGGCCGTCATGCGGGACAAAGCGTTTTGGACGCAGCTGTGGTTTACGATCCGCTACGTCTTTTTCACGGTGATCATCTCCAATGTGCTGGCGATCGCCATCGCGCTCGCGCTGACCAGCGGGATCAAGGGAGAACGCTGGCTGCGGGCCGGCTATTTCACGCCGAACCTGATCGGCGGCATCGTGCTCGGTTATCTGTGGCAAAGCCTGTTCTCCCGCGTGCTGCCGTATCTCGGGCAGAAATACGGCTGGGCGCTGTTTCAGACGTCCTGGCTGACCAACACGGACAAGGCGTTCTGGGCGCTCGTCATCGCGACAAGCTGGCAGCTTGCCGGGTATCTGATGATTATCTACATTGCCGGGTTCACGGGAGTCCCGAAGGATATCGTGGAAGCGGCCAAAATCGACGGCGCGGGGAATTTTGCCATCCTGCGGAAAATCGTGCTGCGGCTTGCCGTTCCGGCCATCGTCGTCTGCGTTTTCCTGTCCCTGTCCCGTTCGTTCCTCACCTATGATTTGAACCTCAGTTTGACGAAGGGCGGACCGTTCAATTCGACGGAACTGGCGACCTTCTACATCGTGCAGATGGCGTTCCAGTCCAACCAGTACGGCGTCGGCCAGGCGGAAGCGATCGTGCTGTTTGTCGTCGTGGCCGTCATTGCGCTGACCCAGTCCTATCTGCTGAAGAAGCTGGAGGTGGAGTCGTGATGCGGGCGCGTCGGCTGAGCCATCTCCTCAAAAACGTGTTGATTTATGTCGGACTGGTTGTGTTCTTGAGCCCGTTTTTGATCGTCATCCTGAATTCGTTCAAGAAAACCCAATATTTTATCGAAAATCCGATCGCGTGGCCCGATCCTTTCCAGTTCTCCAATTATACCGACGCTTTTCAAAAAATGAACTTCATGCGGGGGTTCGCCAACACGCTGCTGATTACCGCATTTGCGGTGCTGATCATCATTTTGTTCTCGTCCATGACGGGGTATCTGTTTGTCCGGTTCAAATGGAAAATCAACCAGGTGTTGTTTTTCATCATGCTGGCGGCCATGACCGTTCCGTTTCAGGTCATCATGATTCCGCTGGTCATGGCTTATGGCAATCTGGGGTTATTGGATTCGAAAGCCATCCTCATTTTCATGTATATGGGATTTGGCGTTCCGCTGGGCGTGTTTTTGTTCCACGGCTTCATTAAAGGGATTTCGTATGAACTTGAAGAATCTTCCTTCATAGACGGTTGCTCCCGGATCCGGACGTTCTTCCAGATCGTCTTTCCGTTGCTCCGGCCGGTGGTGGTCACCCTGGCGGTGCTGGATGTGCTTTGGGTGTGGAACGACTATCTGCTCCCGAGCCTGGTGCTCCTGTCGCCGGCCAACCGGACGCTGCCGCTTTCCATCTACGCGTTCTTTTCCACCTATTCCGTCGATTACGGTCCGCTCATGGCCGGTCTGATCATGACCATCATTCCGATTCTGGTTCTTTATCTGATCTTGCAGGATCACGTCATCAAGGGAATCACCGAGGGAGCCTTGAAGTGAGAGAAACCGGGAAAAGGATGGAGGCGTGCCAGACGTGGATATGAACCGGGTGCATCCCGAACTGCGGGACATGCTTGAGCGGTTGCCGGCGTTTCGCCTGCCGGAGGATCTGGAGAAGGCGCGGAACAACCCGCGGCCGCCGTTCCGGAAATCGGACCGCGTGGCCATTCGCGACGAAACGATCAAGGGAGCGGCGGGCCAGGACATGCTGGTTCGCGTCTATGAACCGACGGACGGACCGGTTTCCGGCCGTCCCGCCTTGCTTTGGATTCACGGCGGCGGCTACGTGATGGGGCATCCCGATTACGACGACAACCTGTGCCAGACGTTCGCCGAGGAAGCGGGATGCGTCGTGTTTTCGCCGGATTACCGGCTGGCTCCCGAACATCCTTTCCCCGCCGGGCTGGAGGATTGTTATTCCGCCTTGGTATGGCTCCACGAATCGGCCGCTCGGTACGGCATCGACACGTCCCGGGTGGCGATCGGCGGAGCCAGCGCCGGAGGCGGGCTGACCGCCGCCCTGTCGCTGCTCGCCCGCGACCGGGGCGGTCCGGCCATCTGCTTCCAGATGCCGCTGTATCCGATGATCGACGACCGCAACGTGTCGCCGTCCAGCCGTGAAATCGTCCATCCGGCGGTATGGGACCGGGAGAAAAACATCGCCGCGTGGGCCTTGTATCTGGGCGGCGCGTCGGAAGTTTCCCCTTACGCGGCGCCGATCCGGGCGGAAAATCTGGCCGGGCTGCCGCCGACCTACACATGCGTCGGCCAACTGGATCCGTTCCGCGACGAAACCATCGAATACGTGACGCGTCTGGCGCAGGCCGGCGTCGACGTGGAATTTCATCTGTATCCGGGTGGATACCATGCGTTCGAACATGCTGTTCCCGACGCCGAAATCAGCGTCCGGGCGAAAAACGGGTACGTGCAGGCGCTGGCGAGGGCGCTGCGGCGCGAAAGCTGAACCGCTGCAAACGAGGTGACCTCGGCATGGCTGTTGCGCAAATCAATTTTTATTCGCGGGCGTTGAACCGCAATACGACTTTCCAGGCCGTTCTGCCGATCGACAACCCGAAGGGACCCGCCCCCGCCGGCGAACCGGCGCGTCCGATGGCAGCCCTCTATTTGCTGAACGGATTCACCGGCGACGATCTGGACTGGCTGCACTTTTCCGGCATCCGCCTGGTTGCGGAGATGAACAACATTGCCGTGTTCATGCCCTCCGGATCCAACTCGTTCTATCTGGACGACGAAGAGAAGGGCGAACGGTTTGGCGAGTTTGTCGGCCGGGAACTGGTGGAATACACGCGGCATATGTTTCCGCTGCCGGCCGACCGGGAACGGACCTGGATCGGCGGCCTGTCCATGGGCGGATACGGCGCGATCCGCAACGGGCTGAAATACGCGGACACGTTTTCCCGGATCATCGCCCTGTCTTCGGCCCTCATCACCTACCGCATCCACGGGCTGAAGGAAGGAACCGTCGACGGCCATGACGTCAGCTATTTCAGGAGGGTGTTCGGCGACCTGGACAAGGTGCTGGGCAGCGACAGGGATCCGGAGGCGCTGGTGCTGGAGCGGAAGGCGAAGGGCGGCGTCCTGCCGAATATCTATATGGCTTGCGGAACGGAGGATTTTCTGCTGGACGTCAACCGGCGTTTCCGCGACTTTCTCGTGAAGGAAGGCGTTCCGCACACCTATGTGGAAGCGCCGGGGGATCACAATTGGGAGTTCTGGTCCGCGTTCATCCGGTCCGGCCTGCAATGGGCGATGGGCGGGTGACGGCCGCCGGACCGTGATCCCGTCAGGATTGTCCTGGGAGTTTGATGCGAAATTAGAGGTTCCGGAGGGTACGGAATGGCGACCATCAAGGATGTGGCGGAAAGGGTCGGCGTATCGGTCACCACGGTGTCCCGGGTGCTGAACAACCGCGGCTACCTGAGCGAGAACTTGAAACGGCGGGTTTACGAGGCGATGAGGGAACTCAATTACCAGCCGAATGAGCTGGCCCGCTCCCTTTTCCGCAAAAAATCGAATATCATCGGCCTGATCATCCCGGATATTTCCCATCCGTTTTTCGGCGAAATTGCGAGATATGTGGAATATTACGCCTACAAGAACAAGTACAAGATCCTGCTCTGCAACTCCCAGCTCAATCGCAGCAAGGAACAGGAATACCTCAATATGCTGAAGGCGAGCCAGGTGGACGGCATCATCATGGGCAGCCACACCCTTGACACCAAGGAGTTCACGAAGATCGACCTGCCGCTGGTGACGCTGGACCGCCAATTGTCGGAATCGATCCCGTACGTTTCCGCCGACCACTACAAGGGCGGGGTGCTGGCCGCCAAGCTGCTGATCCGCAAGGGATGCCGGAAGATCGCCCACATCAGCGGCAATCTGAAGCTGCACCTTCTGGCCAAGACCCGGTACGACGGCTTCATGGACACGGTGATCCGGGAAAAGATCCCCCATGTCGTGGTCGAGACGGATCTGAACGGTTTCAAGTACGATCAGTACGGGAAAATTGTCGAAAATCTGTTCCGGGATCACCCGGACATTGACGGGGTTTTCGCCAGCAGCGACGTGATCGCCGCGCAGGTGCTGAAAGAATGCCGGCGGCTCGGCAAAGAGGTGCCGAAGGACGTCAAGGTGGTCGGCTTTGACGGCATCAAGCTGGGCGAATACATTACCCCCGGTCTGACCACCATCCGGCAGCCGATCAAGGAAATCGCCAAAACGTCCGTTCAATTGCTGATCGACCAAATCAACGGCAAAGAAGTGCAGCGGGAAAACATCCTGCCCGTCAAATTGGTGGAAAAGGAAACCACTTGAGCGTTTTCGCAGGAGCAGGGAGCTTCCCCTTAATTCTGTACCTGCTCCGTTCGCTTCCTGTAGCAACCGGTTAACACATATATTAACCGCTTGACATATGGTTGCCGGTTTATATATTAAAGTTAGATTCCGTTCGCGTTGAGTCATGCCGATGCGTCGTATGCGGGGAAATCGCCGCGCCCACGCATCATGAGTGCAACGGGGAGTGGAGGGAAACCGGTGTTCAAACTGGACCAAAAAATCGGGTTGAAAGAAAAACCGAATGACATCCTCACCGTGGGCGAGCTTCTGATCGACATGATTTCCGAAGCGTACGACGACATGGTGGATTGCAACACGTACAACCGCTTTTTGGGCGGTTCGGCCGCCAATCTGGCCTTGAACATGAAAAAACTGGGCCTTCGTCCCCTTGTCGCCGCGGCCGTGGGCAGGGACGGATTCGGCGAGTTTTTGATCCGGCAACTGGAACGGGAAGGGATTCCGACGGATCACATCCAGTGGACGGATGAATCCACCAGCATGGTGGTGATCACCAAAAGCCGATCCACTCCCCAACCGGTTTTTTACCGGGGGGCGGATTTTCAGCTCGCCTTCACGCCGGATCTGGCGGAAACGGTCAGGCAATCCCGGATCGTCCACTTTTCCTGTTGGCCGATCTCCAGGGAGCCGGCCCGGTCCGCCGTCGAACAGGCGATTGATCTGGCCAGATCGGAAGGGGTCCTGGTCGGTTTCGATCCGAACTACCATCCGGCCATCTGGAGCAAAGACGAGGACGGCACGGCCTACGTGACCTCCATCATCGGCCGGGTGGACGTGATCAAGCCTTCCAAGGACGACGCGGACCGGCTGTTCGGGACGGATACGCCGGAAAACCACCTGGCCAGGTTTCTGGAGCTCGGGGCAAAATTGGTCATTCTCACCCTCGGAGCGGAAGGCATTCTGGTATCCAACGGCGCCGACACCCGCCGATTGGACAGCATTGCGACGGAAGTGGTGGATGTGACGGGAGCCGGCGATGCCTTCTGGGCGGGGTTCTATGCGGGTCTCGTAAGAGGGTTTACCCTGATCGGCGCGGTCGAATTCGGCATGGAAGTGAGCGCCTACAAATTGCGGCATCTGGGACCCGTCAGCCGGTATCCAGAAGCGTACAGGCTGGCGGGAATTTCGCACGGCGGTGAAAAGCTCCGTGAATCTTGACAACCGTGTCCAATTGATTACGTATCCCGATTCCCTGGGCGGCAATCTTGCCGCCCTGCTGGACGTTCTGCGGAGCCATTTCAACGGCCTGTTCCCGGGAGGCATCCATATCCTGCCGCCGTATCCGTCCTCGGGCGACCGCGGATTCGCCCCGCTGGATTACGGCAGGATCGATCCCCGGTTCGGCACGTGGGAAGACATCCGGCGCATCGGCGAGGAATACGGCGTAATGCTGGATGTCATGGTGAATCACATCTCCCGCCGTTCCCCGCAATTTCAGGATTTCCTCGCCAAAGGCCGCAAATCCCGATATGCCGACATGTTCCTGACCCTCGACAAGATCTGGCCGGACGGGAAGCCCGTCCAGGCGGACATCGACAAAATGTTTTTGCGGCGCCCGGTGCCCTATTCCACCTTCGCCATCGGGGACGGGACGGAAGAGAAGGTGTGGACGACGTTCGGCAAGACCGATCCGTCGGAGCAGATCGATCTCGATGTGCATTCGCCTTTGACACGGCAGTACTTCTCGGACATTTTCCGGCATTTCAAGTCGAATCGCGTCCGCATGGTGCGCCTGGATGCGGTGGGCTATGTCATCAAGAAACCGGGAACGAGCTGCTTCTTCGTGGAACCCGACATTTACGGGTTTCTGGACTGGGTGGCCGGCCAGGCGGAGGAGCACGACATCGCCCTGCTTCCCGAAGTGCACGCCCATTATTCGATCCAGTACAAATTGGCGGAGCGGGGCTTTTGGATCTACGATTTCATCCTGCCGTTCCTGGTGCTGGAGGCGCTCGTCAACCGGTCCTCCGCCATGTTGCGGCGTTACCTGAACGATCGCCCGTCCAACCAGTTCACGATGCTGGACTGCCACGACGGCATTCCGGTCAAGCCGGATCTGGACGGGCTGGTGGACACGGAACGGGCGCGGCGGGTCGTGGACCTGTGCCTGGCGCGCGGCGCCAATCTGAGCCGCGTGGTGTCCGACAAGCACAAATCGCCGGACGGTTTTGACGTCCACCAGATCCGCTGCACGTATTACGATGCGCTGGGCCGTGACGATGACGCCTACCTGGCCGCCCGGGCGATCCAGCTGTTCGTGCCCGGCATTCCGCAAATCTATTACGTCGGTTTGCTGGCGGGGGAGAACGATCCGGCCGCGGTGGCCGAACGCGGCGACGGCCGGGAAATCAACCGGCACAATTATTCCCTGGAGGAAATCGAACAGGCGGTCCGGCGGCCCGTCGTGCAGCGGCTTTTCAGGCTGATCCGGTTCCGCAACGAACACGAAGCGTTCCGGGGCTCGTTCCAATGCCTGGAGGCGGAAGACGGGGAAATCCGGCTCCGGTGGGAAAACGAAGGCCAAAGCTGCATGCTTCACGTGGATCTGGACACTTTCCGCTCCGTCGTCCATTGCACCGATGAACGGGGCGCGGAACGGCAGTGGGCCGTCTGACGATTCGCCGCGTTCTTCATCGGCCTCACGATCGACGCCAGGTCCCTTCCGGACAGGCGGCTGAAGGGGCTGCTCATCGTTCACGGCGCCTTTTTTATCGTGAGTTTCGCCGTGCCGATGCTGGGCCTCTTCCGTCCGGATGCGCCCGGATCGATAAAAGCAAAACGTCAACACCTTCCGGAATATCCGCCTGATGAAGGCGTTGTTTTTTTGACCGGTTAAAGATATGAATTGCAGGAGATCATATCTTTTGTGTACAATAGGACATGCCAACAAAAATTCAAAAAGCGGGGAAGGGGGAAGTAGGCGGGTTCGACGCGGAAAGTTGGAACAGCTGTTGCCTGCTTGCCGTATTACAACAAGATTCTAGGAGGTTTTCCAGTGAAAACGACGTGCGTTCATATGCCCCGCCCGGGTGTTTTGCAACTGGTGGAGCGGGATCTCACGCTGGAAGAAGACGAAGTGCTCGTAAAGACGTACCAGAGCTCCATTTGCGACGCGGACCTGCGGGCGTGGCAGGGACAGTTCATTCCGGACGACATTCCCCCGAACTGCTTCCCCTGGATGGGCCATGAAGGCGGAGGCGAAGTGGTGGAGGTCGGCAGCAAGGTCCGGGAATTCAAAGTCGGAGACAAGGTCATGCTGTTTGGCCCGGACAACGCCATGTCCACCTATTTCAAGGCCAAGGTGCAAAATCTCTACAAAGTGCCGGACGGCCTGGACATGGAACTGGCGTGTCTGGCCGAGCCCATTTGCGTCGGCGTGTTCGGCGTGATGGACAGCGGCGTCAAGCTGGGCGACACCGTCGTCGTGGCCGGCCTGAACTTCCAGGGGCTGATTGCCGTTGAAGGGTTCAAGAAAAGCGGCGCGGAGAAAGTGATCGCCGTGGACTATTCCGACGCCCACCTGGAAATGGCCAAAAAACGCGGCGCCGACGTGACCATCAACACCACGAAGGAAAACGCGAAAGAAGCCATCTTGGAGCTGACCCGCGGACGGGGCGTCGATCTGGCCTACCATTCCTGCGGGTATTGGAATCCGCGGACCGAGGAATATTACAATTTGTGCATCGATGTGACGCGGGATGAAGGCACCGTCGCTTCCCTGCCCGACATCATGTCGCCCATCCGGGTGAACCTGCACCGTTTCCATCACCACGCGATGGAAGTGCGGTTCCCGGCTTTCATGCACCATGGGCCCGAGTTCCGGATGCGCTGGATTCCCCGTCTGCTGAATCCCGTGATCAAGGGCATGCTGGACATCAAGTCGCTGATCACCGCTTCCTATCCGCTCTCCAAAATTGAAGAAGCCATGCAGAAATACAACGACGACCCGGATCAGGTGAAAATTTTGATCAAACCCGACTGAAGCCCGACGGGAACGGCTTTCGCCGCTCCGACGGGAACGCCGGGTCCGGTCGCGTCCGTATTGACAGCTGCAAGGGACATCTCTTATGATGGTAATATGGGATGTGTAACCGGTTACACATAGGTAACCGGTTACACAATCACCGCATTGCGTAACCGGTTACACATTGGAAAACATGGAACGGGTTGGAGCGGCGGCATGGCGACCATAAGAGATGTAAGCAGACTGGCCGGCGTGTCGGTGGCGACGGTCTCAAGGGTCATCAACCGAAGCGGATACGTGAAGGAAGAGACGAGGGAGGCGGTTCTGGCGGCCATGCGGGCTCTCGACTACGAGCCCAGCGTGATCGCCCGCGGCCTTGCCGGCAAGAACACGGCGACCATCGCCCTGATCATTCCGGACATCCTGAATCCCTTCTTCCCGGAAGTGGCCCGCGCCATCGAGGATCAGGCCAACAAGTTCAACTACACGGTCATCCTGTGCAACTCGGACAACGACCCGGAAAAGGAACGCAAATATATCCAGGTCCTGAAGAACAAAAGGATAGACGGCATCATTATCGCGTCTTACACGATCGAGGCGCCGCAAATTCTGGAACTGCAAAGGGAAGGGGTGCCGGTCGTCGCCGTGGACCGCGCCTTCGGATCCCATCCGATTCTGTCCTTCATCTGCAACAACCGCGAAGGCGCCCGCATGGCCGCGCGTCATCTGATCGAACGGGGATGCCGGAAAATCGCCCACATCTCCGGTCCCCCGGTCATGAGCGCGAAGGAGCGGTACCAGGGGTACGTGGACGTCTGCGGATCCGAAAGCCGGTTTGATCCCGGCCTGGTTGCCGAAGGGAACTTCACCATCGAAGGCGGGTACGCGGCCACGCTCGAGCTGTTCGCGCGGCACCCGGACATCGACGGCATCTTCGCCGGCAACGACCTGATGGCCGTCGGAGCCTTGAAAGCCCTGTACCAGCTGGGGAAATCCGTCCCCCGAGATGTCAAGATCGTCGGGTTCGATGACATCGCCCTGGCCCGGATGGTGGTCCCGGAAATCACCACCGTCAGGCAGCCGGTCTACGAGATCGGCCGGCAGGCCATGAAGCATCTGATCAAACTCATAAACGGAGAAAAAATCGGACAAAAAACAATGCGGCTGGACGTCGAACTCGTGGTTCGCCGGTCCTCCGGCGAAGCCGCGGACCGCGTCTGAACGGGAACGGGATGTGTGCGGATATCGATGAACAAGGATATGAACAAGCAAATCGTCGTTGTGGGAAGTCTTAACATGGACATGGTGGTGCAGGTGGACAGGCGCCCCGGAATCGGGGAGACGATACTGGGCCGGCGGTTTTTCACGAGCCCCGGCGGCAAGGGTGCCAATCAGGCCTACGCGGCGGCCAGATTGGGCGGTTCCGTCTTCATGGTGGGCAAGACCGGCGCCGACATGTTCGGGGAACAGCTCATCCGCCATCTGAAGGAAGCGGGGGTCCAAACGGAGGGGATCGCAGTCTGTGAAGAAGAGTCCAGCGGGGTGGCCTTCATCACGATTGACGCGCAGGGGGAAAACAACATCATTGTGGTGCCCGGCGCCAACCACCGGCTGACGGCCGAAGACATCCGGCAAAACGAAGCCCGGATCCAATCGTGCGGGCTGCTCGTCGTCCAGCTGGAAATCCCGATGGAGGCGGTCTTGGAAGCGGTCCGCCTGGCCCATCATCATCGGGTGCCGGTCCTGCTGGATCCCGCACCTGCGTGTCCGCTTCCCGACGAGCTGCTGGGCATGGTCCACTACATCACCCCGAACGAGTCGGAAATGCAGCAGCTCACCGGGAAAAAAGTCCATGATCCCGAAACCGCCTTCCGGGCGGCGGAAGAGCTTCTTTCCCGCGGAGTCGGGATCGTCCTTGCCAAACTGGGCGAAAACGGCGTTGCCGTTCTCAGCCGCTCGGAGCGTTTCCACATGCCCGGATTTCGCGTGAACGCCGTGGATACGACGGCGGCGGGCGACACCTTTGCGGGAGCGCTGGCGGTTGCCCTCACGGAAGGAAAATCGCTGTCGGAAGCCGTCCGGTTCGCCAATGCGGCGTCGGCCCTCTCGGTCACCCGTTACGGCGCGCAAAGCTCGATGCCGGACCGGTCGGAAACGGAAGCTTTCCTGAATGAACATGCGGGAGGAATGAATCCATGAGAATTGCCATCGGGGGAGACCACGCGGGATTTCCGCTGAAGGGCCTGGTGATCAAGAAATTGGAGGAGTTGGGGCATGAAGTGACGGATTACGGAGCCTACACTCCGGATCCCGTCGATTTTCCCGACATTGCCCGCAAAGTATGCGATGCCGTGGTGAACGGCAATGCCGACAGAGGCATCATGGTCTGCGGCACGGGTGTGGGGGCCTGCATCGCGGCCAACAAGGTTCCCGGCATCCGCGCGGCGGTCTGCCACGACGTCCATTCGGCCCATCAATCCGTGGAGCATGACGATGTCAATGTGATGTGCATCGGCGCGCAGATCGTCGGCCCCTGGCTGGCGATGGATCTGGTGGAAGCGTTCCTGAACGCGAAATTCCGCTCCGACGACGAAGACTTCCTGCGGCGCGTCCAGAAATTGCACGAAATGGACAGGCAAAGGAAATAAGCGGATATTGACGCCGGAAAAAAGAACGTTTATAGTAGGGTCATAAGATCATATAAAGATCATATCTCTAGAAGACCTGATACTTCCGGCAAAGGAGGACGAATCCGCTTCCATTGAAATCGCTTTCCACAGACACGAAAAACAGAAAAAAACGCGCGCCATCATGAACATCACAGGCAAAGGGGATAGGAGAGAACATGACCGACAAAGTCAGAATTGCGGTTCTCGGACTTGGACGCATTTCCAGAACCCACATCGACGCCATCAAGCATTGGCCGGATCTTTGCGAGCTTTACGCCGTCGTGGACGTGCAGGAACACCTGGCCAAGTCCTTCTCCGAGGAATTTGGCGTCCGCTATTACACGTCCGTCGACGAAGCGTTCGCCGATCCGAATATTGACGCCGTCGTGGTATGCCTGCCCCACCATCTGCACAAGGACATCACCGTCAAGGCCTGCAACGCGGGCAAGCACGTGCTGGTGGAGAAGGTGATGGCGAACTCGGTGGCGGAAGGCGAAGCCATGGTGCAGGCCGCCGAAGCGAACGGCGTCAATCTCATGGTGGCCCAGAGCCGCAGATTTTTCACGGCGACCCGGGAAGCCTGGAATCAGCGGAAGAACATCGGCAAGATCACGAACATGCTCTATACGTTCGTCTGCTATTTCGACGCGAACATCGCTCCCGTCTGGTGGCGGAAGAAGGAATACACCGGCGGGCTCGTCTACCCGATGCTCGGTTCCCACAGCATCGACTTTACCCTGTGGATGCTCGACGACCGTCGCCCCGTGTCCGTCTACGCCCAAGGCTCTTCCAGCAACCCGGACTTTGAAGGGGACGACGACGTCACCCTCATCATCGGATTTGACGACGGAACCCATGCGACGAACTATCTGTCCATCAACAACCGGTATCCCCGGCACGAAGCCTTGATGATCGGGAAGGACGGCACGATTTACTTCTCGCAAACGGGGGACCATATCGGATTGATCGGCACGGCCGACACCGACCTCTACATCAACGGCAAACTGGTCATGAGCGGGGAGTCCAAGCCGCACAACTTTGCCCTGCAGATGAAGGAATTCGTGGACTCCATCCGCGAAAAGCGGCAGCCGTCCCCCTCGGGAAGGGAGATCCTGCTGCAGCTGAAGATCATTGAGGCGGCCCAGCGTTCGGCCGAAGAGAAAAGAGTTGTCATGCTGGATGAATAACGGCCTTTCGGGGAGGTGATTCTTGGGCAGGTCACAGCTCGGAAAAAGCGTTTCTCGGCAGAATTCGACATGGGGTTGACATCAAAAGGGAGGTTACAGAAAGAATGAAGATCAGAAAGTTCGCGGCTGCTGTGATTGCGATGACGCTGGTGCTTTCCCTGCTGGCGGCGTGCGGCTCGGGTTCCTTGGGCAGCGGCTCGTCCGGCGGCTCCGGCGGATCCGGTTCGGGAGGCACCTCGACGCAAGGCACGTCCGGCGGATCGGGCGGCTCCGGCGGGTCCGGCGGCGGACAGGTGCTGGAACTGCGCTTCGCCCTGGACCAGGGGCCGGATGACACGTGGACGAGAGCGGCGAGATATTTCGCCGAGGTGCTGGAGCAAAAGACGAACGGCCAAATCAAATTCAGCGTCTACGATTCGGGCACCCTCGGCGCTCAGCGCCAGGCGCTGGAAGGGATTCTGGCGGACACGATCCACGGCACCGTTACGCTGGAACCGCTCTCCTACTGGGTGGAGGAAATCGGCCTTTACGGCGTGCCGTTCCTGTTCCGGGATCAGGAACATCTGGACAAGTTCCTGGCCAGCGAACACGGCCAAGAACTGAATCAGAAAATGATCGACAAGGGCTTCCGGCCGCTCGTCTACTTCAACCGGCCTCCGAGACACGTCACCAGCAACAAGCCGATCAACTCGCTGGCCGACCTGAAAGGCCTGAAGATCCGGCTGCCGGAAACGCCCACGGGTCCCGCGGCGTTCCGTGCAATGGGCGCCAACCCCGTCGCCATGCCGTTCTCCGAAGTGTACTCGGCTCTGGAGACCGGCGTCATCGACGCCCAGGAAAATCCGGTGCCGACCATTTACGCGAACCGGCTGCATGAAGTGCAGAAGTATCTGGCCCTGACGGCGCACCAATACCAAGTCGCCTACTTCGTCATCAGCGAAAAGGTGTATGCTTCCCTGTCGGACGACCTGAAGCAGGCGGTCATGGAAGCGGCCCAGGAAACCAAGGAATACGAAGCGCAAATCCTGGCCGAGAACATGGCGGCTTTCGAAGAAGAACTGCGCCAGGCGCTCACCTTCACGGAACCCAACAGGGAAGAGTTCGCCCAAGCCGCGCAAACCGCGTATGCGGACTACGACCCGCTGATCAAGGAATGGATTGAGAAAATCCAAAGTGTGCAATAATCGTTTGTAAAGCTAGCCTGCGCCAGCGTGACCAGTTGGGCGAGTGGAAGGCAAACCGCCTGGCACAGCGCCGCTGGTCACGCTGCCCTTTTCTCTGCCAAAGAAGGTGATGGGATGAAAAAAGTTTCCGCGCTCCTGATGAACGCCGTCAACGTAATCATGGTCTTTTCCCTGGCCGTGATGGTCGTTCTCGTCTTCGGGAACGTGGTCTTGCGGTATGTGTTCAACACGGGGATCTCGTTCTCCGAAGAGCTCGCCCGCTACCTGTTCGTCTGGCTGACCTTCATCGGGGCGATCGCCGCCCTGCGGAACAATCAGCATCTGGGGCTCGACACGGTGGTGAGGCGGGTTCCCGTCCCCATCCGAAAAATCATGCTGACCGTCAGCATCCTGCTCATGATATACGTCTGCTACCTTCTCTTGCAAGGCAGCTGGCGAATGACGGTGCTGAACCAGCACACCAAGGCTCCGACCACCGGTCTTCCGCTTTCCTTCATTTATGTGGCGGGGATCATAGCGGGCGGCGCGATGATCCTGATCCTGCTCCTCCATCTGTACCGGATTCTGTTCAACAGGGTGAAGCCGGAAGAATGGCTGCGGGTGAAGGATTCGGAAGAAATGATCGAGCTTGACGAGACGGGCGCGAAGGAAGGAAAAACGACATGACGATCCTCCTTTTTGTTGTTGTTCTGCTCGGAGCCATGGTTCTGGGCATGCCGATCGCATTCGCGCTTCTGGTCACCAGCGTCTTTTTGATGTTCTATATGGATACGTTCAGCGCGCAGATCGTCGCCCAGAATCTGATCAACGGCGCGGACAATTTCCCGCTGATGGCGATTCCCTTTTTCATGCTGGCCGGCGAACTCATGAACGCCGGCGGGCTGTCGCGCCGCATCGTGAACTTCGCGCTGGCGCTGGTCGGCCACATCCGGGGCGGCCTGGGTTATGTGGCGATCATGGCCGGGGTGCTGTTCGCCAGCATGTCCGGATCGGCGCTGGCGGACACCGCCGCCATCGGGGCCATCCTGATTCCGATGATGGTCAAAAGCGGTTACAACATCAACCGGGCGAGCGGTCTGATCGCGTCCTCCGGCATCATCGCTCCCGTCATCCCGCCGAGCATCGGGTTCATTCTGTACGGCATCATCGGAAGCGTATCCATCACCAAGCTGTTCATGGCCGGCATCGTGCCCGGATTGCTGATGGGTCTGGCGCTGACCGTCACCTGGACCTTGCTGGCGCGGAAAGAAAACGTGGAGAGACAGCGCAGGCACACCCTCAAGGAGATTTGGCAGAAATTCCGGGAAGCGTTCTGGGCGCTTCTCATGCCCGTGATCATCATCGGCGGCTTGAGAGGCGGAATTTTCACGCCCACGGAAGTGGCCGTAGTCGTGGCCGTCTACGCTCTGCTCGTGGGGGCGTTCGTGTACAGGGAACTCAACCTCAAGAGCATCTACCAGGCATTGGTTCGCGCCGCGAGAACATCCAGCGTGGTCATGTTCCTGATCTGTGCGGCGCTGGTCACCTCCTGGCTGATGGCCATCGCCAATCTGCCCGCGCAGGTCGTTGAAGCGCTGCAGCCGTTCCTGGACAACAAGATTCTGCTTCTGCTCATGATCAACCTGCTGGTCGTGATCATCGGCACGGCCATGGACATGACGCCCACGATTCTGATCCTGACGCCCGTGCTTCTGCCGATCATCAAGGCCGCCGGGATCGATCCGGTCTACTTCGGCGTCCTGTTCATGATCAACTGCTCCATCGGGCTGCTCACGCCTCCGGTGGGCACCGTGCTCAACGTCATGGCCGGCGTGAGCAAGATCAGCCTGGAGTCCATGATCAGGGGCGTACTGCCGTTCCTGCTGGCGCAATTGCTGGTGCTCCTGATGCTCATTTTGTTCCCGGAACTCGTCCTTGTGCCGCTTGACTGGCTAACCTGATTGCGCGGGAGGAAACAAGATGCTGAAAAGTCTGGTCATCCCCAAGGTGGCGGAGTACTTCAAATCGGAACAGTGGAACGGGCTGATGGAGATCCTGCGCCGCGGCCAAGAGGTCCGGCACGCCCATGTCTATACGGAAAGCATCCTGAGTCCGTTTGACTTCGCCCAGGTCATTCAGGGATATTTTGAAAAACACGGCCTCAGCCTGGAGCGGAAAATCACGTTTCTGTCCCACGGACGGGGTTACGCCAACATTTACTACATCCAGCCCAAAGGCATGTGCCATTTCGAGGTGTTCCTGAAATACAACGACGACGTCGTCATCGAGCCGGCCGGCGCGGCCAGCACCCGGACGGGGCAGAACCTGGAGTACTGGGACGACGCGTTCATGGAGAAGTACCATGCCGGCTTTGCCTTCCGGGAACCGACGGCGAGCGAAGAAAAGGAGATCCTGGCGTTCTTCCGCTCCCCGCTCTGGCGGCAGGCCTGCGAATTCATGACGGACAAGGGCATCCATTGCCACGTCCCCGTGGAAACCTGCATTCATCCCGACATTCTCATGAAGCTGGGGATCCGGGCCATCGAGGCGAAGAATTGGTCGGTGTCGCGGGCGGTGACCGTCGTCTACAGCCTGAAAGGCTACGATCAGGGGAAAGTGACGTTCCTCTTGAAAAAACCGGAAATCGTGCTGGAGCTCGACTGGGAATTCAACCCGGATACGGTCATTGAACCGCGGATGCAGTCCCTCATGCTCGCCGCGGACACGGATGATCTGGCGAAGGATCTGGACGGAATTCCCTATTACCGGCTGGGCAAAGAAGATATCCGGAAAATCGTCGAGATGATCTGAACATCAGGGAGGATGACAGCATGACCGAACAAACGCGGTTTGTGTCGGCAATGGGGAAGACCGGCCGGGTGGTGGCCGTCCGGCTCAACAAGGGCACGGATCTGGTCCAGGGCGTCATCGACGCCTGCAAGAAGCACGGCATCCGCTCCGGCTGGATCAGCAGCATGATCGGCAGCCTGCAGGACGGCGCGCAATACGTGGCGATCGCGATGGACCCGAAGGCGAAGACGGGCGTGGGCTTCACCGAGCGGAAGACGATCAACGGGCCTGTCGAAATTTTGTCCGGCCAGGGCATGATCGCCGACCGGGGAGACGACCTGTTCGTCCATCTGCACGCCGTGTTTGTGGGCCTGGACGGCAAAGTGATCGGCGGCCATGTCGAAAGGGGCTTCGCCAAGGCGCTGAACACCCTGGAAGTGGTGATCGTCGAGCTCGAGGACGCGGTGATCAAAAGAGAACTGGACGAGGAGACGGGGTATACGGTTTGCATGCCGAGGCCGCTTTGAGGCGGCGGCTATCCGTGTCAACTCATTTAAAAATGTTACCGAAGGAAAAAGGATCACTCACGTAATTTTGTTACCCAATGAGGCCGTCAGGTAGCCATCACGGGTTTCGGTGTGACATTGGCGGATGTTTCGGGATGGGA
>LZRV01000069.1 GCA_002159065.1 Paenibacillaceae bacterium ZCTH02-B3 | reverse complement strand
GCCCTTGGCGGCTTTGGATTTCGTCATGTCTTGGTGACTCATCCGACCGGTTCTGCCTCAAATCCAGTTCGTGTACCTTGGCCCGTGCGTTTGCCTCCGGCTTCCTTCAGATCCCGCCTCGCGGCAGGCACCCTTGCCTTTGGCTAATGGTAGGCGCTCGCCAGCCCCCATTCCGGACTTTCACCGTAGAGATGACGCCCATGCTGGGCGTACAAGGAAAGCCCCCCGGCGGTCGCCCGCCGGAGGGCTTTCCTCAGTTGCGCTTGCGTGATTTATCCGTACAAACCGTCCGCATGGACGATTTACAGTTTCACCACGTTGGCCGCTTGCGGTCCGCGGGCGCCTTCGGTGATTTCGAATTCGACCCGTTGACCTTCTTCCAGGGTTCTGAACCCTCCGCCCAGGATGGCGGAATAATGGACGAACACGTCATTGCCGTTCTCCACGGAGATGAAACCGTAGCCTTTCTCCGCGTTGAACCATTTCACGGTACCTTGCAAATGGAAAACCTCCCAAAAATTTTCGCCGCCTTGCGGCTAATGAGGCAAGTATAGCAGACCCCGGTCCGAAAAGCAAGCGGAAATAAAAAAATCAGCAGTTCCGGCGCCGGACGCCTGCTCCGGTGTTGAAAGCAGGCGTCCGCGAACCGTCACGGACATTCAGTCCGCAAGCCGCCCGGAAATTTCAAATTCTGACGGACATGGATTCCGTTTGAATGCCTTTGGCAAGGACGGATGCGGTTTTACAACCGGCCCGTCGGCTTGTTTCGGACTCCTGTGTCCGTCAGCTTTCCGAAGAGCCGCATCCCGCCGGTTTTTGCGCCGGCCGGCGGGAAAAACCGGGGCGCTCCTCACAACGTGCGGAGCGCCTCGCGGTGCGCTTCGACCGTGCGGTCGATGTCCTCTTCCGTGTGGGCGGTGGACAGGAACCACGCCTCGAACTGCGACGCCGGGATGTAGACGCCCCTGTCGAGCAGGGCGGCGAACACGCGGCGGAACCGGTCCAGGTCCGATTGTTTGGCCGTGGCGTAGTCCACCACGGGACCTTCGGTGAAAAACGGGTTGATCATGGACCCCACGGCGTTTACCGTCTGGGGAATGCCCAGCTCCCGCGCGTTGCGCTCCAGGCCTTCCCGCAGCCGCTGCGACAGCCGCTCCAGCCGCTCATATACCTCTTTCGTCATCAGCTTCAGCGTCGTGTAGCCCGCGGCCATGGCCAGCGGGTTGCCGGAAAGGGTGCCCGCCTGGTAGACGGGACCGGAGGGCGCCACCATTTCCATGATATCCCTCCGCCCGCCATAGGCGCCCACCGGCAGGCCGCCGCCGATTACCTTGCCCAGGCAGGTAAGGTCCGGCTCCACGCCGTACAGTCCCTGGGCGGAATGGTAATGAACGCGGAAGCCGGTCATCACCTCGTCGAAAACAAGGAGACTGCCGTACCGGCGAGTGAGTTCCCGAAGCCCCTCGAGAAATCCGGGCCTGGGCGGCACGACGCCCATGTTGCCGGCCACCGGTTCCACGATGACGGCGGCGATGTCTTCGCCGTAGCGCTCAAAGGCCAGACGGACCGCGTCAAGGTCGTTGTAGGGCGCGGTGATCGTGTTTCCCGCCGTCGCCGGCGGTACCCCCGGGCTGTCGGGAAGGCCGAGGGTGGCCACGCCCGACCCCGCCTTGATCAGCAGACTGTCCGCATGGCCGTGATAGCAGCCTTCGAACTTGAGAATTTTGCTTCGCCCGGTATAGCCTCTGGCCAAGCGCAGCGCCGACATCGTCGCCTCGGTGCCGGAGTTGACCATCCGCACCATTTCCACCGACGGAATCCGCTCGCACACCAGCTCCGCCAGCGCCGTCTCCAGTTCCGTCGGCGCCCCGAAACTGGTGCCGTTTTCCGCCGTCCGCCGGATCGCGTCCACCACTTCCGGATGGGCGTGGCCGACGATGAGCGGCCCCCACGACAGCACAAAGTCGATGTAGCTCTGCCCGTCGATGTCGTAAATGCGGCTTCCTTCGCCGCGTTCGATGACGACAGGCGTCAGTCCCACCGCCTTGAACGCCCGCACCGGGCTGTTTACGCCGCCCGGCATGAAACGCTTCGCCTTTTCGAACGCGGCCCGGGAACGTTCATCCGAGCGGCCCTGCCGCTTTTCCATCATCGCGCAGACCTCCCACGGCTTGCGATCACGCCATGCCGGCCAGCCATCTGGCGGCGTCCTTGGCGTGGTAGGTAATGATCATGTCGGCCCCGGCCCTTTTCATCCCCGTCAGCGTCTCCAGCACCACCGCGCGTTCGTCGATCCAGCCCTGCATGGCGGCGGCCTTGACCATCGAATATTCGGCGCTGACGTTGTAAACGGCCAGGGGCAGATCGAACCGCTCCTTGATCCGGCGCACGATGTCCAGGTAAGCGAGGCCCGGTTTGACCATCAAAATGTCCGCGCCTTCCGCCACGTCGGACTCGGCCTCACGCAAGGCTTCCCTGGCGTTGGCGGGATCCATCTGGTACGTCTTGCGGTCGCCGAACTGCGGCGCCGAGTGGGCCGCCTCGCGGAAGGGTCCGTAATAGGCGGATGCAAATTTGACGGAATAGGACATGATCGGAATGTGCGAATACTCCGCCTCGTCAAGGGCGGCGCGGATGGCGGAGACGAAGCCGTCCATCATGTTGGACGGGGCGATCACGTCCGCGCCGGCTTCGGCCTGGGACACCGCGGTGCGGGCCAACACTTTAAGCGATTCGTCGTTGTCGATCAACGCCTGCCCGCCGACCTGGCGGACAATGCCGCAATGACCGTGATCGGTGAACTGGCACAGGCAGGTGTCGGTGATCACCGTAAGGTCGGGGGCGATGGCTTTGACTTGGCGAACCGCCCGCTGCACGATGCCGTCGGGCTCATAGGCGGAAGTCCCGACGGCGTCCTTGTGTTCCGGCACGCCGAACAAGAGCACCGCCGGAATACCCAGGGCGCGGACTTCCCGGATCTCCTCCTCCAGCCGGTCCACGGACCAGTGATAGACGCCCGGCATGGCGGAAATTTCCCTCTTCACGTTCTCGCCGTGGGTGACAAAAATGGGGTAGATGAAATCGTTCGGATTCAGCACGGTTTCCCGTACCATGCGGCGCAGGGCGTCCGTGCGGCGCAGGCGCCGGTGGCGCACGAGCGGATAGGGCATTGCGTTTCACCTCTTCGCATTGGCATAGTAATCCACAATGGCTTTCACCAAACCGTCGATGGTGGACGGATTCGCGATCACGCCGACGTCCAATCCGTAAGCAGCGGCCGTTTCCGCGGTGACGGCGCCGATGCAGGCGATGTCCGCCTTCCGCAGCAGGCCCGCCGGGTCCTCTACGCCCAGTTTCCCGAGCGCCGCGATCAGGTTGTGGACGGTGGAGGAACTGGTGAACGTGACCATGTGGATACGGCCCTGTTCCAGCCACTCCACCAGCCGGTCATCCCGCGGCGCGGCGGGAACCGTTTCGTAAACGTCGATCTCCACCGCTTCGACTCCCAGCCGCGCAAGTTCCTCCGGCAGCCAGTCGCGGGCCAGATCGCCGCGGGGAAGCAGCGCCCGCATGCCCGGACGCACATGCTCCTTCATTTCGTCGAAAAGCCCTTCGGCCTGGAACAGCTTTCCGGGAACCGTGTCCGGCACGATGCCGCGGGATTTGAGTTCCTCCGCGGTTTTCGGCCCGACGGCGGCCACGCGGGCGCGGTGGAACCGGCGCATGTCCGTGCCGCACATGCCGAGCCAGCGGAAAAAATAATCGACGCCGTTGACGCTGGTGAAAATGATCCAATCGTAAGTCTCCGCCCGCGCCAGCGCGGCGCGGATCGCTTCGCGCTTGTCCTCCGATTCGGGCAGGCGCGTTTCGATGACCGGGTATTCGTAAGGTTCGCCGCCCAGCTCGTCGATACGGGCCGAAAGTTCCCCCGCCTGGCCCTTCGCCCGGGTGACCAGCACCCGGCGGCCAAACAGCGGCTTGCGCTCGAACCATTGCAGTTCCCTGCGCCATCTCACCGTTTCGCCGATGACGATGACCGCCGGCGGCTTGAAATCCGCTTCCTTCACTTTTCGCGCGATGTCTCCGAGGGTTCCCTCGAGCGTCCGCTGCTCCGCCCGCGTCCCCCAGCGCACCAGGGCGACCGGGGTGTCCGGCGGGCGTCCGTGTTCCATCAGGCGCCGGCAAATATGGTCCAGGTTCGCCACGCCCATCAGCACGACGATGGTGCCCGCGGCGCCGGCCGCCTTGTCCCACCGGACGGCGCTGTCCAGCTTGTCGGGATGTTCATGGCCGGTCAGCACCAGAAAAGACGACGCCGCATCCCGGTGGGTCACCGGAATTCCCGCATAGGCGGGCACCGCAACGGCCGACGTGACGCCGGGCACGATTTCAAAGGGAATGCCGTGGCGCGCCAGGGCTTCCGCTTCCTCGCCGCCGCGGCCGAATACGAAAGGGTCGCCGCCTTTCAGGCGGGTCACCGTAAGCCCTTCCAACGCCAGTTCCACGAGCAGCCGGTTGATGTCATCCTGCTTCGTCGCGTGGCGTTCGGGGCGTTTGCCCACATAGTACAGGCGCGCGTGCGGAGGAACTTCGCGAAGCAGCTGGGGCGCCGCCAGCCGGTCGTACACCACCGCGTCGGACTTCCGCAACGCCTCCAGGCCGCGAATGGTGATCAGCTTCGGATCCCCCGGTCCCGCGCCGACCAGATAGACTTTGCCCGTCGCCATCCGTCATTCCTCCGTCCTTGCCGCCGCCAGAATCCGGTCCGCGCCCATGTCGAGCAACCGCCGGGCCGCCGTTTCACCGACCCGCTCCGGATCTTCGCCGGAAACCGACACCTTGTGCATCGGGTCGCCTGACGGGGAGGCGACCATGCCGATGAGCGAAATCTTCCCTTCGCCGCCTTCCGCCGTTTCCGCGTAGGCGCCGATGGGCACCTGGCACCCGCCGTCCAGCACGCCCAGCATGCGGCGTTCCGCGGCCACCGCCCGGGCCGTCGGTTCGTCGTTGAGCGCGGCCAGAAGCTCGAGAATCGATTCGTCCGCCGCGCGGCATTCCACCGCGAGGGCGCCCTGGCCCACGGCCGGCAGCATCACATCCACCGGCAGATACGCGGTGATGCGGTCCTGCCAGCCCATCCGGTGCAGCCCGGCGGCGGCCAGCACCACCGCGTCGAAGCCTCCGGTCTCCAGCTTGCGCAGCCGGGTGTCGATGTTGCCGCGCAAGGGTTCGACGCGCAGGTCGGGACGCGCCGCCTTGAGCTGGGCTTCGCGCCGCAGGCTGCTGGTGCCCACCTTCGCGCCGCGGGGCAGATCGTCCAGCCCCTGCGCCGGAGCGCGGCTGACCAGGCAGTCCCGCGGATCTTCCCGGGGCGGTACGGCGCCGATCACCAGGCCGTCCGGAAGACTGTGGGGCAGGTCCTTCATGCTGTGCACCGCCAGGTCGATGGCGCCGTCCAGGAGCGCCTGCTCGATTTCCTTGACGAACAGGCCCTTGCCGCCCACCTTGGACAGGGTGACGTCCAGAATCCTGTCCCCGCGCGTCACAACCGGTTTGATCTCAAAAACGAAAAACAGTCCCCGCTGCGCGCAAATCCGCTCCAGACGCGAGATGACCTGCTTCGTCTGGGCCATCGCCAACGCGCTTTTGCGGGAACCGACGACGATCGTTCGCATGAATTCCCTCCGTTGGATCGGGAAAACCGGTCCGTTTCCCCCCGGACGGCCTGTCCGGAGTCGTCCCTGTCGCGGACGTCACCGGGCTTGCGTTGCGAAATGTCCCCGGTTTGTCCACCGGCTTCCCTGCGGGTAGTCCCCTCGCTTCTGCCGAAGAATTGTTCCACGGCTCCTGCCGGGCGATCCCTATGGCTCCTGCTGCGGGCTGACCCCCGGTTCAGGCTCCCGCCGGGGGCTGTTCCCCGGCTCCGGCTTCTGCCGCGGGCCGTCTTCCGGCTCCCGCTCGTTCACCGCCGTTGAAACCGGCAGCGTCCGGAGCAGGGCCACCAGCTCGTCCCCTTCCGGCAGCGCTTCCTCCGCCAGCAGGACGGCGGCGCCCGCTTCGCTCGCCGCGGCCGCCAGGAGCCTGCGCCGCTCGACGGGGTCCGGCACCCGCGCTTTCACCGTCCGGCGAACGGCGCGCAACGCCTTGCTCAAACGCTCGTACTCGGAGCCGTACCGTTCCTTGAGCTCCGCCGCGATGCGCGCGGCCAGAGCCGGCGAGGCGCCGGACACGCTGACGGCCAGCACGAGATCGCCCCGGCGCACCACGGCCGGCGTGAGGAAATCCCCTTTTTCTCCATCGCCCGCCGCGTTCACCGGCACGCCGCGGGCCTTGGCCGCCGCGATCATCCGCGCGCGAAATTCGTCGTCGCCGCCGGCCACAAAGGCCAGATAAGCGCCGTCCAGGTCCGCTGCTTCCGCTTCCCGGAGCACGGCCTCCACCCGGCCTTCCTCCGCCCACCGGCGCAAGGCCGGCGTGAGCGACGGGCTGACGACGCGCACGCGCGCTTCCGCCTCGAGCAGCGCGGCGACCTTGCGCTCGGCCACCCTGCCGCCGCCGATCACCACCACCGGCCGTCCGGCCAGCTGTACGAGCATCGGATACCAGCCCATGGGCCGTCTCCCGTCCGGCTCACCGGGCCGCGCCCGCAAGACGGGGCAAGGCCTCCGCCACGCCGGCTCCGCCGTCCGTCCGGTCCGGCTTTTCATGCCGGCCAAAGGCGGCGGTCCCGCGCCAGCCCGTTTTCCCGTCCTTCGACGCCCCCGTTTCTGCCTTGAGGGCTCCCGGAGCCGTGAGAACTTCCGGCTTTCCTTCCGCGGATACGGAAACAAGGTCAAGATCAAGCAGCATCTCCGCAAATCGCGCGGCCTCTTCTCCCCGGCCCGCTTTCGCGAGCTCCTTGAGCCGGAGGATGGGAGCGCGGATAAGCTGCCTGACCATGCTTCGGGTCAGTTTGTCGATTTTTTTCCTTTGCCGTTCGTCCAGATCAGGCAATTTCCGCAGCAGGCTTTCCAGGGTTGCCTCGCGGACGGCTTCCGCCTTTTCCTGCAGGGCCCGGATCACCGGCTGGATCGGCAGCGTCGCCGCCCAGCGGGCGAACGCCTCCCGTTCCTCCTCGATCGCCTTCTCGACGGCTTCGCCGATCTGGCGGCGCTTCTCGAGGTTGTTTTCCACCACGCCTTGCAGATCGTCGATGTCGTACAGAAACACCCCGGGCACTGCCCTGCAGGCGGGATCGATGTCCCGCGGCACGGCAATGTCGATCAGAAACAGCGGCTTATCCTTCCGTCCGGCCATGGCTTCCCGCACTTCCGACGCGGTGAGCACGTGCCCGGGGGCGTTCGTTCCGCTGATGACGATGTCGACGGAAGCCAGATGCGTCCGCGCCTCGTCCAGCCGCACCGCCTGGCCGCCGAACAGGCGCGCCAGCTCCCGCGCCCGCTCCGGCGTCCGGTTGGCCACCACGATGTCCCGGGCGCCGTTCGCGAACAGATGCCGGGCGGCGAGTTCCCCCATCCGGCCGGCTCCGATCAACATGACGCGCTTGCCGTCAAACCGCCCGAATATGCGCCGTCCGAGTTCGACGGCGGCATAGCTGACCGAGACGGCGTTTTCCCCGATGGCCGTTTCGTGATGGACGCGTTTGCCCAGCGTCACCGCCTGCTTGAACAGGCGGTTGAACACCTTGCCGGTGGCTCCCGTCCGCTGCGCCAGCAGGAATGCGTCGCGCACCTGGCCGAGCACCTGCGTTTCACCGGGCACCATGGCATCCAGGCCGCAGGTCACCCGGAACAGATGGGAGACGGCCTGTCCGTCTTCGTATATATAAAGATAATGATTGAATTCCCGCCGCGGAATGCCGAACCAGCGTTCCATGAACGCGCGGATCTCGTAGCCGCAGAGCGTAGGACGGTCCACGACGGCGTACAGTTCCGTCCGGTTGCAAGTGGACAGAATGACGCCTTCACGGATGCCCGCGGACGCCCGAAATGCCGCCAACGCTTGGGGCAAGTCGGTCTCGGACAAGGCAAACCGTTCCCTGACTTCCACAGGCGCGGTGCGGTAGTTCAGCCCAACGACGACGATTTGCACGGGATGCACCTCCTGCGTGCCGCCCTACCCGCATGTTGTGGCTAATTATATCATATTATTCGTGACGATTGATTGAAAATTTGATGAATCCCTGCGCTGTCTAGTTTCGTCCTCGGCATGCGGTTCCATACCCGCGCGGCTTCCCAACCATAAGAAAAAACCATGAGGAAATCCCCATGGCTTTGTCCCGGATCGCAAAACTTATTTACACCGGTTCTTTACACCAGTTCGGTCTGCTTCACTTCGACATCGGCGACTTCCAGTTCGCCGACGCCGCGGATGAGCTTTTTCGCGAACACTTTTTTGGGTTTCAACGTTTCGACAAGATAGTCGACCGCCAGCTGGGGATCGACCGTCTCGCCGCACGTGTAGCAATCGATGGCCGCGAATCCCTTCTCGGGGTAGGTGTGGATCGAAAGATGGCTCTCCGAAAGCAGAACCAGGACGGTCGCGCCTTGCGGTTCGAACTGCTTGGACTGAACCGAAAGCACGGTAGCACCGCAAGCTTCGGCCGCTTCCACCAGATGCGCTTGAAGAGCATCGGCATTGTTGAGAAGATCGTAATCAACGCCCCAGGCGTCCACCGCAACATGCCGTCCGAAAGTAGAGTACTCCATCTTTCGGTTCCCCCTTTCCTAGGAACAAAATGGATAACCAATTTTATCCGCTAGGACCTACGTCATTCACTCGTCGAGGGAATCTGCACTTCAACCGCATCGTTCCTGAGTGAATCCTGGTTCCTATTGTGTTGTCAACGATGATTAAAATAACATCTATCGCCCGGAAATGCAACCCTTTTTTTTAAGCATTTTTTTGGGGCCGGATGCCGGACGGACGCCGGGGAATCCGGCTGAAAAAAATATATGCGGAACACCCGCCGGGGGAACCTGGAGAAAAGTTCTTCCGTCCCCAAAAAAACATTGCGGACATACGATCCGTCAGAACGCGACGCTGTCCGCGGGAAGGGTTCCCCGCTTTCGGGTCGCGCGCTGACGGATGGCATGTCCGCAAGATTCCGCCAGGCCTAAAGCCCCTTCAGGCTTCCAGCTCGAAGAGACGCAGACTTCGCTCCTTGAGGCAGGAATCGATGGCGGCGATGTCCGCCGCGTCCGTCGCCCGGTTCCGCCGGTCCAGAAGTTCGTCCACTTCACTTCGCAGGCGGGCGATCCGTTCCTCCACCGTGCGCATTCGGAACACCGCCTCCAGCGTTTCGGGCGTCGGCATCCCGGGCAGGCGCCGTTCGTAGATGACGTTCGGCGAGCCCTCCCGGTTCTCCACGATGCGGGCGATTTTGCCGTCGAGATAATGGTAGGTGATCACAAACCCCCGGTAGATGCGGTTCACCACGGCGTCTCCCCGGAAGGCGGCCAGGGCGCGGTTGAGCGCCTGGACAAGCCCGGGCTTCGTAATCCGGCAGGAAAGCAGGCAGGTGTACCGGTTGCCGCTGCCCACAAACGTCAGACGCACGGATTCGCCCCCGACTTCGTCGCTGAGCACCAGTTCCCGGTCTCCTCCTTCCAGCACGCGAACCATCAGCCGTACCCGCATCGCATCGCACAGGGCGGCGAAACGCGGCATTTCGGCCTTGACCAGGGAAAGGCGGGCATAGACGTACTCGGTGGCTGCCCGTTGTGGCATAGTATCTCCTCAATTCCAATGGGTTGCGATTGGTTCCCGTTTTTTATTATACGACAAAGGCCCTTTTCTCCGCTTTCCTCCCGTGCGCGATAATCCGTGATTTTCGGGAAAAATCCAAAACCTGCCGCGATCTGCCCGCCGAATTGCCCGTTATCCTCGCTTTCGCGCGGGTCATTCACGGACTTGGAACCTTTGCTTTTGTCCGTTTTTCCCGCAACCGTTCCTCGATCCGCTTCCACAATTCGTCCCGGCCGAGCCCCGTCTCCGCCGAAAACGCCACGAAAGCATGTTCTTCGGCCATCCCCAGGGTTTCCCGCGCGATGCGGACGTGTTTCAAGTGATGGCCGCGGGACACCTTGTCGGCCTTCGTGCCGACGACGAGAAGCGGAATGCCGTGCCAGACCAGCCATTCGTACATCATCCGGTCGTCTTCCGTCGGGGGGTGCCGGAAGTCGACAATGAGCAGCACAAGGAGAAGCTGCGGCCGATCCCGCATATAGCCCTCGATCAGGCTGCCCCAGCGCCGGCGTTCTTCCTTGGAGACCCTGGCGTATCCGTATCCCGGCACGTCCACCAGATAAAAAGCGCGATTGATCCGGTAAAAGTTCATCAGCCGCGTCCGGCCCGGCTGCGAGCTGGTGCGCGCCAGCCCGCGCCGCCCCGTCAGGCGGTTGACCAGCGACGACTTGCCGACGTTGGAGCGGCCCGCCAGGGCGATCTCCGGCAGGCCGTCCCGGGGAAACTGCTGCGGGGAAGCCGCGCTGACCGCGAGTTCGCAGTGGGTGACTTTCACCGGCACTCCTCCCTCAGTGGGCGCCCAGCGGGGGCGTCCCTTCCGCCTCGTTGACATCCGGATTCAGGGCCGGCTGCGGCCCGGCGGGCTGCGGGTCCATCGATCCGTTTTCCGAATACCGGGGCACCGGGCGATCCGGCAGGGGGTCCGCCAGGGCATGGCGCAGCACTTCGTCCATGTGGGTAACGGGCACGAATTCGAGGGCTTCCCGCACGCTTTCCGGGATTTCCTCCATATCCCGTTCGTTTTCCTTCGGGAACAGCACCTTCCGGATGCCCGCCCGGTGGGCGGCCAGCGCCTTTTCCTTCAGGCCGCCGATGGGCAGCACGCGGCCGCGCAGGGTGATTTCCCCCGTCATGGCCACTTCGCTCGACACCTGGCGGCCCGACAATGCCGAGACCAGGGCGGTGGCGATGGTGATGCCCGCCGACGGCCCGTCCTTCGGGATGGCCCCTTCGGGGATGTGAATATGAATGTCGGTGGTCTTGTAAAAATGCGGATCGATGCCGTAGTCCGCCGCCCTGCTGCGCGTGTAGCTGTAGGCGGCCTGCGCCGACTCCTTCATCACGTCGCCGAGCTTGCCGGTCAGGGTGAGCTTGCCGTCGCCGGGCATGACGGTCACTTCGATGACCAGCGTGTCGCCTCCCGCCTCCGTCCAGGCCAGGCCCGTGGCGGCGCCCGTCTGGTTTTCGTTTTCCTTGACGCCGAAGCGGTATTTTTCGGGGCCGAGATACTCCCGCAGACGGGCTTCGTCCACCATCACCGGAGCGGCCGCCGGGTCGGCCACGATCGCCTTGGCCGCCTTGCGGCAAATGGCCGCCAGCTGCTGCTCCATCTGGCGCACGCCGGATTCCCGGGTGTATTCGCGGATCAGCTTGAGCAGCGTCGACTCCGGCACTTCGAGCTGATGCTCCTCGAGCCCGTGATCCCTTCGCTGTTTCGGCAGGAGATGGCGCCTCGCGATTTCGAGTTTCTCCAGTTCGGTATAGCCGGGAATGTACAGCACTTCCATCCGGTCGAGCAGCGGCCGGGGGATGTTGTGCACGGCGTTGGCCGTGGTGATGAACATGACCGACGACAGGTCGAAGGGCAGCTCGATGTAATGGTCGCTGAAGGCGGAGTTCTGCTCCGGATCAAGCACCTCGAGCAGGGCCGCCGCCGGATCGCCGCGGAAGTCCATCGCCATTTTGTCGATTTCGTCCAGCAGGAAGACCGGGTTCAGCGTGCCGGCGTTGCGCATGCCCTGGATGATGCGGCCGGGCATCGCGCCCACGTAGGTGCGCCGGTGGCCGCGGATCTCCGCCTCGTCGCGCACCCCGCCGAGGGACACGCGCACGAATTCGCGGCCCAGGGCCTTGGCGATGGAACGGGCGAGCGACGTCTTGCCGACGCCCGGCGGACCGACGAAGCAGAGAATGGGACCCTTCAGCTTCTGGACGAGCTTCTGGACGGCGAGATATTCCAGAACCCGCTCCTTCGGCTTTTCCAGGCCGTAGTGCTCCTCCTCGAGAATGCGCTCCGCCTCGGCCAGATCCAGGTGATCCTCGGTTTTCTTGCTCCACGGCAGGGAGAGCAGCCATTCCACGTAATGCCGGATGACCGATCCTTCCGCGGAAGAGGGCGGCGTCTTCTCCAGGCGGTCGATTTCCTTCTCGATTTTCTGCGCGATCTTCTCGGGGACGTTCGCCTCGGCCAGCTGCTGGCGCAACTCTTCCGCCTCGCCGGCGCGGCCTTCCTTTTCGCCCAGTTCCTTCTGGATGGCCTTCATCTGCTCGCGCAGATAGTATTCCTTCTGGGTCTTTTCCATCTGTTTCTTGACCCGCTGGCTGATCTTGCGCTCGAGCTCGAGCACCTCGCGTTCGTTGCTCAGGAGGTTCAGGAGCTTCTCCAGCCGCTCGCGGACATCGACGGTTTCCAGAATTTCCTGCTTGTCCTTGATCTTCAGGGTCAGGTGGCTGGCGACAACATCGGCAAGGCGGCCCGGCTCGTGAATGTCGGCGACCGCCACCAGGGTCTCCGGCGACACGCGCTTGGACAGATGGATGTAATGTTCGAACTGGTTGAGCACCGCCCGCATGAGGGCGTCCACTTCGAAGCTTTCCACCGTCTGTTCCGGCAGTTCCCGCACGACCACCTCGTAGAAGCGGTCGTTGGGCAGATATTCCTCGATCCGCGCCCGGACGACGCCTTCCACCAGCACGCGGATGGTACCGTTCGGCAGTTTGATCATCTGGCGCACCCGGCTGATGGTGCCCACGCGGTAGATGTCGTCATGGGTCGGTTCCTCGATGTTCACTTCGGACTGGGAGCACAGCAGGATCATGTGATCGCCCACCATGCACCGCTCCAGAGCCCTGACGGATTTTTCCCGGCCGACATCCAGATGCAGCACCATGCTCGGGAAAACGAGCAGCCCGCGCAGCGGAAGAAGCGGCAAGGTACGGGTTTTCGGCTCCCTCGAACCCAAGTTCCGGGCACCTCTCTTTCGGCGTGTTGAGCCTTCGGTGTTTTTCGTCATTTTATCAAATGTAAGGACTTCCCGCAAAACCGGGGCACAAAAAAAGGGCCGCCGGCGCGGGGCCCAAAGCCGGCGGACCGGGCGCCGCCGGAGGCGGTCGGCGCCGAATTGCTTCAAAAGGCGGGGGCGGCCGGTACGGCCGGCGCATCGGGCGCGGGCTCGGGCGCGGACCCGTCGCCGCGGGAGGAGCCGGCAGGCACGGCGGTCCGACGGGCGCCGGAGCCGGCGGGCGCATCGGTATCGGCGGAATCGGCGCGCATTACCGGACCGGCGGAAGAGACCGCCAGCCGGTCGCTTGAAGCGGCCGACAGCGGCGCCCCTTCGCTCTCCGCACCTCCGCCGGCAAGTTTCAACCGGTCGCCGAAGACAAAGCGGAGCGCTTCGTCCAGCCGTTCCACGGGCACCACCTTCACCCGGTCGAGCCCGCGCAGCATGGCCAGCTCGTTCTCCTTCGGAATGAGCACCGTTTCGGCGCCGGCCTGGATCGCCGCCTCCACCTTGGCGATGACGCCGCCCACCGGCCTTACCAGGCCCCGGATGCTCACCTCGCCGGTCATGGCCAGCCTGTTGTCCACCGGCAGCCCGGTGATCGCGGACACGATGGCGACGGCCATGGCCAGCCCCGCCGACGGGCCGTCCACCGGCATGCCTCCCGGGAAGTTGATGTGCAGTTCGTACCGGTCCGGCCGGAAACCCAGCCGGCGCAGGGCGGTCAGCACGTTGTCCGCGGAACCGCGGGCCATGCTCTTGCGGCGCAGCGTGCGCTCGCCGCCGCCCAGCTCTTCCTCTTCCACGACGCCGGTAACGGTGCAGTTTCCCTTCCCGCGCGCCACGGGAATCGCCGTCACTTCGATTTCCAGGAGGGCCCCCATGTTCGGGCCGTAGACGGCCAAGCCGTTGACCAGCCCCACCTGCGGCTTGTCCGGCACTCTCCGTTCCATCCGCGGCGGAATCTGGCTGCTGTTCACCACCCATTCCACATCCGCGGCGGTGACGGACTCCCGGTTCTCCGAAAGCGCCAGACCGGCGGCCAGCTGGATGATGTTGACCGCCTCCCGCCCGTTGGTGGCGTACCGTTTCACCACTTCCACCGCCTCGGGCTGCGGCGGAAAACCCAGCTTCAGGATGGCGTTCTCGGCGATCTGTCCGATCTCTTCCGGCAGGAGCGGCCTGAAGTAGATTTCCATGCACCGGCTGCGCAGGGCCGGAGGCAGTTCCGACGGAGAGCGCGTCGTCGCCCCGACAAGCCGGAAGTCGGCGGGCAGACCGTTCTGGAAAATGTCGTGGATGTACGCGGGGATGTTCGGATCCTCCGCGTGGTAATAGGCGCTCTCCAGAAACACCTTGCGGTCTTCAAGGACTTTCAGCAGCTTGTTCATCTGGATCGGATGGAGCTCCCCGATCTCGTCGATGAACAGGATGCCGCCGTGGGCCTTTGTCACCGCGCCCGGCTTCGGCTGGGGAATGCCGGCGACGCCCATCGCACCGGCCCCTTGGTAAATGGGATCGTGCACGGAGCCGATGAGCGGGTCGGCGATGCCCCGTTCGTCAAAGCGGGCGGTGGTGGCGTCGATTTCCAGGAACTTGGCATCCTGGCGAAAAGGGGACTTCGGGTTTTTCTTCGCTTCCTCCAGGACAACCCGCGCCGCCGCCGTCTTGCCGACGCCGGGCGGACCGTAAATGATGACGTGCTGCGGGTTGCCGCTGCACAGGGCCGCCTTCAGCGCCTTAAGCCCGTCCTGCTGGCCGACAATGTCGCTCATGGACACGGGCCGGGTCTTCTCCGCCAGCGGTTTGGTCAGCGAAATCGCCCGCATCTTGCGCAGCTTTTCCAGTTCCTTGCGCGACTCGCGGTCCACCGCAATCCGGTTCGATTTCTGGTTGCGAAGCAGCGTCAGGAAATAGAAGCCGACAACCATGGCGAAAAAGACCTGGACGATCATGAGAAGCATGCCGAGTTCCATCCATCCCAACCTCCCGCAGGCCGCCCGCGGTTCATTCCCGCAAAAAAGGCAACCGGGCTTATACTTGCCAGTATTGCCCGATTGCCCGCGATTTATAGATGCGCGCCTTGCCGGCATCCGCTCGCCTTGGTTCCCAACGGATGCGCGGAGGCGCCGGACAGCCAGCCTCAATGCCTTCTTCCCGGGATGGTGCCCGTCCGCGCGTATTCGGCGGCGAGGGCGTCGATTTCCTTTTTCAGTTCCTCCACCAGATGTGCTTCCGGGACCTTGCGAACCACTTCGCCGTGCCGGAACAACAAGCCTTCTCCGCGGCCGCCGGCAATGCCGATATCCGCCTCCCGCGCCTCGCCGGGACCGTTGACGGCGCAGCCCAGCACGGAGACTTTGATCGGCACCCTCAGCCTGGACAGGTATTCCTCCACCTCGTTGGCAATGGAAATGAGGTCGATGTCCAACCGTCCGCAGGTCGGACACGACACCAGGGTGGGCGCGTCGGAGACGAGGCCGAAGGTCTTGAGCAGCTCCCGCCCCACCTTGATCTCTTCCACCGGGTCGGCGCTGAGCGAAACGCGCATCGTGTTGCCGATGCCCATGTTGAGCAGCACGCCAAGCCCCGCCGCGCTGCGGACCGTGCCGGAGAAAAGGGTTCCCGCCTCGGTGATGCCCAGATGCAACGGGTAGCGGATCACCTCGGCCGCCTTCGTGTACGCGGCGATGGCCAACGGCACGCTGGAGGCCTTCAGAGACACGATGATGTCGTAAAAATCGAGCTCCTCCAGGATGCGGATATGATGCAGCGCGCTTTCCACCATCGCCTCCGCCGTCGGATAGCCGTACTTGTCCAGCAGGTGCTGTTCCAAAGAGCCGGCGTTGACGCCGATGCGGATCGGGATGCCCCGCTCCTTGCACGCCTTCACGACGGCTTCCACCTTCTCGCGGCGCCCGATGTTGCCGGGATTGATCCGCACCTTGTCGACGCCGTTTTCGATGGCGGCGAGGGCCAGCCGGTAATCGAAATGGATGTCGGCGACCAGGGGGATGGAAATCCGCTTCTTGATCTCCCGAATCGCTTCGGCGGCTTCCCGGTTGTTCACCGTCACCCGCACCAGCTCGCAGCCGGCTTCTTCCAGCCGCTTGATCTGCGCGACAGTAGCCTCGACGTCGGCCGTCTTGGTGGTGCACATGCTCTGCAGGATGACCCGGTCGTTCCCGCCGATGACGAGGTTCCCCACCCGAACGGGAACAGTATCCGTCCGCAAATACATGGTTCCCCTTCTCCCCGTTGTCCCTTGATGTACCAAAATCCACCCCTGTCCCATCCGGGTGGGGTGGATTGCTTCGGACCAAACCGCGCCTCGCGCGCCCGGACGGGCGCTTGCGCGCTCCGGAGCTTGCCGCGCGTCAGGCGCCCGTCAATAAGCCTCCGCGCTCGCGCTCCGCGTTCAGGCGCCAACAGGCTCCGGCGCCCGGGCGCTCAGGCGCTTTCTTCCTTTTTCTTGCCTTTCCGCAGGACCAGTTCGGGGGCGATCTTCTCCCGGACCACCCGCTCCGTGATCAGGCAGCTGACCACGTCGTCGCGGGACGGCACTTCGTACATCACGTCCAGCATGATGTCCTCGATGATGGCGCGCAGGCCCCGCGCCCCCGTGTTGCGCTTGATCGCTTCTTTGGCGATGGCTTCCAGGGCGGCCGGTTCAAACTCCAGCCGCACGTTGTCCATCTCCAGCAGCTTCTGGTACTGCTTGACGAGGGAATTCTTCGGCTCGGACAGGATCCGCACCAGCGCCTGTTCGTCCAGCGGCTCCAGCGTGCAGATGACCGGCAGCCGACCGACGAATTCCGGAATCAGCCCGTATTTGAGCAGGTCCTCCGGCTGGACCAGCTTCAGGTACTCGCCCGGCTTCGGTTCTTTCTGTCCTTCCGTCGCGGACGCGGCGTTGAAGCCGATCACCTTTTTGCCAATGCGGCGTTTGATGATCTGCTCCAGACCGTCGAACGCGCCGCCGCAGATGAACAGGATGTTGGTGGTGTCGATCTGGATGAATTCCTGGTGCGGATGCTTGCGCCCGCCCTGCGGAGGCACGGAAGCGACGGTTCCTTCCAGGATCTTGAGCAACGCCTGCTGCACGCCTTCGCCCGAGACGTCGCGGGTGATGGACGGGTTCTCCGACTTGCGGGCGATCTTGTCGATCTCGTCGATGTAGACGATGCCGCGCTCCGCCTTCTCCACGTCATAGTCGGCGTTCTGGATCAGCTTGAGCAGGATGTTTTCCACGTCTTCCCCGACGTAGCCGGCCTCGGTAAGCGAGGTGGCGTCGGCGATGGCGAAGGGCACGTTCAGGATCTTCGCCAGCGTCTGGGCAAGCAGCGTCTTCCCCGACCCGGTCGGGCCGACGAGCAGGATGTTGCTCTTCTGCAGTTCCACTTCGTCCGACTTGGTCTGGGAATTGATCCGCTTGTAGTGGTTGTACACGGCCACGGACAGGGACTTCTTCGCCTGATCCTGGCCGATGACGTACTGGTCGAGGATGGCGCGGATATCCTTCGGCTTCGGGATATCCTTGAGCTCCAGTTCCTCTTCGTGCCCCAGTTCCTCCTCGACGATCTCCGTGCACAGCTCGATGCACTCGTCGCATATATAGACGCCGGGACCGGCGACCAGCTTGCGCACCTGTTCCTGCGACTTGCCGCAGAACGAGCATTTCAGTTGGCCCTTGTCGTCATTGAATTTGAACATCGGTTCTCACTCCTATCCCTGTACGGGCGGTGTTTCGATCACCCGGTCCACCAGGCCGTACTCGACCGCTTCTTCCGCGCTCATGAAGAAGTCGCGGTCGGTGTCGCGTTCGATTTTTTCATAAGGTTGCCCCGTATGCTTCACGTAAATCTGGTTGAGTTTCTCTTTGGTCTTCAAAATCCAGTCCGCGTGGATCTTGATGTCCGTCGCCTGGCCGCGCACGCCGCCGAGGGGCTGGTGGATCATGATCTCGCTGTTGGGCAGCGCGAACCGTTTCCCCTTGGCGCCCGCCGCCAGAAGCAGCGACCCCATGCTCGCCGCCATGCCCACGCAAATGGTGGACACGTCGGGCTTGATGTACTGCATCGTGTCGTAGATGCCCAGTCCGGCCGTGACCGAACCGCCCGGCGAGTTGATGTACAGATAGATGTCCTTCTCCGGATCTTCCGCCGCCAGGAAAAGCAGCTGCGCGATCACGGAGTTGGCCACGTCGTCATCGATGGGGCTGCCGAGAAAGATGATGCGATCCTTGAGCAAACGGGAATAAATATCGTAAGAACGTTCGCCGCGGCTGGTCTGCTCGACGACGATCGGTACCAGATGCAATGCAACCGCCTCTTTCCCAAAACCATGGTTAAACTTATTCTAACATGTTGGAATCCGAATGTCATGTCGCCGCCGGGAAACGCGCCGGCTCCCCGAGAAAAAAAGGCACGTCGCACGCGTGCCCGGTTCGCATACCGTCTCAGGCCGTCTTGCTGTGCTCCACAAGGAATTTGACGGCCTTGCGAATTCGGAGATCCGATTTCAGTTCTTCCAGGTAGCCGTCGGCGGAAAACATCTCGCGGAGGTCGCCCGCGGGACGGTTGTAAACCTCCGCCAGACGTTCCAATTCGGCCTCAAGATCTTCTTCCGTCGCCTCCAGCCGTTCTTCCCTGGCAATCGCTTCAAGGACCAGCCTGTGCAGGACGTTCCGGCGCGCCTCCTCCCGCATTTCCGCGCGGGCCGACGCTTCGTCGCGGCCGGTCAGCTGGTAATACAGCTGCAGGTTCATGCCCTGGAATCTCAGGCGGTTTTCCAGCATGTGGACCATCCGGTCGACTTCGCGCTCGATCATCACGTCCGGAATGTCCACTTCCGCGTTCTGCGCCGCCTTCTCCACGAGAGCCGCCTCGCGCTTGCTCTCGGCTTCGGCGGCTTTCCGTTCCTTCATTTTTTCCGCAAGATCGCGTTTGAATTCGTCCAGCGTTTCGAATTCGCTGATGTCCTTGGCGAATTCGTCGTCCAGCGGCGGCAGGATCTTGCGCTTGATCTCGCCGACCTTCACCTTGAACACGGCGGGCTTGCCGGCGAGGGAAGCCTCCTTGTAGTCTTCGGGGAACGTGACGTGAATGTCCTTCTCCTCGCCGACGCCCATGCCCACGATCTGCTCTTCAAATCCCGGGATGAACCTGCCGGAGCCAAGTTCGAGGGAGCGGTACTCGCCCTTGCCGCCCTCGAACGGCTCGCCGTCCACCATTCCTTCATAGGAAATGGACACGAGATCGCCTTCCTGGGCGGGTTCCCCTTCCACCACCCGCAGTTCCGCGTGGCGGTTCCGGAGCCGCTCCAGTTCCCTGGACAGTTCCTCTTCCGTGACCTCCGTGTCCTCCGCCGGCACCTCGAGCCCCTTGTACTCGCCGAGTTTGACTTCCGGCTTGACCGTCACCTTCGCTTTGAAGACAAAAGGCCGATCCTTCTCGAACTGTTCGATGTCGACTTCGGGCCTGTCCACCGGTTCGATGCCGCTTTGTTCCACCGCGGACCTGTACGCTTCCGGCAACAGGATGTCGATAGCGTCGGAATACAGGCTTTGCACGCCGAAACGGGCTTCGAAAATACGGCGCGGCACTTTGCCTCTCCTGAAGCCCGGAACATTCACTCTCATGACCACTTTTCGAAACGCCTTGTCCAGCGCCTGTGCGACCTTTTCTTCGTCCACTTCGACGGTCAGCACGCCCACATGCTTGTCGACTTTTTCCCAGCTGACTTTCATTTTACGCCGCTTTCCCTCCGCAAACTTCTTGACGTTCCAACCGCAATGCGCCCTCAATAAACCACCTTATTATAAAATACTCTATTACAGCATTTCAAGGATTCGCAGTCACTCAGCTAAAATGTTACCGAACAGGTTTCGGATCACTCAAATCGAAATGTTACCGAAGGGATGTGTCTTGAAATTGAGCCTGAAAACACGCCGTGAAGTGTTCCGAAACCTGGCGGAAG
>LZRV01000068.1 GCA_002159065.1 Paenibacillaceae bacterium ZCTH02-B3 | reverse complement strand
CTTCCGCCAGGTTTCGGAACACTTCACGACGTGTTTTCAGGCTCAATTTCAAGACACATCCCTTCGGTAACATTTCGATTTGAGTGATCCGAAACCTGTTCGGTAACATTTTAGCTGAGTGACTGCGGCAAGTTGACACCCTTTTTTCCCATCACCTATAATGGAGTGAAACAGCCGAGCCGGGCAGGCAACCGTCCGTTGCGGTCCGTTGCGGAGGGAGGGAAAACGGGTGTCCGAAACCAGGGTTCGCAAAAACGAGTCCATCGACGCCGCGCTTCGCCGTTTCAAGCGTTCCATCGCCAGGGACGGCGTGATGGCGGAGATCAAGAAGCGCAAGCATTACGAGAAACCGAGCGTCAGGCGGAAGAAGAAATCCGAAGCCGCCCGCAAACGCAACAGGTACTAGGAGGAGTCGAAGGACGTGTCCCTCTCGCAGCGGTTGAACGAAGACATGAAAGCGGCTTTGAAAGCCCAGGACAGGCAGCGTCTTTCCACGATCCGCATGCTCCTGGCGGCGATCAGGAACCGCGAGATTGAACTCCGGCGGCCGCTGGAAGATCAGGACGTGCTGGACGTCCTCGGACGCGAAATGAAGCAGCGCCGGGAATCCCTCCAGGAATTCGAAAAGGCGGGCCGCGACGATCTGGTCCGGACGGTGTCCGCGGAAATCGAGATCATCGCCGGGTATCTGCCCCAGCCCCTGACCGAAGAGGAACTCGAAGCGCTTGTCAGGCAGACCGCCCGGGAAATCGGCGCGACCACGAAGGCCGATCTGGGCCGGCTGATGGGCGCGCTGATGCCCAAGGTGAAAGGTCGGGCCGACGGCAAGCTGGTGAATCAGCTCGCCCAGCGCATCCTTTCCGGAAACTGAAAAAGCGCGGGCTGTCCCGCGCCGAACACCCCGCTGAAGCGGGGTGTTTTTTGTTGTCCGCAGACGGGCCGCGGGCGGAGCGCGCTCCCGGCCGGGCGCAGAGGCCGCCGCGCTTCATAAACCGCCTGTCCGCCGCATAACATGATCTCGAAACGGGAGGAGGACCGCCATGCCGCACGTCGGCCGCAAACTGCGCAAATGGACCGCGCACCTCCTCGATCTGCCCGGGGACGTCACCCTTGGCCTGCCGCGGGTGACGCTGATCGGCCGCATGTGGCTGCTGGTGGAAAACCACGCGGGCGTTCTCCATTTTTCGTCCAGGCGGCTTACGCTTTCCACTTCGCACGGCGTGCTGGAGATCGACGGCAGGAACCTGGTCATCCGGATGATCGGCGCCGCCGAGGTGATCGTCGAAGGCGAGATTGACGGGTTCCGGTTCCATGGCGGCGCGTTTCAGGATTCGCCGTGACCGGGCGGCGCGGGGCGCGGAGGCCGGGCCGGCCTGCGCTTTCGGGCGGGACAAGCCCGGGCCTGCCCGGCGCCGCACGTGAGGCATTCGCGTCGCGGGCAAGGGCGGACCGGACGGAAACTACGGATAATATGACGGAGGGGAAGGCTGATGGACGGATCTTGGCGGCTCTGGGCGCACGGTTTTGTCCGGGTGCGCCTGATCGGGGAAAGCGATAACGCCCAGGCCGTCCTGCGGGAGGCCGCCGCGGCGGGAATGCCGCTGTACCGCGTTCGCGCGGAGCCGGACGAAGGGCTCACCTTCGTCCTTTCGGCGCCGGATTTCCTGCGCCTCAGGCGAATCTTGCGCCGTCACCGGTGCCGGGTCCGGATCGTCACCAAGGGCGGCTTTCCTTTTCTCCGGAAGCGGATCGTGCGGCGGAAGGCGCTGATCCTGAGCGCCCTGCTGTTCGTCGCGGCGCTGGCGGCCGCTTCGTCCCTGGTTTGGGAGGTGCGCATCGAACCTTCCGAACACATTTCGAAAGAGGAAATTCGCGCCGCCGCCGCGGCGGAGGGCGTGCGCCGTTTCCAATGGATCGCCCGGCTGGACGAGCCGCAGGATCTCGCCCGGCGGATCGCCGCCCGCCTGCCCGACGCGGCCTGGGTCGGCGTCGACCGGCACGGGACGATGATCACCATCAAGGTCGTCGAAGCCCGCAAGCCCGACCCCCGTCCCCTTGAGAACCCGCGGGATCTGGTGGCCAAGACCGACGCCGTGATCACCCGCATCGTGGCCGAAAACGGCCGCCCCGTGGTGCGGCGCCATGAGCGGGTGCGGAAAGGGGACGTGCTCATCTCCGGGGTGATCGGCACCGATGAGCGCCGGCAGGCGGTCGTCGCCAAAGGCGAGGTTCGCGGGCTCGTGTGGCACGAATACGAAATCGTTTCGCCCCTCGTCCGCAAGGCCAAAACGTACACCGGAAACCGCAAGGACCGCCTCTGGCTGGTGATCGGCAACCGCGCCCTGAGACTCACGGGCTACGGCGGCGAACCCTTTGCCAAATCCGACATCCGTTCCGAATACGCCCCCTGGCGCCTGCTGCGCTGGGAACTGCCACTGGGAACGTTGCGGGAGCGCGAGCTGGAGGTGGCTTTCGAAGAAGTCCGCGTCACAGTCGCCGAAGCGAAAGAGGCCGGACTGGCCCGCGCGCGGGAGGAATTGCTCGCCAAGGCCGGCGAGGACGCGCGGATCCTGCATGAAAAGATTTTGCATGAAGAGGCCGGGAATGGTAAAGTGAAGGTAAAAGTGCTCTTCGAAGTCGACCAGCCGATCGCCGAGGAACGCCCGATCGTCTGGCCGTCCGCCTGACGGGGGGAAAGAGGTTTATTGGCACAAACGAAGCATTCGGTCGCCATCCCGTTGGATAACGCAAACGAGGGCATGGCTCTGTTCGGGCCGCAGGACAAGTTCCTGCGCATGATCCGCAAGGAGACCGCGGCCGTCATCCATTCCCGCGACGCCGACATTCTCATCGAGGGGCCGGAAGAAGAAGTCGAGAACGTCCGGCAGCTGTTCGAGACCCTGCTCCAGCTCATCCGCGGGGGAAGGCAGCCGACGGAACAGGATATTCGCTACGCCTGGCAGCTGGTTCGGGAACGCAAGGCGCACCAGCTGCTGTCCCTCTTTTCGGAGGATGTGGCCCTGACCTTCCGCGGGAAGGAGATCCGCCCGAGAACCCTCGGACAGCGCAACTACCTGTCCGCCATCCGCAAGAAGGACATCGTGTTCGGCATCGGGCCCGCCGGCACGGGCAAAACGTATCTGGCCGTCGTGGCGGCTGTCGCGGCCCTGAAGGAAGGCTCCGTACGGAAGATCGTGCTTACCCGCCCGGCGGTGGAAGCCGGCGAGCGGCTCGGGTTCCTTCCCGGCGACATGCAGGAGAAGGTCGATCCGTACCTCAGGCCGCTGTACGACGCCCTGAACGACGTGATGGGGCCGGACGGGGTCGGCAAGGCGCTGGACCGCGGACTGATCGAGATCGCCCCGCTGGCCTACATGCGCGGCCGGACGCTGGAAGATTCGTTCATCATTCTGGACGAGGCGCAAAACACCACGCCGGAACAAATGAAGATGTTTTTGACCCGCCTGGGGATCGGGTCGCGCATGGTGATCACGGGGGACGTGACGCAGATCGACCTGCCCAGGGGGATCCGCTCGGGGTTGATCGAAGCGGAGCGGATTTTGCGGAGCGTGGAGGAAATCGGCTTCGTCTATTTTACCGAGCAGGACGTGGTGCGCCACCATCTGGTCCAGAAGATCATCCTGGCCTATCAGGCGGACCGGAACCCGTCATGAACCCGTGAAACCATCAAGCAAGGAGGGACCGCCGAATGCCCCGGAAACGGTACGGCAAGACCGGCGGCCGCGCGTTCGCCGCCGTGTCCCCGTCTGCCGGCTGGAAGCAGAACGCCGCGCTGCGGTGGGTTTTGTTTCTGCTCTTTGTCGGGCTTTTTTACGTTTCCCTGGCGCCCCGGTTCGTTCCTCCGACTTACGATATCCGGCTGGGCGCCGTCAGCGACCGGGACATCCGGGCTCCCCGCCAGGAGATCGACGAAGAGGCAACCATCCGGGCACGGGAGGCCGCGGCGGAACGGGTCCAGACGGTGTACACCATCGTGTCCGTGCGCAATGAGACGCTGGTGGACGAAATGTTCCGGCGCATCGACCAGCTGAACCGGGACGAAGTGCTGTCAACGGACGACAAGGTGGACATTTACCGCCGCGAGTTTCCGTCGAAGCTGGACCAGCACGTGGACGCCTTCATCCAGGCGAACGCCGGCACGGACACCTATTCGCCGGAACTCTTGCAGGAAATGCGCCGATCGGTGCTGGAACAGAAATACGCCATACCGGAGGAGACGTTTTACAAGCTGCCGCGCCTGACCAGCGCCCAGATCGCCGAGATGCGCCTGGTGGCGCGGGACGTGGTGCGCCAGATCATGTCTTCGCCGCTTTCCGACGCGGAGTCCGCGCGCACGCAGGTGGCCGAGCTGGTGAACGCCAGCCCCCTGTCCCTCACCATCGAGCGCGAAGTGGTCCAGGAGCTGGCGCGCTACGCCATCACCCCGAACCGTTTCGCGGACGAAGCCGCCACCGAAGCCGCGCGCAAGGAGGCGATGGAAAACACGCCGCCGGTGGTCATCAAACAGGGGGACGTGATCGTCGGCAAGGGGCAGGTGATCACGGAAGACGTTTATGCCCTCCTGGAGAAGTTCAACCTGCTCAAGGAGAAAAAGACGTATCTTCCCCAGGTCGGCGTGATCGTCATGTCCCTCCTGCTTGGAGGCGCCCTGTACGGATACGGACGGCTGTCCGCGGAACCCGGCGGGGCGGCCCGGACGTGGACCAACATGCACTGGCTGATGCTGCTCACCATCTTTGCGCTGAACGCCCTGCTGATGCATCTGACGGCCCTGGCCCGCGGCGACGGCTGGACGCTTCTCGTGTACGCGGCGCCCGTCGCCACCGGCAGCATGCTGGTGACGCTTCTGCTCGGCAGCCATTGGGGGCTCGCCTCCTCCGTGGCGTTCTCCGTACTGGCCGCCGCCATTCTCAACGTGGAGCAAGAGACGCTGTTTGATTTTCGCTACGGGCTCATGGGGCTCGCGGTCTGCCTGACGGCGGTGTTCGCCGTCCACCGCGCCAGCCAGCGCTTCACTCTGCTCAAGGCGGGCTTTCTGGTCGGCCTGGCCGGCGCCCTGGCGGCCGTCGCGATGATGATGGCGGCGCCGGAACCGGACACCGGGAAGATGCTGCAGGCGGCCGGCTTCGCCATGGCGGGCGGCCTGCTCACCGCGGTGCTGGTCATCGGCCTGATGCCGTTCTTCGAATCGCTGTTCGGCGTGCTGTCCGCGCTCAAGCTCGTGGAACTTTCCAACCCGAACCATCCGCTGCTCAGGAGGCTCCTCACGGAAGCCCCCGGCACGTACCACCACAGCCTGATGGTGGGCAATCTGGCGGAGGCGGCGGCGGAGGCGGTCGGCGCCAACGGCCTGCTTTGCCGCGTGGGGTCGTTCTACCACGACGTCGGCAAGACGAAGCGTCCGCGCTATTTCATCGAAAACCAGAACGGCGGCGAGAATCCCCATGACCGGCTTGATCCGAAGGTGAGCGCCGGCATCATCATCGCCCACGCCAGGGACGGGGCGGAGATGCTGAAGGCCTACCGGCTGCCGAAGCCGATCCGCGACATCGCCGAACAGCATCACGGCACCACGCTGCTGAAGTATTTCTACCAGAAAATGCTGCAGGAAGCCGAAGCCAAAGGCGCCGAGCCGGAGTGGAGCGAAGCCGACTTCCGCTATCCGGGGCCGAAGGCGCAGTCCAAGGAAGCGGCCATCGTCGGCATCGCGGACAGCGTGGAGGCGGCGGTCCGCTCCCTGAAGCATCCGACGGTGGAGCAGATCAAGGGGATCATCGGCAAAATCATCAAGGAGCGGCTGGACGACGGCCAGCTCAGCGAATGCGACCTGACGCTGCGGGAGCTGGACACCATTGCCAATTCCATGCTGGAGACGGTGATCGGCATGTTCCACTCGCGCATAGACTACCCGGAAGACCACGCCTTGCAGCGCCGGAAGGAAGGGGAGGCCGGAGCGGAAGCGGAAGCCGCGACCGCCTCCGCGCCCGCCTCGGAGCAGGCGCAGGCATGGCCGAAGGAGCGTCGCGCATGGCGGTGACGCTGGAATGGATGGACGGCCGGGCCGGCGGGGCGGAACCGGCGGCGGACAAGTGGATTCCGCTCCTTGAGCGGCTCCTCGCCGAAACCGCCGCGGCCGAAGGCGTGGACAACGGCGTTGTGTCCCTGACCTTTACGGACGACGAAGGCATCCGCGAGCTGAACCGCCGCTTCCGCGGCGTGGATGCGCCGACGGACGTGCTGTCGTTCCCCATGCGGGAAGCGGGGGAAGAAGGCCCGGAGGCGTTTCCGGCCGGGGAAGAGGCTTTCGAAGAGGAGGAGCCCCTCGGCGACATCGTCATCTCGTTGCCGCGGGCTCTGGCGCAGGCGGAGGAATACGGCCACAGCGCCGAACGCGAGATCGGGTTTTTGTTCGTGCACGGGCTGCTCCATCTGCTCGGATACGACCACGACACGGAAGAGCGGGAGCGGGAAATGTTCTCGAGGCAGGAAGCCGTGCTGGCGAAAGCGGGGCTGGTGCGTTGAAAAAGCGCGGCTCTTTCCTGGGTCTGGAGCCGGAATCCTTCCGTTTCGCCGCGGAAGGCGTGTGGAACGCCGTCCGGAAGGAAGCCCACATGCGATTCCACGTCCTTGCGGCCGCGGCGGCCGTCCTGTTGGGCGTTTCCCTTGGGATCGGTCTGGGCGAATGGCTCTGGGTGGCCCTGGCGATCGCCCTGGTGTGGTCGGCGGAGCTGGTGAACACGGCGGTGGAACGTCTGGTGGACCTCGTCAGTCCCGAGCGGCAGCCGCTGGCCAAGGCCGCCAAGGACACCGCCGCGGGAGCCGTCCTGGTGGCCGCCGCTTTCGCGATCCTGGTCGGATGCCTGGTGTTCGGGCCGCGGCTGTGGGCGCTGCTGGCGGGCACGTGAACGCCGCTCTGGGCGGCACATGCTGAAAGATGATCGCTGTTTCGGCCCTGCCGGCGGGGGCGAGGGCTGGGACGTGAACGAACATGGAAACAGGGGGAGAACGACCAAAAACCGTGAGCCAACCGTTCAAATCGGGATTCGCCGCCATCATCGGGCGGCCCAACGTGGGCAAATCGACGCTGCTCAACCGGATTACGGGACACAAGATCGCCATCGTGTCCGACAAGCCGCAGACAACCCGCAACCGGATCCGGGGCGTGTATACGGACGAGAACGCCCAGATCGTGTTCCTCGACACGCCGGGCATTCACAAGCCGTTTTCGAAGCTGGGCGACTACATGGTCAGGGCGGCCGAAGGCGCCCTGGACGAAGTGGACGTGGTGCTGTTTCTGACCGACGTGTCGGAAGAGCTCGGCGGGGGCGACCGCTATATCATCGAACGCCTGAAAAACGTGAAGACGCCGGTCATCCTCGTGCTGAACAAGATCGACAAGGTGCCGCGGGACGGGATTTTGCCCGTGATCGACGCATACCGGCAGCTGCATGATTTCACGGAAATCGTGCCGGTTTCGGCCGTCCGGGGCGACAACGTGGAAAGGCTTCTGGAACTGGTGATCCAATACCTGCCCGAAGGGCCGATGTTTTATCCCCCCGGCCAGGTGACGGATCATCCCGAACGGTTCATCTGCGCGGAGCTGATCCGGGAGAAAATCCTGCTGCTCACCCGCGAGGAAGTGCCCCATTCCGTGGCGGTGGACGTCGAGCGCATGGAAACGGACGATCGCGGCCTTGTGCGGATCGGCGCCGTCATCTACGTGGAGCGCGAATCGCAGAAGGGCATCCTCATCGGCAAGGGCGGGGCGATGCTGAAGGAAATCGGCCGGCTGGCCCGCGAGGAGATGGAGCGCCTTCTGGGGTCGAAGATTTTTCTTGAGCTGTGGGTCAAGGTGAAAAAGGACTGGCGCAACCACGAAGCTTTCCTGAAATCGCTGGGGTACCGCACAGAGTGATTCCGCGGCCGCCGGGGACGCCGGTTTCGCTTCGGATGCGCGCCGGAAATCGATGCCGCCGGAATCCGGCGCACGCCCCGTCCCGGCGCGCGCCGGTTCCGCCGAAACTGGTTGCGGATACCTGTATTCTTCGCGTGACATTCTAAGGGCGGAACGCGAAACGACATTCCGACCGGGAGGATGAAGCGCGATGCGGGATTTCGGTTGGAACGTCTTCTGGCAGACCGGAAACATTGAAGCTTATCTCTTCAGCAAGGAAGTGGACCGGCTGAAAGCCGCGGAGGACGCGCGGGAGGAGGCGCCGCCGGAAGAAGGGGCGGAAACCGCGGAAGACGAGGCGCAAGGGTAGCCGGCCGTACCGGCCGGCGCGGCGCCGGACGGCGGCATGAGTCGGCTTGGCGGCGCCGGGGCGGCAGGGAGACGGAGGGGAAACGGATGCTCATCCGCGTGGAAGGCATCGTCATTCGCACCATCGATTACGGCGAAGGCCACAAAATCATCACGCTGATCACGCCAACCCACGGCAAGTTCGGGGTCGTGGTGCGCGGGGCCAAAAAGCCGAAGAGCCGTTTCGGCTTTTTGGCCCAGCTTTTTGTGCACGGCGATTTCGCCGTTTACCGGAGCGGGCGGCTGGGGACGCTGAAGGGCGGGGAACTTGTCGAACCGTTTCGCGAGCTGCGGGAGCGCCTCGACCTTGCCGCCTGCGCATCGTATGCCGCCGAACTGACGGACCGGGCCATTCCGGACGAAGAAGCCGGGGAGCATCTGTTTCACCAGCTTCTCGGGTGTCTCACCGCCCTTGCGCAAGGCAAGGACCCCGAGGTGGTGCTGAGGATTTATGAAATGAAAATCTTCCGGGCCGCCGGATATGCTCCCGTGCTGGACGCATGCGCGGCGTGCGGCGTTTCGGAACGCCTCGGCTGGTTCAGCGCCGCGGCCGGCGGCGCGCTGTGCGCGGCGTGCCGGCCGAGGGATCCCGACGCGTCCGCCCTGGGGGAACCGGCGCGGAAACTTCTTCAGCTGTTTGCCCGCCTCGATCTCCGCCGGGTCGGGCAGACCGACGTGAAGGATGAGACGAAGCGGCAGCTGCGCGAGGCGACCCGCCGGTGGCTGGAAGCCCATCTGGACCTGCGCCTGAAGACCCTTCCCTTTCTCGACCTCCTGGGCCGGGGCGGAAATTGACAGCCGCATGCGCATGCGCTAGAATGTGGGTTGACAATTGGACAGGTCCCGAAGAAGGAGAGGAGTAACCGGTCACCGCCGGCTTAGCGAGCCGGGGAAGGTGCGAGCCCGGCGCGGCGGCCCGGCGAAGGGCGCTCCGGAGGGACATTCGGAATGAGGGGGTTTTCCGCGCGGCGGGACGGAACGGACGGTACGGTCCTGCCAAGGCGGAAAGCCAAATAGGGTGGAACCGCGGGAACGTGAAGCTCCCGTCCCTATGTCCGGGTTGGCGGATAGGGACGGGGCTTTTTTGTGCGGCACCCGGGGCCCCGCCGCGGCACCGCCGTGACCGGAAAGTGTTGCGCAAAATCGCCGGCAAGGAGTGAAGAGCGTTGAATTTCCAGCAGATGACGCTGACCCTGCTTAACTTCTGGGCGGAACAAAACTGCATCATCGTGCAGCCCTACGACGTGGAGACGGGAGCGGGCACGCTCAACCCGATGACGTTCCTGAGGTCCATCGGGCCGGAACCGTGGAACGTCGCTTACGTGGAACCGTCCCGCCGCCCGGCGGACGGCCGCTACGGGGAAAATCCGAACCGGCTGTACCAGCACCACCAGTTCCAGGTGATCATGAAACCGTCGCCGGACAACATCCAGGAAATTTACCTGGAGAGCCTGAAACGCCTCGGCCTGGATCCCCGCCATCACGACATCCGCTTCGTGGAGGACAACTGGGAGCATCCCGGGCTCGGCGCCTGGGGGCTGGGCTGGGAAGTGTGGCTGGACGGCATGGAAATCACGCAGTTCACCTACTTCCAGCAGGTCGGCGGCCTCGACTGCCGTCCGGTGTCCGTGGAAATCACCTACGGGATGGAGCGGCTCGCGTCGTACCTGCAGGACAAGGACAACGTGTTCGACCTGGAATGGGTGGACGGCGTCACTTACGGCGACGTGTTCCGCCAGCAGGAGTACGAGCATTCCAAATACACCTTCGAGGTGTCCGACACGGTGATGCTGTTCAGGCATTTCGCCGAATACGAGAACGAAGCGAACCGGGCGCTGGAGCAAAAATTGGTGTATCCGGCCTACGATTACACGCTGAAGTGTTCGCACACGTTCAATCTGCTGGACGCGAGGGGCGCCATCAGCACGACGGAGCGCACCGGCTACATCGCGCGGGTGAGAAACCTGGCCCGCCGGTGCGCCGTGACCTATCTCGAGGAGCGGGAACGGCTGGGCTTTCCCCTGTTGAAGAAAGGAGAGTCGGCCCGTGCCTAAGGATTTGCTTCTGGAAATCGGCCTGGAGGAAATGCCCGCGCGGTACGCGCGCGGCGCCATGGACGAACTGCGCGAAAACACGCTGAAGTGGCTGGAAGAAAGCCGCCTGGCCCATGCGGGGGTGGAGGCGTACGCCACGCCCCGCCGTCTCGCCGTGCTGGTGCGGAATCTGGCCGACCGGCAGGCCGACGCCAGCGAAGAAGTGCGCGGCCCCGCCCGCCGCATCGCCCAGGACGAACAGGGCAACTGGACGAAGGCGGCCCTCGGCTTCGCCCGCAGCCAGGGCGTCGATCCGTCGGAGCTTTACTTCAAGGACACGGGCGGAGCGGAGTATGTGTTCGCCCGGAAAAGCACCGCCGGCGCGGCGACGGAAGAGCTGCTTCCGGAAGCGCTGCGCGGCCTGGTGACGTCGCTGTCCTTTCCGAAAAACATGCGCTGGGGCGACTGCGACCTGCGCTACATCCGCCCGATCCGCTGGATCGTCGCCCTGTACGGGCGGGACGTGGTGCCGCTTGAAATCGCCGGCGTCCGTTCCGGCAACGTGACGAAAGGACACCGCTTTCTGGGCGGCGACGCCGTGATCGGGGAGCCGTCGACCTATCGGGATGTGCTGCGCGGCCGGCATGTCATCGCCGACGCGGAGGAGCGCAAGGCCGCGATTCTCGCCGGCATCGAACGCCTGTCGCGGGAGAAGGGCTGGCGCATCGAGGTACGGGAGGATCTGCTCGAGGAAGTGCTGTTCCTCGTGGAATGGCCCACGGTGCTGGCGGGGTCGTTTGATCCGGAATTTCTCCAGATCCCGCAGGAAGTGCTGATCACCTCGATGCGGGAACACCAGCGCTATTTCCCCGTGTTTGACGAAGCGGGAAGGCTGCTGCCCCATTTTGTCACGGTGCGCAACGGCGACGAAACGTCGCTGGATGTGGTGCGGCGGGGCAACGAAAAGGTGCTGCGGGCAAGGCTTGCCGACGCGAGATTTTTCTACGCGGAAGACTTGAGGCTCCCCATCGCCGACGCCTTGGCGCGGCTGGAGCGGATCGTCTATCACGAAGAGCTCGGCACGATGGGGGACAAGGTGCGGCGCGTCCGCCGGATCGCCGGGCGGCTGGCCGAACGCCTCGGCCTCGACGCGCAGACGGCGGCGGACGTGGACCGGGCGGCCGAGATCTGCAAGTTCGACCTCGTCACGCAGATGGTGTACGAATTCCCCGAGCTGCAGGGCATCATGGGGGAAGATTACGCGCGGCACGCGGGCGAACGGGAAGCGGTGGCGCGGGCGGTGAACGAGCATTACGCGCCGCGCCACGCCGGGGACCGGCCGCCGGCGTCGACGGTCGGGGCGGTGGTGGGCATCGCCGACAAGATCGATACCATCGCGGGGTGCTTCTCCATCGGCATCGTTCCCACCGGTTCGCAGGACCCGTACGCGCTGCGCCGCCAGGCCGCCGGCATCGTTTCCACCCTGCTCGCGCACGGCTTCGAGCTGCGGCTGGACGAGCTGTTCCGCCTGGCGCTGGACGCGCACCGGGAGCGCGGGCTGAAGCGGTCCGAAGAAGAAATTGAGCGCGACCTCAAGGAGTTTTTCGCCCTTCGCGTGCGGAACGTGCTGACCGAATCCGGCATGCGCCACGACGTGATCGAGGCGGTGCTCGCCGCCGGCGCCGACGATGTGCGGCGTACGCTGTCGCGGGCGAAAGTGCTGCAGGATGCGGTCTCGGAAAGCCGACGGGAAGCGTTCCGGCCGACGTCGGACGCCCTGGTGCGGGTGTGCAACCTGGCCGTCAAGGCCGACTCCCGCGATATAGACGAAAAGCTGTTTTCCACGGAAGCCGAACGGACGCTTCACGGGGCCTGGCGGCAGGCGCACGCCCGGTTTGAAGAGGCGGTGCGGGACGACCGGATGGAAGACGCCCTCGCGGCCCTGGCTTCCATGCGGGACGCCGTCAACGGATTTTTCGACGCGGTGCTGGTCATGGTCGACGACGAAGCCGTCCGCCGCAACCGGCTGGCGCTCCTGGCCTCGATCGCGGATGACATCCGGGCGTTTGCGGACTTCTCGAGGCTTGTGATTTGACCCGCATGCCGCGCAATCCCGCGCAAATCCAGGAAAGGACCGGAAGGTGGGAGGCATGGAACCCTTGGTGACCGTCCACGTCGTGTCGGATGCCGCCGGGGAGACGGGCGAACACGCGGTGCGCGCCGCCGCGGCCCAGTTTCCCGGCGGGGCGGTGGCGATCCGCCGCTCGGGATTCGTCCAGAACAGGGAAGCGATCGACCGCGTGCTGGAGGAGGCGCAAGGCGGCCGTTCGGTCATCGTCTACACCCTGGTCGTTCCGGAACTCAAGAACTATCTGGTTCGCCGGGCCCGAAGGCTGGGGATCCCGGTCATCGACCTGCTCGGGCCTTTGCTGGAAACCCTCGAACAAACGCTGGGCAAATCGCGCAACGAGCCGGGCCTGTTGCGCGCCCTCAACGCCGAATATTTTCGCAAGGTCGAGGCCATCGAGTTCGCCGTCCGGTACGACGACGCGCGCGATCCTTCCGGCATCCTGAAGGCCGACATCGTGCTCATCGGCGTCTCCCGCACGTCCAAGACGCCGCTTTCCATGGTGCTGGCCAACAAGATGTTCAAGGTGGCCAACGTACCCCTTGTTCCCGAGCTTGAACCGCCGCCCGAGCTGTTCGCCGTGCCCAGCCGGAACGTGGTCGGCCTGACGATCCGCCCCGAAGCGCTCAACGCCATCCGCAAGGAGCGGCTGAAAGCGCTCGGACTGCCGGATGACGCCGCCTATGCCAAGCCGGAACGGATCGAGCAGGAATTGGAATACGCCCACAAGATCATGAAAAAGATTGGCTGCGTGGTGATCGACGTGTCCAACCGGGCGGTGGAGGAGTCCGCCAGCGTCATCGCGGACCTGTTCCGGGACCGCAAGCCGGGCTGAAATTTCCGGAGCATCCTATAGGAAAATGGTTGTTCCCGCGAAAATAGGCGCATAGGCGCTTGACTTTCGGACGCTTTCACGATATATTTCTCATTTTGCCGGATCGGTTGAAGGATTTTTGTCACCATTATCGTATATAATATTACGGTGAACTTTTTTGTCGTCCGGAAGCGGGGCGCCCCGGGAGACGCAGGACGCGGACACCCGGGGGAAACGAAAGCGTCTGCCGGGGAAGGCAGGAAATTCGTCTGCCGAAACGAATAGTATTACTTGCGCGTAATACAAGGTGGACGATGAAGATGAAACAGGGCCTCATTCCCCAGCAGATCATAGATGAGGTACTGCTTCGCACGGACATCGCCGAAGTCGTCGGACGGCACGTGCATTTGTCCAGGCAAGGCAAGTACCTTAAGGGCCTTTGTCCGTTTCATTCGGAGAAGACGCCGTCGTTCACCGTCACGCCCGAAAAACGGATTTTCTATTGTTACGGGTGCGGAAAAGGCGGCCATGTCATCCGTTTCGTCATGGAAATGGATGGACTTTCGTTTCCGGAAGCCGTCCGGAAGCTGGCCGAAGAGGCGGGCATTCCGGTCAACTGGGAGACGGACCGGAAGGACGAGCCTTCTCCGCGCGACAAAGAGCGCGAGTTGATGTACCGCGCCCACGCGCACGCGCAAAAGTTGTACCGCCACATCCTCCTGAACACCGACGCGGGGCGGCCGGCCATGGCCTATCTTCGGTCGCGCGGGTTCAACGACCGAATGATCGAAGCCTTCGGAATCGGATACGCGCCGGACCGGCGGGACACGCTGGTCCGGTCGCTCCGGCTTCAGGGGTTTCCGCTGGAGCTTATGGAACGGGCCGGACTGGTTGCCCGCAGGCAGGAAGACGATTTTGCCGACCGCTTCCGGGATCGGATCATGTTTCCGATCACCGACACCCAGGGGCGCGTGATCGCGTTTGCCGGACGCCTGATGGGAGACGGACAGCCCAAGTACCTCAATTCGCCGGAGACGCCGCTGTTCAGCAAGAGCCGCGTGCTTTACCGGCTTCCGGAAGCGCGGGCGGCGATCCGCAAGACAAAGCGGGTGGTGTTGTTCGAAGGATACGTGGATTGCATCAGGGCGTGGTCGGCCGGCGTCGACAACGGTGTGGCCACGATGGGAACGGCGCTCACGGCGGAACACGCCGCCTTGCTCAGGCGCTACGCCGAGGAAGCGGTGATCTGCTACGACGGCGACGACGCGGGGCAGGCCGCCGCCCACAAATGCATTCCGCTGCTCGAAGGCGCCGGACTGGGCGTACGGGTGGCGATGCTGCCGGGACGCACGGATCCGGACGAGTACATCGCGAAGAACGGCGCCGAGTCTTTCCGGCGGAATGTTCTGGACGCCGCAGTGTCGGCGGTGAAATTTCAGCTTATATATTTAAGGAAATCCCATATACTGCAAGATGAAGACGGTAAAATCCGCTATCTGCGCGATGCGGTCCGCATCGTCGCGCAGCGCGATTCCCCGACGGAACGGGAAATGCTCCTCAAGGAGCTGTCCCAGGAATTCGATGTTTCCCTGGAGACGCTCAAGCAGGAATGCCTCCTCTACCGGCGAAATCGCGTTTCACGCCCGCGTGCCGGGGATATTCCCCGCAAAATGTGGAATAATGAAGGGAATGGAAAGCGCGCCGCTTCCGGGCATCCGTCTTTGCCGCCCGCCCATGTGCAGGCGGAACGCCGGCTCATCGCCTGGATGCTCGCCGACCGGGAAGTCGCCATCGCGGTGGAGCGGCGGGTGGGAAGCGACTTTCACGTGCCGGAACACGCGGCGCTGGCCGCATGTCTGTATACGTTTTATGCGCAAGGAAACGAACCGGATGCCGGACTTTTCCTGGCTTCCCTTGAAGACGAAGGACTGGAACGGCTGGCCAGTGAAATCGCGCTCGAAGATCCCCCGTACGACGACCGGGCGCTGGAGGATTGCCTGCGCACCGTCGGCCGGGCTTTTTTGACCCGGGAAATCGAGCGCAAGAGAGAGGAATTGCTGAAGGCGGAAAAAGCAGGGGAAATATGGAAAGCCGCGCAAATTGCTGAAGAGATCAGAGCCCTGGAAAAGCGCCGGCAAATCAAATAATGCGCCGCGCGCCCAGGGAGGAGGGAGTCGGCCATGACGAACGATCTGCAGCCCGGAACGGATCCGGAAGCGACGCTGGAACAGGTCAAGGCGCAGCTCGTGGAACAGGGCAAGAAGAAGGGCGCCCTGACGTATAAAGATATCATGGAAAAGTTGTCTCCGTTCGAACAGGAACCGGAACAGATCGACGACTTTTTCGAACAGCTGGCGGACCTGGGCATCGAAGTCGTCAACGAACACGAAGACCTCGAAGGACAGGACGGGGACAGCCACGAGGATTTCAACTTTGACGACGACTTGTCTCTGCCGCCCGGCATCAAGATCAACGATCCGGTCCGCATGTACCTGAAGGAGATCGGCCGCGTGCCGCTCCTGGACGCGGACGACGAAATCGAGCTGGCGAAGAAGATCAAGCAGGGCGGTCCGGAAGGCGAAGAAGCCAAGAAGCGGCTGGCGGAGGCGAACCTGAGGCTCGTCGTCAGCATCGCCAAGCGGTATGTAGGCCGCGGGATGCTGTTCCTGGACCTGATCCAGGAAGGCAACATGGGGCTGCTGAAAGCCGTCGAGAAATTCGACCACAACAAAGGCTTCAAGTTCAGCACCTACGCCACCTGGTGGATTCGCCAGGCCATCACCCGGGCCATCGCCGACCAGGCGCGCACGATCCGCATTCCGGTGCACATGGTGGAGACGATCAACAAGCTGATCCGGGTGTCCCGGCAGCTTCTGCAGGAATTGGGACGCGAACCGACGCCGGAGGAAATCGCCGAGCATATGGACATGAGCGTGGAGAAGGTTCGCGAAATCATGAAAATCGCGCAGGAGCCGGTGTCGCTGGAAACGCCCATCGGCGAGGAAGACGACTCCCATCTCGGCGACTTCATCGAGGACCAGGAAGCGCTGGCGCCGGCTGACGCGGCGGCCTACGAACTCTTGAAGGAGCAGCTGGAGGACGTCCTGGACACCCTTACCGAGCGGGAGGAAAACGTGTTGCGCCTCCGCTTCGGGCTTGACGACGGCAGATCCCGTACGCTGGAAGAAGTGGGCAAGGTCTTCGGCGTCACCCGCGAGCGGATTCGCCAGATCGAGGCGAAGGCCCTGCGCAAGCTTCGCCATCCGAGCCGCAGCAAACGTCTGAAAGATTTTCTCGAATAACACCCGCCGCGCCGGCGGCGGATTGCCCGCGACCTTCCGCCCGGACGGCGGGAAGGTCTTTTTGTTCCGGCGGCTTTCTATTTTGCACGGGAGACGGCTTCCATTCATTTGGAAACGTCCCCTTGCAGAGGGACGGCCCTTTTCATCCCGGGGCGGATTCCTTTCGTTCCGGAAAAGGCTCCGTTGATCGCAGCCGGACTCTTTTCGCTCCGGAAACGGACGAAAGAAGGGGGCGACGCGCCATGACCCCGGAAGAGGCCAAGCGGAACGTATTGGTCAGGGAAATCGAATGGTGGCGGCAGAGCAAGCTGCTGCCGGAAGCGTATTGCGATTTTCTGCTCAATCTGTATCTGAACGACCCGGGGGATCGGTCGCGGTTCGGTTCCACCGTCCGGCGGTTCGGTCACGCGAAGCCTCTGCAATGGCTGTTTGTCTTTTCCACATTTTCCCTTATTTGTATTATTCTCTTGTATTTTAGCGCTTTTTCGTATGCCTTGCAAATGGTTCTTGCCGCCGCCGCCACCCTGGGCCTGCTGGCGGTGGCGGTCTGGCGGCGGAGACGGGCGCCGCTCGGCGCCCGGTTCGCCCTTGGAACCGCCATGCTCATTCCGCCGGTCGCCGGGCTTGCCGTGCTGGATTCGGCAGGCTGGCTGAACGTCGGCGGCCTGATGACGCTGCTCTTTGTCTGCGCCGCGTTCTGGATCGCCTGCGGCGTCGCCTTCCGGCTGGCGATTCTGCAGGCGGGCGGGCTGCTGCTTGCCATGGGAGGGTATGCCCTGCTTCTGTCCGGCCGCCTGGATGGGCCGGGCTGGCTGGAAGTGCAGCTTTGCTGGGTGCCGCTGGCCATATTGTTTGCCTGGCTGAGCTGGTTTTTGCACGACCGGGTGCCCGGTTCCGGCGCGGCGCTGTTCGGGGCGGCCCTGGTGGCGTGGCATGTGCCGGAAATCTATTCGGTGCTGGCCAACGTGGACAGGCCGTGGGTCGAGGCGCAGTTTCTGGTGAAAACGGCCCTGCTCGGCTTCGGCCTGTTCCGCCTGCGCCGGCATTGGACGGAATGGGTGGCCTGAATGGAAAACAAACCGGAGGGCGTTCCGGCATCCCTGCCGAGGCTTTCCCGGCGGCTGGCCGCCCTGGCCGAATGGGTGCCGGAGGGAGCCCGTTTCGCGGACATCGGAACCGATCATGCGCTGCTGCCGGTTTACCTGGCCTTGAGCGGCCGCATCGCCTCGGCGGTGGCGGGCGACCTGCGCACCGGACCCGTCCGGGCGGCGCTGCGCCAGGTGGAAGCCGCCGGCGCGGGCGGCGTCGTTTCCGTGCGCCAGGGGGACGGGCTGTCCGTTTTGGCGCCCGGAGAAGCGGATACCCTATGCATCGCCGGTCTCGGCGGCGCGCAAATCGTGCGCATTCTGGAAACCGGGGGGCCGCGCCTCGCCGGCGTCCGCACCTTGCTGCTGGCTCCGCAAAGGGCGGAAGGCGCGGTGCGCCGGTGGCTGTCGGAGCACGGATGGGTGCTGGACGCGGAGCGGCTCGTGGAAGAAGGCGGCGTCATCTACACGCTGCTCAAGGCGGTGAAACCGGCGGACGGGGCGGAAGCGGAGCGGCGGAACCGCGGGTTGTACGACCCGGAGGTCCTCGCTCCCCGCATGCCGGAAATTCCCCTTTGGCTGTTATATGATATGGGGCCGCTGCTGCTCAGGCGTCCGGATGCGGCGTTCCGGCGTCTGTGGGAAGCGGAAGCGGCCAAGCGCGAGCGCGTTGTCCGGCAGCTGGAGCGTTCCGCGTCGCCGGAAGCGGCGCGAAAGGCGGAAATCCTGGAGCGGGAAGCCCGCCTGATTCGGGAGGTGTTGGGATGTTTGCCCGCGGAGACGTGATCATCCGCATGCTGGAACAGTTCGCTCCCCGGCATTACGCGGTGCCGGAGGACAGGGACCGGATCGGCCTTCAGGTCGGCTCGGCGAACCGGGAAGTGCGCCGGGTGCTCGTCGCCCTGGACGTCACGTCCGCCGTCGCGGATGAAGCGGCGGAGCTGGGAGCCGGGCTCGTCGTCGCGCATCACGCCTTCATTTTTCGCCCGCTTGGCCATCTGAAGACCGACACCCCCCAAGGGTCCGTGGCCGCCAAGCTCCTGAAGGGCGACATTGCCGTCTATGTGATGCATACCAATCTGGATGCGGCGGAAGGCGGCATCAACGACTGGATGGCCGAGGCGCTCGGCCTGGCCGATTGCCGGGTGTTGGATCCGGTATACCATGAACGGCTGTTCAAACTCGCCGTGTTCGTGCCCCGCACCCACCAGGACCAGGTGCGCGACGCCCTGTTCGCGGCGGGCGCCGGCCACATCGGCAACTACAGCCATTGCAGCTTCAACATCGACGGCATCGGCACCTTCATGCCGCAGGAAGGAACGGACCCGTTCATCGGGCGCCAGGGGGAACTGGAAAAGGTCGAGGAAGTCCGCATCGAGACGGTGGTGCCGGGCAGCGCGCTGCAGCCGGTGATTGCGTCCATGCTGCGGGCGCATCCGTATGAAGAAGTGGCATACGACGTGTATCCCCTCGAATTGCAGGGACGCACCGCCGGCATCGGCCGGATCGGCGTCCTGCCGGAAGCGGAGACGCTGGAGGCGTTCGCGGAACGGGTGAAACGGGCTCTGGACGTGCCTTTTGTCCGGGTCGTCGGCCGTGAATCCCGCGGGGTGCGCAAGGTGGCGGTGGTGGGCGGTTCCGGCGGCCGATACCTGCAAAAGGCCCTCCATGCGGGAGCAGACGTGCTGGTCGCCGGAGACATCGATTACCACACGGCGATGGACGCTGAAGCGGCCGGTCTTGCCATCGTCGACCCCGGCCACCACGCGGAAAAAATTTTCAAAACCCGCTTGGCCGCATGGCTGCGGGAACGGCTGGCCGCCGCGGGCTACGCTACCGAGGTAATCCCTTCTTCGGCGGAAAAGGACCCCTTCCGTGTCGCGTAATGGCGCGCGGCGTGTCCCGACGTCGCCATCCAGCGTTAGAGTAAAATTTGCGTGGGGGTAAAGTCTGGAAAAAGCGAACATAGAAAAAAGAGCTTCTCCCTTGGTAAAGTGAATTTGGTACAAAACACACACCAAGAGGAGGAAGCTCCTGTGCAGCACTTTACCACAATCATTCCCACAATGAAAGAGCTTGAGCAGTGGATGTTCCGGGAGATGCAGGAAGCGTTCGCCAGCGCGATGAAGACAGCGTTGGAGATGTTGGATCAGATCATCCTTGAGCAAAGGGATCGCCAGCGTTTTCGCGTCAAGGCGGAACGGGAAACCAGCGTCAACACCGTGTTTGGCAGCATTCGCTTCAAGCGGAGGTTGTACATGGATCGTCAAACCGGCAAACACGTGTACCTGCTCGATCAGCACTTGCAATTTGAGGGACGAGGGAAAGT
>LZRV01000067.1 GCA_002159065.1 Paenibacillaceae bacterium ZCTH02-B3 | reverse complement strand
CGCTACGACATGGCCCCGGCGGATTCGTTCAAGGAGTATCCGATGTGGCGGGCCAGGGGATGGGAAGAGATGGCGGCAGACGGCGCCGCTTTCCTGTCCCTCACGTCGTCGGATCCGGATCTCCTGAAGGGCGTGGACCCTCAGCGGATCGCCGACGCCCGGAAAGCGGCCGGACTCGCGTTGCAAAACTATCGCCATTACATCATGGCCGACAAAGTGAGCTGGTCGGTCCTCGCCGTGCCGTCTCCGGGATGGGCGATGAAAGTGTTCCCCGATCTGGATGCGGAGAAGGCGGTGGAAGCCCTCTGGGAAGCCATCTTCGCGGCCACGCGCGTGCTCGGCGAAGATCCCGTGGGGGCCTGGCGGGAGCATCTGCGCCGTCTCGAAGAAAGAGCGGCGATCCTCAACGACCGGAAATACCGCCTGCTCCGCTTCCGCGGTCCCGGCACCGACCTGACCGTGGAACTGCCGCCCGAACACCTGTGGGTAAGCGGCGGCAGCGTAAACGAGAAAGGCATTCCCTTCGTCGCCAATATGCCGACGGAGGAAGTGTTCACGGCGCCGCTCAAGGAAGGGACAAACGGCACCGTCCGCGCCACGAAGCCCCTCAGCTACGGCGGGACGCTCATCCGCAACTTCTCGTTCACCTTCCGGGACGGCAGGATCGTCGACGTGCAGGCGGAGCAGGGTCTGGAGACGCTGAAAAAGCTCATCGACACGGACGAAGGTTCGGCATACCTCGGCGAAGTGGCCCTGGTGCCCCATAGTTCCCCGATTTCCCGCACCGATCTGGTCTTCTACAACACGCTGTTCGACGAAAACGCCTCCTGCCATCTGGCGATCGGAGACGGTTACGCGTTTTGCATGGAAGGAGGCAAGGACAAAAGCAAGGACGAGCTCGCGAAAATCGGGCTCAACAAAAGCATTGTCCATGTCGATTTCATGATCGGTTCCGCGGAAACGGACATCGACGGGGTACGGCCGGACGGAACCGTGGACGCGCTGTTCCGCGGCGGGGAATGGGCGTTCTGACCTGGACCATACCCACGTCTGTGAAGGCAGAACCGTCGCGGACACCCTGGCCGAAGCCGTGGAACTGGCGCGGGAAGCCGAACGGCTGGGGTACGCCCGCTACTGGGTTTCCGAGCACCACGGCATGGCATCCCTCGCGTCGTCCAGCCCGGAAATCCTCATCGCCCATGTGGCCGCCGCCACCTCCCGCATCCGGGTCGGCGCCGGCGGCGTGATGCTGCCGCACTACAGCGCCTACAAGGTGGCGGAAAATTTCCGGCTGCTCGAAACGCTGCACCCGAACCGGATCGACCTCGGCCTCGGAAGGGCGCCGGGCGGCCTGCCCGTTGCCACCCGCGCGTTGAGGGAAGGCAGGTTCCGCGACGCCGACCCGTATCCGCGGCAGGTGGACGACCTGATCGGCTGCCTGCACGAGTCGCTGCCGTCAGACCATCGCTACGCCGGGCCGCTCGCCAGCCCCTCCATTCAGACCGCGCCGGAAATCTGGCTGCTCGGCTCCGGCGACGAAAGCGCCCGGCTCGCGGGCGAGAAAGGTCTTGCCTTTTCCTTCGCGCAATTTTTCGGCACGCCCGCGGGCGCGGCGGCGACCCGGCTGTACCGGGAGTCGTTCCGCCCCTCGGCGCTGAACCGGGCGCCCCGGACGATGGTGGCGGTGCCCGCCATATGCGCGGATACGGAGGAGGAAGCCCGGCGCCTCGCCGCCAGCCACGAGCTGTTCTTTTTGCGGGTGGAACACGGCTTTCCGCTGCCCTGGCTTCCCTCGGTGGCGACGGCCGAGAGCTGCCCCTGCACGGATTTTGAGTTGGAACTGCTCGCCGCCCGCCGCGCGAATCGCGTGGTCGGAAATCCCGCGCAGGTGCGCGAGGCGCTTGGGCGAATCATGTGCGAATACGGCGCCGACGAGCTCATGATCACCTGCCCGGTTCACGATTTCGGCAAGCGGCTCCGCTCCGTCCGGCTGATCCGGGAAGCGCTGGAATGACGGCGCGGCGGCCCTGCATCCAAGCCCGGCATCCATGCCGGCATCCAGAGAACAACCATGGGAGAGGCGGGTTAACGAAGGATGAAACCGAAGGTCTATGTGGCGAGGAAAGTACCGCCGGAAGTCAAGGCGTACCTGACGGAACATTGCGACTGCGAATTCTGGGAAAGCCGTGAGCGGCCGGGACGGGAGCGCTTTTTTGCGGCCATCGCCGACGTCGAAGGGCTGCTCACGGCCGGCACCCCCGTCAACGACGAGCTGCTCGACCATGCGCCCCGCCTGCGGATTGTCAGCAACGTCTCCGTCGGATACGACAACTTCGACGTGGAAGCCATGAAACGGCGGGGCGTGATGGGCACCCACACGCCAGGCGTGCTGGACGACACGGTGGCCGACCTGACCATGGCCCTCATCCTGGCGGCGGCGCGGCGGGTAGCGGAGCTGGATCGCCTGGTCCGCAAGGGCGGCTGGGTCAAGGGAATGGACAGGGAGTTGTTCGGCGTCGACGTCCACCATGCCACCCTGGGCATCATCGGGATGGGACGCATCGGCGAAGCGGTGGCCAAGCGGGCCCGGCTGGGCTTCGACATGGAGGTGCTGTACCACAACCGCTCGCGGAAACCCGAAGCGGAAGCCCGCTACGGCGCCGTTTACGTCCCGCTGGACGAATTGCTTGCCCGGTCGGATTTCGTCGTGGTCCTGACGCCGCTCACCCCGGAGACGAAAAAAATGATCGGCCGCGAGCAGCTTGCCCGCATGAAGCCGACCGCCATCCTTGTCAATGTCTCCCGCGGCGCCGTGGTCGACGAGGCGGCCCTTATCGAAGCATTGCGCAACGGCACGATCCGCGGCGCCGCGCTGGACGTGTTTGAACAAGAGCCGGTGCATCCGGACAATCCGCTGCTCACCCTGGACAACGTCGTGCTTCTGCCGCACATCGGATCGGCCACCGAGAGAACGCGAACCGCCATGGCCATGCTGGCCGCGCGGAACCTCGTCGCGGGACTCAAGGGCGAGGTACCGCCGAATCTGGTGCCGGAGCTGAAGGACCTGGCGCCGGGGCGTCCGGTTTGAACCGGAGCCTCCGGCGCCTTTTTGCGCCGCCCGCCGTCAGACGCCGAGCAGCCTGCGGATATGCGGTTCCATGGTTTCCGGCGTCGTGGCGGGGGCGAACCGCCGCACCACCCGTCCATCCCGGTCCACCAGAAACTTGGTGAAATTCCATTTGATCGAACGCGTTCCCAGAAAGCCGCGGGCTTCACGTTTCAGATGCCTGAAAAGCGGATGGGCGCCGGGACCGTTGACGTTGATCACGGAAAACAACGGAAACGTCACCCCGTGGTCCCGCCGGCACGCCTGCTCGATGCGGCTTCGTTCGCTGAATTCCTGGCGCATGAACTGCCGGCAGGGAAATCCCAGCACCGCAAATCCGTGGTCGCGATATTTTTGATACAAGGATTCCAGCCCGCCGAACTGCCTCGCAAACCCGCACCCTGTCGCCGTGTTGACGATGAGCAGGACCTGCCCTTTCCAAGGCTCGAGGGTGCCCGTGTTCCCCCGAATGTCCGTCACCTCGAACGCGTACAGCGACATCCTCCGTCCCCTCCCCTTCCGTTTTTCCTGCTTCCTTATTTTTTTACAACGCCACGGGATTCTCAACCGGTTCGATGATAGAATAGAATCGCAAGCGTACGCGGCCGCCGCGTGTTCCGGCACGGCCCCGGGAGGTTGATCGGATGCAAGCGCATACCCCTCCAGCGTCAAATTCCAAGTCGAGTGCCGTCCCGCGGCCGTCCGGACAAGGCCCGGAAAGACGCCGCCGACGGCCGGCCGCCGCTTTGCTGGCGACGCTGCTCGCCGTATTCCTGGGTCTGTCCGCCCCCTCCGATACCGCCCGGGCAGCGGTCTTCCCGGACGTTGCGGGACACTGGGCGGAAGAAACGGTGGACTGGGCGGTCTCGGAAGGCATCGTCACCGGCTATCCGGACGGCTCGTTCCGGCCCGATGCGCCGGTGTCGGAGCCGGAGTTCCTGGCGATGCTGATCCGGGCGTTTCCCGAAGCGGGAACCCCGGCCCCGTCCCCCAACGGGCCCTGGTACGCGGGATATTACGACATCGCCGCCGATCACGGATGGACGGTCGCCGGAATTCTGGTTGCCGAGTGGTACAACCGGGGTCATGTGGCGCAGCTCATCGCATCCACCCAGGGACGGCAGCTGTCCGTCACGGATGCGGTGCAATACCTGCTTGACCGGGGCCTGTCCCGGGGCAAGACGGCTCCGACGGTGGAAGGCTATCGGCCGGACGACACGCTGACCCGGGCGGAAGCGGCGCAATTCATCCGCAACCTCAAAGATTCCGGCCTGCGCCTCGGCGGCCCGCAAACCGGCGGCACTTCCCCCGTATCCGAAACGCCGCGATCGGCGGAAGCGCTGGTCAGGGGGATCGCCATCGGCGACACGGAAGAATCCGTGCGGCTCAAGCTGGGCCCGCCGGACCGGGTTGACCTCAGCCAGTACGGGTTTTCGTGGCTGGTTTACGGCAGCGATCCGGCCAATTATACCCTGGTCGGCGTCCAATCCGGGCGCGTCGTGGGGTTGTACACGTCGGGCGGCGACTGGACCGTCCGGGACGGAACCGTGCGGCCCGGCATGACCCGGTCCCGGGTGGAGCGGGAACTGGGCCAGCCGGAAACCTATATCCAGAAAGGGAACACGAATTTTCTCATCCACAGGGATGATCTTGAAATCAGCGGCCTGTACCGGCTGGACGGCGTGTTTATCAAATTTTTCTACGATAATTTCCAGTCCGGAATCATCGCCGGTATCCGGATTGTGGAGAGCGAAACGGAACTGGCGCTGCGGAGCTTCTACGGCCCCCCGAGCGACCGGCTGCGGGAAAGCTTCGAGCGGCAATCCTTCGAGCTGGCCAACGCGGCGCGGGCGCAGCGCGGGCTTGATTTGTTCGCATGGAACGACCGGGTGGCCGGGGTGGCTCGCAAACACAGCGAGGACATGGCGGCGAGGGATTTCTTCGATCACGTCAACCCGGACGGTGAGATGCCATGGGATCGGCTCGAAGCCGCGGGGATCCCGTTCCGGGCCGCGGGAGAAAACATCGCCGCCGGCCAGAGCGACGCCATTGAAGCGCACCATGCCTGGATGAACTCCGAGGGGCACCGAAGGAACATTCTGTCGGATTTAAGGGCACTGGGCGTCGGCGTGGCTTTCGGCGGGGATTACAGCGTCTATTACACGCAAAACTTCATCACGCCGCCGAACCGTTGAGCTTCCGCAAAGGCAGTCCTCAAAGCCCGTGCGAGGCAAGGGAACCGCGGAACCTCCCGGGTTGCAACGTTTCGGTCCGCCGGCGCCTTGAATTCCCCGGAACGCACGCCTCTGGGCGGATCGGCATAGGATGGGGATGAACACCCAGACGACAGGAGTGTCATCCGCGATGCCGATTGTTCCGGGAACCCATGTGCTGTACACGATTCAACCCGGCGATACGCTCTACGGGATCGCCAATCGGACCGGCGCTTCCCTGCAGGATCTCATCCGGCAGAACGCGCTGTATCCTCCGATCACGGAATCCGACCTGATTTTTCCCGGATGGGCGGTCCTGATCCGCCTGCCGGGCATGACGGAGCACAGCGCCGTGCTCCACCAGGTTGCCCCCGGCGACACGCTTTACCGCATCGCCGAACGCTACTCCGTGGGGCTCGACATGCTGGCCGCGCTGAACCGCCTGGAGCAGCCGGACATTCTCAGCGTCGCACAGCTCATCTACATTCCGGCCATCGTGTACGAGATAGAAGAGGGAGACACGCTGTATCGCATCTCCCGCCGTTTCGGCATCCCGCTCACGGAACTCATGCGGGCGAACCGGAGCCGGCCGGGACTTTCCCCGGACGTCATTTTCCCCGGTTACCGCCTGATCCTCCCTCTGCCTTCTTCCACCAACATCGTGGTATTCCAGCCGCTGCCCGGCTCGCGCATCCGGTCCGGACAGCCGCTCGTGGGCGCGGCCCGCGCCTTCGAGGCGAACGTGCTCTACCAGGTGCGCGACGCCGCGAACCGCGTCGTCGTCCGCGAACAACCGGTGACGGCGTCGGAAGGAGCGCCCGCGTTCGGACGGTTTGAAACCGAACTCCGCTTCAATCAGCCTCCGTCCGCGCCGACGGGCACGCTGCTCGTGTATACGCGCAGCCCCCGCGACGGAAGCATCCAGGACCTGGTGGAAGTGCCGGTGCTGTTTTGATCATCGGGAGACAAACGGATTTCCCTTTTCCCAGAAACGCCACGGATAATCCTTCGCTTCGCCGGCATTGTCGATGCCGATGCGCGGACCTGTGCCGATTTCGCGGACCGGCCTTCCTTCGGCGACATAAAGCGGCGCCAGGAAAAGCGGCCTTCCATAATCCCGGATGGTGATCCCCAACGCCTTCGTCAGCTTCCCCGGTCCGCTCGTCAGGTCCCGTTCTTTTTTCACGGGTCCGCGCCGTTTGTACATCAGTCCGACTCCGGCGCATGGTTCCACCGAGCGGATCAGGATGGCTTCGGGATGTCCCGGCTTCCCGCTCACCACGTTCATGAGGCAGTGCGTATGCATCAAATACGTATAAGCATGACCCGGCGGACCGTACATGACTTCCGTCCGCGGCGTACGGCGTCCCCCGTAGCTGTGCGCCGCGCGGTCATGCGGGCCGATGTAGGCTTCCGTTTCCACGATCCACCCGGCGGCGATTCCCTCTTCCGTTTCCTTCACCAGCGCCATCCCAAGCAACGCCCGCGCCAGCTCCAGCGTCGGCAGTTCAAAAAAAGAAGCGTCCACAGGCCGAAACGGCGCCATTTGAGACTCTCCTTCCAACTCCTGCCCGTCGACATTGCCCGCGGCAAACTCCCTCCCCGCCACGGACAAAAAAAAGGAGATGTTCGCCCCGACATCGTGTACCGCTTTTATTTTTTGAAATAGCCCGGATATTTTTTCTTCAGTTCGTCCATATGGAAAATCCCTTTGGTCAGATGCTCCTTCATCAGCTTTTCGGCCAGCCGGGCGTCTTTTTTCCGCAAGGCTTCCACCAGATTCATATGTTCCGTCAAAATGTCCGTCCACATCTCCGGGTCGGATGTGGACAGGCGCAGGAACCGCACCCTTTTGAAGTGGCCGTTCATCTGCTCGAGCGCGTTCCACGATCTCTCTTTGCCCAATCCCCAGAAAATGATCCGGTGAAACGTGTCGTCATGGTTGATGAGCGCCTTGTAGTCCTTTTCCCGGATCGCCAGCTGCTGCATGCGGATCTGATGTTCCAGCTGGAGGAGCTCGTTTTCGCGGAATTGCTCCGCCGCCAGCCGGATGGCCGCGGTCTCCAGCGCTTCCCGCATGAACCGGGATTCCTCGACCAGTTCCGGATTGATCAGGGACACATAGGTGCCCACCTGGGGCAGAATCTCCACCAGACCTTCCTTGGCCAGCAGGATCAGGGCTTCCCTTACCGGCGTCCTGCTGACGTTGAACTGCAGGGCGATTTCCTTTTCCGAAAGAACGGCGCCCGGCTTGAGGCTCAGATCGATGATTTGCCTGTGCAGATGCGCGTAAACGTCGCTCCTTCTGGAATCACTTCCTCTTTCTTTCAGGTATGCGTGTATCATTTTTCACCTATTGACCAAAAAATTTTTTAACAATTTTATTTTAAGCTCCAAAAATTTTGTTCGGCAAGAACAACACCACATCCGGGAAAAACACCATGACGGCGACGACCGCCAAGACGGCGATGAAAAACGGCAGCGACTCTTTCACGGTCTCCTGCGGCGAACATCCCATGATGGAAGATACCGTGTACAGGGACACTCCCAGCGGCGGCGTCATCACGCCCATGGTCGTCACGGTCATCATGATCAGTCCGAAGTGGACCGGATCGATGCCGGCGTTTGTGATCACGGGGACAAAAATGGGCGTGAGCAAAAGCGCCACGACGGTCGTCTCGACGAACATCCCCGCGATAATCAGCGAGATGATGATGATCAAAAGCAGGAAATAGGGGTGCATGGTCAGCTCGGTGATGAAAGCCGACAGGTTTTGCGGCACCCGATCGTACACGATGCCGTACCCGAAAATCCCGGAAGCCGAGATGATGAGCATGATGGCCCCGATGTCCATGGCGCTTTTGTGCACCGTTTCCATGAACTTTTTCCAGGTCAGTTCCCGGTAAATGACCGCCCCGACGAAGATGGCGTAGACGACGGCAAAGGCGCCGGATTCGGAAGGCGTGAACAGCCCGTAGCGGATCCCCACGATCAGAATGACGGGGAAAATGAGCGCCCAAATCCCGTCCCTGAAGGCGACGAGCACTTCCCGGAAGGTCGGGTACCGGTCCCGCACCGGCATGTATTGCCGTTTCCGGCTCACGTAGGAAACGGCGATCATGAACGCAACCATCATGAGCACTCCCGGCACGATACCCCCGGCAAACAGCCGGCCGATGGAAACTTCCCCCACCGACCCGTAAATGATGAGGCCCATGCTGGGCGGAATCGTGGCCACCACGAGCCCCGTCCATCCGTTGACCGCCGCTCCGAATCCCCGGGCGTACCCTTTTTTCATCATTTCCGGCCCCAGGATCCGGGCCTGCATGGCCGCGTCCGCGACGGCCGAGCCGGAGACGCCGCCCATCATCGTGCTGAGCACGACGCTGACTTGGGCCAGATTGCCGTACATGTGCCCCGTCAGCGTGTCCGAAAGGCGGATCAGCCGTTTCGTGATGCCCGTTTCATTCATCAGATTGCCGGCAAAAATAAACAGGGGAATCGCCAGCAGCGTGAACGACTGCGAGGGCACCAGAAACCGCTGCACCGTGATGGACATGGGAAGATCGGGGGTGTTCAGAAAATAGGCGACACCCGCCAGCGCGATGGCAAACGCGACCGGCATTCCCAGAAAAAGCAACGCCAAAAAGATGACAAGAGACAGCAGCATGGAGGATTAACCTACTCTCTTTTCCAGAGTGCGACCGTTTTGAGGATCATGGTGACCAGCATGAACGCCGATCCGATCGGAACGCTGAACGTGGCCCACGAATAGCTGATGCCCAGTGTCTGAAAAAGCCTTTTCGTGTTATCCAGCGCCAGATGGACGCCGTACCAGACGACCATCGCCAAAAACGCCATGATCAGAAGATTCCAGACGAGTTGCAAGATCTTTCGCGCCTTGGCCGGCATCCAGTTCACGATCATGTCCACCTTGACCAGGTCCGTATTTCTGAGCGCCATGTCGGCGCCCAGAAATACGGCCCAGGCAAACAGGAGGAGCGACAAATCAACCGCCCAGTTGATCGGATGCTTGAACGTCCGGAAAACGGCAGAAAGGAAGACCAGCAGCGCCACGGCGCAAACGCACGCCTTGACGAGGGTCTCCTCAAGTTTGCAAAAAATGGCATACATCTTTTTCATCCGGATAACCTGCCGCCACAATTTTTATCTCTATAATACTTTATTTGCCGATTTCCGCGTAGATTTTCTCTCTCAGCTCTTTCAGGCCAAGCACCTCGTAGGCCTTTTCCGCCGCGGCCTTGAACGCTTCCACGTCCGGTTCCACGACTTCCATGCCCGCTTCCACCATTTTCTTTTCGTATTCGTCCGACAGGCTGGCGATGTATTGCGCGTTTTTCTCCGCCACCGCGCGGGTTTCTTCCTTCAGGAGCTTTTGCAGGTCCTCCGGCAGCTTCGAGAACCACTTCTCGCCGACGATGATGCCGTTGATGAGTTGGAAGTGGCCGGTCTTGTCCACGTACTTGATCACTTCATAAAGCCTGGACGAGTAAGTGGCCGTGTGCTGGCCTTCCGCCCCGTCAATCGCCCCTTGCTGGACGGCGGTGTACACTTCGGTCCACGGCATGGCCACCGGAATCGCGCCCATCGCCTTGACCGACTCCGACCAGACCGGCGCGCCCGGCGTGCGGATGCGGACCCCGTTCAGATCTTCCGGCTTGTATACCGGCTTGTTGGTCAGGAAATGTCTCGCTCCGTCATACCAGTTGAACGAAAGAATCCGGATGCCGTTTTGGGCCAGCTCTTCTTCCCAGGACTTGAAGATTTCCGTATCGATAATCTTGAGGATGTCCTGATAGTCGTCGGCCAGATAGGGAGCGCCCAGAATCCCGATGTCCTTCACATAGTTGCCCATCCGGCCGCCGTCGGTCAGCACGGCGACGTTGACGCCCTGGAGCGCTTGTTCGATGACGTCTTCGTCGGAACCGAGCATGGCGCTCGTGAAGATTTCCATCTTGATGCGTCCGTTCGACTTTTCCTCCAGGTTTTTGGCAAGTTCGCGGAACCCTTCCACCATCGGGTGGGTATCCGCCAGCTGCGTGGACATTTTCAGATGGTAGACTTCACCGGGAGCGCTTGACGAAGGCGAAGAGGACGACGAAGAATCCGAAGTGCCCGAAGTCCCCGAAGTCCCCGAACCGCCGCCCTGGCTTTGGCTTTTGCCGCCGCACGCCGCCAGAACCATGCCGGCGACGAGCAGCACGCTCAATAGGACCAGCCATCTTTTCGCAACCCATCGATTCATCTTGATTCCCCCTGATTCGAATTATAAAGCGTTTTCACATGTATATTAGTATATTAGTTCGACTACGTCAACTTGAAACAGAAAATTTTTTGCAGATTTTTGTTTAATGAAATGTTATTAATTCCCTTTTATGGTTTCTTCTATTTTATTTTATTAACTATTATGAATACTTGCGTCTCCTTTTCGTTCGTTTTTTATAAATAAAAGATAAAATGCTATTTTGTGCCATATCATGGCGCGAAAAAACGCCTCCATTTTCCCAAGCTGTCCATTCCCGAGGAAAATGGAGGCAAACGGCAATTATCGGTACGATTCCCATGCCCGGATCAGCTTCCGGCGCCTTCTTCCGCCAGCAGCTTCTCTCCGATGGCCATGGCTTCCTTGTCGAACAGCACCAGATACACGTCCAGATCGCGTTCCCTGAGGAACTCCCGGATGGCGCCGATCGCCACCCGCACGGCTTCCTCCTTCGGGTAGCCGTAGATGCCGCCGGAAATCAGCGGGAAGGCGACGGATCCGCAGCCGTTCTCCGCGGCGAGCCTGAGGCTGTTCAAATAACACGACCGGAGCAGCTCTTCCTCGCCGTGCCTTCCATCCCGATAGACCGGTCCCGCAGTGTGGATGACGTACTTCGCCGGAAGCCGGAACCCCGGCGTGATCACCGCTTCGCCCGTGCGGATGGGCGCCAGCCTGTCGCAGGCGGCCTGCATCTCTTCCGGTCCGGCCGCCCGGAAAATGGCGCCGCACACTCCGCCGCCCATCTTCAGCCGCGTGTTCGCCGCGTTCACGACGGCATCCGTCCGCATCTGCGTGATGTCCTGACGGACCAGGGTGAGAGGCACGATCACCACCCCTTTATCTTGAACCGGATCGGCTCATGGATTTAGCGGGCCATACGGATTGAACCGGTAGCCGACGCCGCGGACGGTGACGATGAATTGCGGCCTGGTCGGATCGGTTTCGATCTTCTTGCGCAGATTGCTGATATGTACGATGAGCGTCCGCGTATCGCCCAGGCTGTGCTCGCCCCAGACGAGCTCGAACAATTCCTCCACCTGATACACGCGGTTCGGGTTCTTCGCCATCAGCGCCAGCAGATCGAATTCCTTGGCCGACAGGACGACCCGCTCGCCCCGGACCATCACCGTCCGGCTGAGCAGATCGATGGAGAGATCGGGATACTGCAGCTCGTGGGCGCCCGCGGGCGCGACAACCTGCCGGCGGCGAAACTGCACCTTGACCCGGGCCACCAGCTCCCGCGGGCGGAACGGCTTCGTGATGTAATCGTCCCCGCCCGCCATGAGGCCGACGACGATATCGGTTTCATCTTTTTTGCCGCTCAGGAACAGGATCGGAACGTCGGTAAACCGCCGCAGATCCCGGCAGATTTCGACCCCGTCGTATCCCGGCAGCATCACGTCGAGGATGATCAGGTCGGGACTCATCTGCTTCGCCAAAGGCACGGCCTCGTCGCCGCGGGGGGTGTATTCCACCTCGTAGCCTTCGTTCCGCAGGTACATCCCGACCAACCGGCCGATGTCCTGATCATCGTCGATGATCAGGACCTTCTTCGCGGTCGTCATTGCGGGGAACTCCTCATCTCGTCATGGCTTGCATTTATAAGTGATATTTTATCACACAACCCGTGTTTCCGGGACACCGGTTTTGTGGACGGGCAGGGAGAAACAGAACGTGCTGCCCTTGCCCGGCTGGCTCTGCGCCCAGATGCGCCCGCCGTGGGCCTGGACGATTTCCTTGCAGATGGCCAGGCCAAGCCCGAGCCCACTCTTTTTGCCCCGGATCTTGCCTGTGGTGAAAAATCGGTTGAAAATCAGCGGAAGCACGTCCTGCTCGATGCCTGCCCCCGTATCCGTGACGGAGACGACGAGCTCGCGGCCCTGCCGGACGCATTCCACGCGGATGGCGCCTCCCGGCGGCGTATGTTCGACGGCGTTGAGAACCAGATTGACCAGCACCTGCTTCACCTTGGCCGGGTCGGCCAATACCTCCGTTCCGTCCTCCGCCTGGACCGCCAGGGCAAAATCGAGTCCCGCGTTCCGCACGTCCGTCTCCAGCGGCCGGCACAGCTCCGCAAGCCACGAGGCGAACTCCACCGGCCTGAGATCAAACAGCACCGCCTTGTTTTCCAGCTGGGACAAAAGGAACAGCTGCTCCACCAGCTCGTTCAAATCCGTGGCTTTGCTGAAGATCATTTCCAAAAATTCTTTGCACCGCGCGGGCTCCAGGTCGTCCATGACCGCTTCGGCGTAACCCTGGATGGAGGCAAGGGGCGTCCGCAGGTCGTGGACGATGTTGGCCAGCATCTGGCGGCGGGACTGCTCGATGTTTTTGATTTCATTGTAGGCTTCCGTCAGCTTGCGGTTCGTCTCTGCCAAGCTCGCCGTCCGCTCGGCCACCTTGTCCTCCAGCAGCCGGTTGGTTTCCTCCAGCTGCCCCGACATGATTTCCACGGCCGTGAAAGCCCGGGAAAACCGCGCGGACAGGATGTACGCATTGGCGAAAAAGAGCAGCAGCAAACCGTGCGAGCTCAGGCTGCCCAGCAGGGTGAACCTTTCGCTGTAGTAGAGGTAATCGTTGATGACCGTGGCATAAAGGATCAGCGTGGTCATCGTCACGATCCGCGCCCCGTCCCGTCCGTTGCGCCAGGCCAGGAAGAAGGAAGCCGCCGCGGCCCCCATCCAGACCAGGCTGATCAGTTCATAGGGCAAGAGCGTGTGCGTATAGATTCTTCCCGGCGTGAAAAGCACGACCAGCGAAAAGGCGATCCCCGTCCACACGCTCAGCCGCGGAAACCACTTGGACATCTCGTCCGGGTAGAGATGGCGCACATACATCATGAACAGCGGGAAGCCCAGATAGAAGGTCCAATATTCCATTTTGAGGGCGACTTCCCAGGGAAAATGGGGGAACATTTTCGTCCAGATCGTTTCCCCGACCAGCAGCGTGCGGATGCCCACATCCAGCGCAAGCAGGCCGAAATAGAGGGGCGTGCGGTCCTTCCGGCGGAAGGAATACAGGCCCAGGTGGTACCAGCCCATGATGATCAGGCTGCCGGCGAGGAACAATTCCATGCCCAGCTTGAGATCGGATTTGCGGCTCATCTCGCCGAGGGTGCCGAGCTCCAGCTTCTTGGTCACGCCGCCCCGCAGATGATGAAAGTTGGCCACCTGCAGCACGATTTCGTTGTCGCCGGGCCGCGGGGTGAACGAAACCAGCTTCGTCTGGAACGCGGGCGTCACCGAGGAACGGTCGGTGCCCACCGTGCCGGTCTCGGCCAGCAGGGTTCCGTTGATCCAAAGTTTGTAGGACGTAAAGACAAGGGGCATTTTCACGGCGAGCTGGCCGACGGAATCCGCCGTCCCGGGCAGCCGGACGCGCAGGCGGAAGGTGGCGTAGCCCTCGCCCCCGATCTTCCGGCCGTCCACCACGCTGCCGTTCCAGGAATGGGGCAAAGCGATCCACCCCGGCGCGGGCGGCGCCGCGTTTCCCGCGAAATCGGCGGGCTCCAGAAGCTCGTTCCAATAAAATTCCCACTCTCCGTCCAGCGGATGGACGCCCTGGCGGGCGAAGTCCCATTCCGTCAGGTCAAGGCTTCCCTGAACGGCTTTCGCCGCGGGATACGGTCTGGGCAGGCTGCTGTCCAGCCAGACGAGCAAAAAGGCCGCCACCGCGATCAGGCCGATGATCACGACAATTCTCGATTTTGGGGTTGCCGCCGGGGTGTTCGTCATGGGCCGCAACTCCTTGAACCGTCCGGTGCGCCGCCCGCTCCGGGCACATGAAAACGGTTTTCCCGATACACCGGACATTTTTCTTCAATGCTGGACAAAATTCGTACGGTTCCCAACGCAATTATAAAATTTTTTCTGGAAATAGAGAAAGATATAAGGAAAGTTCATATTCAGCCGTTATCATACTGTGCCGCGAGAGATCTTTCGAACAGACTTTCGGACAGGGAGAAAACGTTGCCTGTTGACCGTCGCCTTTTTCAAACAAACAGAGGGTGCGATCCCGTGAAATCCTGCTCCTTACCCTGGCTCTCCTGCTCGGACCATGGCCGGCCGCAAGCCGAAACGAAGCGTCCGCAGCGGCTCCGGACCCGTTTACCGTTTACAAAAAAAAATTTAGAAATCCTTAAACGTCCCTTTATCTTCGGGTGTTACACTGTCCTTGATCAACCACGGGTGAAAGGATACGGATGAAACCATGAAGCGACATGGAAACGGGAAATGCCTGAAACTGCTCCTGGCTGCGGTCATCGTCTTTGCCCTGGCGCCGGCGACGGCCCTGGCTGAGGAAACCGTCGTTTCCGCCGATGAGGTGGCACAGGCGCTGGCGAAAGGCGAACCGGGCGTGGAAAAAACGATCCGGATTGCGGTGCGGGCGGATGAGGATGCGGAACAACTCGTCGTGCGAATGCACGCGGATGAAATTCTGGCCATTCAAGGCGATCATGGCCGAAATCTTGTCGTGTACGATACGCCCTTCGGCGAACTCGCGTTCATCCCGGGCTGGGATCTGGAGGCGCTGTCCGAAGAATTCGGCGTTCCGGCCGAAGCGATCCGGTTTGAAGTGACCATCACCAAACCGGACGGGGAACAGCTGGAGCAAATCCGCCAAGCGGCCGAAGCGCAAGGACTTGCCCTTCTTGCCCAACCGATGGCGGCCGTCACGATGGAACTTCGGGCAAACGGGGAATTGCTGGCGGACGAAGGGTTCCCCGGGTACCTGACGCAATGGCTGCCCGCGGACCCGGCCATTGACTGGGAATCCTCCGCCGCCATGTTCTACATTCCGGATACGGGAGAATTCCGTTTCGTCCCCGCGACCTCGTCCGTCCGGGACGGCCGCCAGATGCTGACGGTCATGACCTGCAAATGTGGCCATTATGTCCTTGTCAAGAACGAGAAAACCTTCAGCGACGCCACCGGCGATTCCTACCGGGCAGCGTTGAACCGGCTGGCTGCGAGAGGGGTCATCCAGGGCACGGGCGGCGGTTTGTTCCAGCCCGACAGGCTTCTCACCCGGGCCGAGCTTGCAGCCATGGTTGTCCGTTTCTTCGGAGCAGTGGAAGAAGGGAGCGCCGAACTGGCCGCGGAAGCCTTCGACGATGTGAACGCGGATGATTGGTACGCCGGCTATGTCGGATCGTTGTACCGGGCCGGCCTTCTGGAAGGCGGCACGTTCCATCCAAACGGCAACGTGACGGCGGAAGAAATTTATAACGTACTCTATAGCGATCCGGTCATCCAGTTCCTGTTCTCGTTCCTGGACGGACCGATCCAAACAGGCGGTTCCCGCGTCACCAGGGCGGAAGCGGCCCTGATCTTCGACCAGTTGCTGCAGGCCTACGAACTCTCCATTGAACGGGCGCAGCAGCGCAGTCTGCAAGGTTGACGGAAAAGGATCCTGGCAAGAGCTATCGCGGCGCGTTCTTCATGTCGGGTGCCAGAGGTGATTGGAAATGCCGGAATATCAAAAACAGTTGAGCGGAGCGTTTATGGAACGTCTGATCAAGAGATCGTGGGAAAGCTCCGCCTTTCGCCGCAAACTTCTGTCTTCGCCGAAGGAGGCGATGGAGGAGGAGTTTGGCCTGGTTCTCCCGCCCGACTTGACCGTGCATGTCCATGAAGAAACGGACCGCGTCATCCATCTGGTTTTGCCTGATCGACCCGAAACCGGGCAAGAAGATTCATCCACCGCCGTCCGCGCCCCCGAAACGCGCAGGCAACTGGAGCACCAGCTTCGGCGGAAGACTCTGCGGGACGAACGGTTCCGATCGCTTCTCTTTTCCGATCCGAAAACAGCGATTGAAGAAGAATACGGGGAAACCATTCACCCGTCCATCCTGATCCACGTCCACGAACAATCGGACCGCGCCCTGCACATTGTTCTTCCCTGGAACCCGGTCGCCATGGCGGACGAGAGCATCGACGACCTGGAACTGGAGAATGTCGCGGGCGGTGTGATGCCCAACTGCCATGAAGCGTTGAACACCAACATCTGTACAGGCGCTTGATGTACAGGGGCGATGACAAGCAAAACCGGGCGTACCCTTGAGGTCGCCCGATTTTTGCCAAATCCGATACCGGAAACGGAACATCCTCTTTCAGAGGTTCTTAAAAATGCGCCTCATTCTGCAAGGGTCCATGTTTGTCGTTGCGCCTCCCCGACTTTGTCCTCCGCCGACTTCGCGGAGATTTTTACAAGAAGTTGTCAAGATCAAGAAAATTTAAACTGGATTTTATCGTATCTTTAAAGTTCCTTTTTACAATCGGGCATGGGGACGGATGTTTCCCCGTCCGGCAGAATGCAGCGGGAAGCTTGTTTCAGCCGGCTGGCGGTCCGGACCCCGCGATGCGCCCGGATCACCATCGGGAAAATACTTGGCGAGGTGTGATGTCGAGATGAATGCCTGGACCCCTGATCAGGTGAAGCAAAAGATGGCCGAACTGTACAAGAAGGCCGCCATCGATGAAACGTTCCGCAATTTGTGCCTGCGGGAACCGCGCGAAGCGTTCCGGCAAATTTTCGGACGGGAACTGCCGGTAACGTTCAAGCTCCGCTTCCTGGAACGGGACGGCTACGATCTCACGCTGGTCCTGCCCGACTTGCAGACGGACGGCGAGCTCAGCGACGAAAAACTGGATTGGGTGGCGGGCGGTTTCTTCCCCACTTTGGGCCAGGAATGCGAACTGTTTAACTTTGGGCACGAAACGGAAAATTAGAAACCCTTGAACGCCGCTTGATCATCGTACGGTGCGCGTTTCCCGATTTCCATCATTTTGCGGGAAAGGAGAAAACAGAAGACATGAAGCGCGCAGGCAAACGGAAACTTCCGGTTCTGTGCGTCGCGATGCTGTTGGCGGTTTCCGTTGTCCAGGCGCCGGTATTTGCCGGGGAATTCCCGGATTCCGCCGCGGTCGCCGGACCCGAACCCATCGTGATCACTCCGGAACAGGTGGAACAGGCGCTGGCGCATGGCGCTCCCGGCGAGGAAAAGACGGTCCGGCTTGCGGTTCGGGCCGATGCGGACGCGGAACATTTGCTCGTGCGCTTGAACGCGGCGCAGATTCTGGCCATTTATGACGATCATCCCCGCAATCTCGTGGTGCTCGAGACGCCCCTTGGCGTGTTCGCGAGCTTTCTGAATGGCGACGCTTTTCGGCAATTGGCGGAAGAATTGGACGTGGCCGTAGAAAACATCTGGGTTGAAGCGGCCGTCAGAACCACAGGCCCTGATGAACGCGAACAAATCCGGCGAGCGGCCGAAGAGCAAGGGATGACGCTTCTTGCCGAACCGGTTGCCGTCAAAATCGAGGCTTGGGTAAACGGGGAATTTTTTACGAATGAGGGCTTTGACGCTTTCTTCACGCAATGGCTGCCCTCGGAAACGGCTCTTGACCGGGTATTCTCCACCGCCATGGGTTTCAATCCGAAAAACGGCCGATTCTGGGCCAAGACCACAGTATCGTCCGTTCATGGTGACCGCCAGATGGTGACGATGACGGTCTGCGGATGCGTCCATTACTACTTCGTCGTCACGAACGTAAAAACGTTCTCCGACGTTCTGGACGCTCCCTACCGGGAAGCGGTTCACCGGATGGCCGCCCATGGTATCATCAAAGGGACGGGGGACGGCGCCTTCCGTCCCGACAGGTTGTTGACGCGGGCGGAACTTGCGGCCATGGCGGCACGGTTTTATGCGATGGAAGAAGAAGGCGACGCCGAATTGGCCGCGGAAGCGTTCGATGACGTGGACGCGGACGACTGGTTTGCGGGATACGCCGGAGCGTTGTACAGAACAGGCATCCTGGAAGGGGGACGGTTCAATCCGAACGGCCATGTGACGGCGGATGAGATCTACGCGGCATTTCTCTCCAATGAAATCGTCCAATCCATGTTCCCGTTCGTCGGGGAACGCATCCCGGCCGGAGGTCCTTACGCCACCCGGGCGGAAGCGGTCACGATTTTCGACCAGATGTTGAAAGCCTACGAACTTTTCACCGAGAGGGTGCAACAGCGAATCCTGCAAGGTTGGGATCATGAAAGATCGGAATCCCGAACAAACGAGTGAGAAACGATGACCCCTTCGAGTCCGGTGACGGCGGATCCCGTCACGTCCATTGTGGAAAAGGCCAGCACGCCGGAAGAAAGATTGACCGGCCCGTTCGAGCCCCTGGAATCGGCCGCGGACGAACGCCTTTTGCGCGCCAGATTCAATACGTGGCAAACCAACGCGGCAAAGGGCGACGAACGGCGGTTCGCCGAGCGCCTGAAGCTGTCGGGTTGGACTTTGGAGGATGCGCGCCGTTCCCTCCTGCCGGCGCGGCTTTCCGAGAGAGCCGCCCTGCCTTCCTGGTCGGCCACGCTGCGGCGCATGATCCGCAGCGTCGAATCCCATCGGGCTTGGACGCCGGAAGAAAAGCCCGCTTTCCTAGATCCCTCAAAGCCGGTGCCGTTCGAGGAGTTGCTGGTGCCGTTCGTGCAGGTCGGATGGGACATGCTTGCCGAAGCCGAAGGCGACCGACTGACGTGGCTGTGCGAACGGGCGCAAAGGGATCTGCAGCGCGATTTGCTCGGGCGATTGTCCCGATTGAGCTGGCAAGCCCTGGAACTGGAATATTCGACCTATCGCGCCCTGGACCCGAACGGCGTCGTCCGCGTGTTTGCCAGCCAGCTGCAGGCGCATGCCGGCGGGGAGAGCGGACGCTCCGTCTATCTTCGGTTCGTGGAAAACCTGTTTGGCGGCAAATATCTCGAATTTTTGGATGAATACAGCGTGCTTGCCCGATTGCTCGCCCAGGCGATCGACAATTGGACGGCGGCAAGCGGCGAGTTTCTCCGCAGATACGTCCGGGATCGGGAAGCCATCGGCGCGGCGATTCTGGACGGCCGGGCCGCCGGGCGCATCGGCTCGCTGCGGATCGGCCTTTCCGATCCCCATAACGGCGGCCGATCGGTCATGATCGTCGAATTGGAAGACGGCCGCAAGGTGGTCTACAAGCCGAAATCGCTGCAAATTACGGCGGCCTTCCATCGCCTGCTGGACTGGCTGAACGAACGGACGGAATTTCCGCTTGATTTGAAAAAGACGAAATTGCTCGATCGCGGTTCCCACGGATGGGAAGAGTTCGTCGAACACGCCCCGTGCGCGGATCACGACGCGGTGCGGCGATTTTACCACCGGGCGGGGGCGATTCTCTGCCTCGTCTATGCCCTGGACGGCACGGATTTTCACGCCGAGAACATGATCGCCCGCGGAGAATATCCGGTCCTGGTGGATCTGGAAACCCTTCTTCATCCCCGGATCACGATCCCGTACGCCGGAGAAAGAGACGGCAGCGCCCGGCAGCTGGCCTTCGAAAAGATGGAACGCTCGGTGCTGAGCACGCATCTTTTGCCGGTCTGGAAACAGGCGCCCAACGGCGGTTATGAGCTCGGCGGGATTTTCGTCAACGACGATCTCGGGAAGTTTCGGTCCCGGAGGTTCAGCG
>LZRV01000066.1 GCA_002159065.1 Paenibacillaceae bacterium ZCTH02-B3 | reverse complement strand
AACTCACGCCGGGGGCCATGGGAGATGTCCCGCAACCTGAACAACGCCCTTGACACCCGATATTTTCAGGCGCAAGGGCTGGTCAGCATGCTTGAATGTTACCTGGCATTTCGTTAACTCTTCGGAACCGCCTGGTGCGGACCCGCATGCCAGGTGGTGTGAGAGGACGGGGGCTAGCCGCCCCCTTCTACTCGATTTGGCCCGGGACGGCGCGGAAGCGCATCTCTTGATTGAACCGGAAAACGGTCGAGTGGTAGCATAGGAATGAATGCGCTTAACGATGAACAACAGGAGAGGGGATACTTTTTCATGAAACTGATCGCTTTTTTCGAGGAAGGGCAGGAGAAACTGGGCGTGAAAACGAATGGCGGGGTCTTCGACGTGACGGGCGCGCTGGCGGCGCAACCGGCGGACGGGGTGCCGAAGACGGTGCACGAGGCCATCGCGGGAGGCGGCGAAGCGGTACGGACGCTCGCGGCGTACGCCGAACGGGTGCTTTCCGGAACGGGGGGAACCGGAACCGCCTTTTTGCGGAACGAGGACAGCCTCGTCTTCGCCCCGTGCGTGCCCAATCCCGGAAAGATTATCTGCGTCGGCCTGAACTACCGCAAGCACGCGGAAGAAACCGGTGCGCCGATCCCGGCTTACCCGGTGCTGTTCAGCAAGTTCAGCAACGCGCTGGCTGCGCACCGCCAGGACGTGCCGCTGCCGAAGGCGTCGTCGATGGTGGATTATGAGGTGGAACTTGCCGTGGTGATCGGGCGCAAAGCGAAGGATGTGCCGAAGGAAAAGGCGCTGGAATACGTGTTCGGTTATTGCGCGGCCAACGACCTGTCGGCGCGGGACCTGCAGACTCGCACATCGCAGTGGCTTCTCGGAAAGACCTGCGACGGCTTCTGTCCCCTCGGGCCCTACCTGGTGACCGCGGACGAAGCGGGCGACCCGAACCGCCTGGAACTCAAATGTTCGGTCAACGGCGAGGTGCGTCAGCATTCGAACACATCGGACATGATCTTTCCCTGCGACGAATTGGTGAGCTACATCTCCCGCCACATGACCCTCATGCCCGGCGACGTCATCCTGACCGGCACGCCGGAAGGGGTGATCCTCGGCTATCCGGAGGAAAAGCGGGTATGGTTGAAGCCCGGCGACGTCGTTACCGTCGAGATCGAAAAACTCGGCGCGCTGACCAACCGCCTGGCGGCCCCGGAATGACCGCGGAGCACGGGACGTGCAGAGCCCGGATCGGGTACGGGGTATGAAGGCTTCCTTGACAGAGAGGAATAAAAAAAGTATACTTACTTACGTATTTTAAGTATGGGAGGGGTTCCGATCGTACCTTCCGCGTTTTTTGCCCACGGTTCGCCGATGATTGCCATCGAGGACAGCGACTATACCCGTTTTCTCGGCGAATGGGGCCGCAGGTGCCGGCCCGGGGCGGTGCTGGTGTTCACGGCGCACTGGGAACGGAACGTGACGACGATCACCTGTACGGACGACGTTTACGGCATGATTTACGATTTCGGCGGCTTTCCCGATGAGCTGTACCGCGTCGTCTACCCGGCGAGGGGTTCGACCCGAGTCGCGAAGCGGGCGGAAGAATTGCTGCGGTCGGCGGACATCCCGGTCCGGCTCGACGAATCGCGCGGGCTGGACCACGGGACATGGACGCTCCTTTGCCGCATTTTCCCGGAAGCGGACATTCCGGTGGTGCAGGCGTCGGTGAATCCGTTCCTTCCCCCGGCGGATCAGTACCGCATCGGACAGGCGCTGCGGGAGCTCGGCAGGGAAAACGTGCTCGTGATCGGCAGCGGCGCGACCGTGCACAATCTTTCCGCGCTCCGGTGGGGGCAGCGGGAGCCGGAACGGTGGGCCGTGGAGTTTGACGAATGGCTGATCGGCAAGATCACCGGGGGGGACCTGGAAACTTTGTTCCAATATGAAACTCTTGCGCCCCATGCGCGCCTGGCGGTGCCCCGTCCGGAGCATTTCGTGCCGCTGTTTCTGGCCCTGGGCAGCGGCAACGGCGAGCCGAAAGTGTTGTTCCGGCAATACGATTACGGGACGCTCAGCTACTTGAGTTTCGAGTTTTGAAGCGGCAAAACGGGGAGTTGACGGGCCTTGGGGACGCCGCATCCGGGAACGGATGCGGCGTTTTTTTGCATTTTTGGCGGAAAAACGGGGGAAAATGTAACCGCAACCCGGGCCTTGCGCCCGTTTTCGGCAAAAGTCGGCGGGAGGACGCAGCGCATGAGGGACTGGAGACGGAAATGGCGCCATCGCCGCATGTCCATGGACGATCCCCATAGCGGAAGCGGAGGGGGAGGGTCAGGCGGCGTCAAAAAAGGCGATTCCGCCGGAAAAAACAACGAAGGTCACGGCGGCGGCCAAGGCGGCGGGGGAAACGGGAACGGGAACGCGGACGGAGGAGAACCGCTGCAGCCGTCCCTGGCGGCCAACGAGGAACGCCTGGGCCACATTTTGCAGGACTGTTCGGACATCGCGTTTCGCCGCTTCCGGATCAAGGATGGCCGGGAAGCCCTTCTGGTGTATACGGAGGGCATCGTGGACTCGGCGGAAACCCATCTGCACATGTTGATGCCGCTGCTTTTCTTCGTGGATCCCGGCCTGGCGGAGAAGGGCGCGGACGCCGCCGCGTCCCAGGGCGTGTCGCTGTCCCAGATGCGGCGGATCGACAGCGTGGAGCAGGCGGTGGAAGCCGTCCTGTCCGCCAACGTGCTGCTCCTGGTGGACGGGTACGCCGAAGGCGCCGCGTTCAACGTCAAAGGCGGAACAAGGCGCAGCGTGCAGGAACCGAATTCGGAAGTGGTGATCCGCGGGCCGCGGGAAGGCTTTACGGAAAACCTGCGGGTCAACACCGCGCTACTGCGTTTCAAAATCAAGTCCCCCGACCTGAAAATGGTCCGCTTCGTCAAGGGAACGTACACCCGCACGGATATCGTTCTGGCTTACATCGACGGCATCGCCGACCGGAAGATCGTCCAGGAGGCAAAACGCCGGATCGAGGCCATCGAGATCAACAGCGTGCTGGAAAGCGGCTATATTGAGGAACTCATCGAAGACCATCCGAATTCGCCGTTTCCCCAGCTGCAATACACGGAACGCCCCGACACCGTGGCCGGGCAGCTCCTGGAGGGACGGTTCGCCATTCTGGTGGACGGCACGCCCTTCGTGATGATCGGCCCGATCACCGTCTGGCAGCTGCTGCAGGCGAGCGAAGACTACTACGAGCGTTTCTACATTTCCAACCTGATCCGCTGGCTCCGCTTCGGCTTCGCGCTGATCGCGCTGTATCTGCCGGCGCTTTACGTGGCGGTCGTCACCTTCCATCCGGACATGCTGCCGACCACGCTCTTGCTCAGCGTGGCCGCCGCGCGGGAAGCCATTCCGTTTCCGGCCCTGGTGGAGATGCTGATCATGGAAGTGTCCTTTGAAGCGCTGCGGGAAGCCGGCATCCGGCTGCCCAAGACGGTCGGGCAGGCGGTCAGCATCCTCGGCGCCCTGGTGGTCGGCCAGGCGGCGGTGGAAGCGGGGATCGTGTCGGCCCCCGTCGTCATCATCGTGTCCCTCACCGGCATCGCGTCGTTCACCATCCCGCGTTTCAGCCTGGCCATCACCATCCGCATCCTGCGGTTTGTGATGATCTTCGCCGCGGCCGCCTTCGGCCTGTACGGCCTGGTCATCGCGACGATCATGCTGGTGGCGCACATGTGCAACCTGAATTCCTTCGGCGTGCCGTACCTGACCGGCGTCGCGCCGTTCCGCGGCCGGGACCAGCAGGACATTTTCATCCGCACGCCCTGGTCCCGCATGAACTACATGCCGGGAACGTATGTGCAAAGCCGCCGGAAGCGCACGGACCAAAACACCAAGCAGGGGGTTCACGAAAGCTGGTGACCGGTGTGAACAGACGAATTGCCGCCGTTTCCGCCTTGTGGCTGGCGCTGTTTCCGCTGCTTGCGGGCTGCTGGGACCGGCGCGAGATCAACGATATCGCCATCGTGCTGGGGACGGCGGTCGACAAGGAAGGAGAAATGTACCGCACCACCCTGCAGATTGCCCTCCCCGGACAGATGAGCGGCACCAAGGGGGGCGGCGGGGGCACCACGGGACGCAAAAACTGGCTGATGGTGAGCGACGTCGCCGAAACGCCCAAGTTCGCCACTTTCAAGGGACAGCAAATGATGTCGCGCCTTGTGAACCTTTCCCACCGGCGGGTGTTCATCATCGGGGAAAAAGTGGCGCGGGACGGGATCCAGAAATTGCTGGACACGATGGCCCGGGACCCGGACAACCGGCTGACCACCCTGGTGCTGGTGGCCGAGGGCAGGGCGGACAGGGTGCTCAACATCGAATCGTCGCTGGAACTGGTTCCGGCGGAGGCCATCCGGGAGGAAGCCGCCCTGTTCCAACGGCATCCGCCGACCCTGAAGGATGTGGCCAACATCCTGTACGATCCGGGAAAGGATCCGATGCTTCCCTGCATTTCCATTGCCGAAATGTCCTCCCTCGACGCGGACAACACGAACAAAGCCATCCGGCTGGACAAGCTCGCGGTGTTCCGGGACGACCGGCTGGTCGGCATCGCGGACGGGGAACTCAGGGATGGTCTGCTTCTGGCGTCGGGTCAAAGCAAGGACTTCAAGCTCCTGGTGCCCGCGCCGGAGGGCGAAGGGAACCTCAATGTCATTTTCCACCACTACGCCGCCAGGCTGCAGCCGATCTTTGAGCGGGAAAGGATCCGGATGCGCATCATCGCCGACGGGTATGGCACGGTGGTGGAAAACAACTCCAACTTTTTCATGCATCGTCCCGAAGGCATCAAAAAAGTCGAGCAGGCGGTGAACGACGCGGTCCGGAACCGCATCGAGAAGGCGGTTCGCTGGCTGCGGGAGAAAAAATCGGACGCCGTCGGGTTCGGCCGGGCCATTCATGTCCGGAGGCCGCAGGAGTGGCACCGGATGAGGAAAAACTGGCGGGAAGAATTTTCCCGGGCGGATGTGGAAGTGGTGACGATGCTGGATGTGGAAAACTTCGGCTATAACCGGGCGCCCTTCGGCAAAAGGGAGGAAGTACTGCGATGATCGTGCGGGATCTGGCGCTGTTTCTCCTGGCGATTGCCGCCGGGCTTGCGATCGACCGGAAGCGATGGAAGAAGGGGAGCCATTTCGGGTTCGCCTGCGCCGTATACGCGGCCGCCTTTGCCATCTGGGCGTACCACGTAAAATCGCATGCGGTATTCCATCCCGTAAGCGAACTGCACCGGATCCTGGACCCGTGGCTGCCCTTCGGAGACCACAGCATCCTGGGAGAGGATTAGTGACGTGACGAAGCTGACGAGCAGGCAACTGGTACTGATCGGCGCTCTGTTTGCCTTAACCGACGCCACAATGAGCGTACAGGCCCAGATGGCGGCTTTCGCCCGGCAGCACTTGTGGCTGGTGTACGTCATCGCCTTTTTGGCGCTGCTGGTTCCCCTCTGGATGCTGTCCCGCGTATCGGCGCGTTTTCCCGGACGGGACCTGTTCCAGGTCCTTGTGGAACGGAGCCCGGTCATGGGCAGGGTTCTTGTCGCCCTGTACATCCTGTATTTCCTCTGGATCGCGGCCAGGGATGTGCGGCTGACCGGCGATTTTGTCAATATCACCCTGCTGACGCGCACGCCGGTCGGGGTCATCGCGGCGGTCAACATCCTGGCGGCGGTGACGCTGGTCCGTCCCGCGGGGCTCCAGGTGCTCGCCAGATCGTCGGAAATATACGGTACGGTGCTTTTTTTGATCATCCCCCTGGTGTTCATCGCCCTGTTCAAGGACCTGGATTTTTCCTTTGTCCTGCCTTTGACGGAGTTCGACGCGACCGGGGTGATGCACGGCGTGTGGGTGATGACGGCGTACCTGGGAGATATTGTCGGCATCGTCTTTCTCGTTTCCGAAGGCGTTTTTCGTTTTCGGGACGGGTTTTACGCCCTGGGGCTGGCCGCGGCCGGACTCCTCGTCATTTCCATGCTCGCGGTGCTGACGCTCAGCGTTCCGGTCATGTCCGCCATGACCTTTCCTCTCTATGAAATGGTTCGGCATATTCGCATCACCGACTTTCTCGACCGCTTCGAATTGCCGATTCTGGCCATATCGGCGACGACGATCATCTGCAAGATCGGCTACAGCCTGTACCTCATCTGCCTGGGCTGCAAGCGGCTGGTGCCCGGGCTGCCCGGGCAGCGCATGGTGTTTCCGGCGGCGCTGCTCATTTTTGCCTGTTCGTTCTGGTTTTTTGAAAACGCGGTGGACATGATCAACATGAACCTGACCATGCCGCTTGCGGAATACGTGTTCCAGTTCATGCTGCCCGCCGTGCTGTTCGCGGCGCTCTGGCCGAAACGGGAAAACCGCGCGTGATCGCGTTACGGGGTCGCTCCCCGCTTCCGGCCGGCATATCCTGTGGTAAAATGGAGCGGAAAGCGCGGAATGCGCCGGATCACGGAAAACGGGGCGGTGGCCGGAGTGAGGATCGTGGTGGTGTCCGATACGCACATGCCGTACAGGGCGGGGGAGCTCCCCCCGCGGCTGGTGAAGGAGCTCAGGAACTGCCAGGGCATCCTGCACGCCGGGGACTGGACGGACTGGTCCGTCTACGAGCGGTTCGCCGCTTTCGCGCCGACGGAAGGCGTGGCGGGCAACAACGACGGCAGGGACATCATCCGGCGCCTCGGGCTGCGCAAGGTGGTGGTGGCGGGCGGATGCCGAATCGGCATCGTGCACGGCCACGGCGGGTGGAGCAGGGCGGATACGGAGAGCAACGCGATCCGGGCGTTCAAGGGCGAGAAGCTGGACGCCATCATTTACGGCCATACGCATATCCCCGTCAGCAAGACACTGGACGGCGTCCTGGTGTTCAATCCGGGTTCGCCGACGGATCGGCGCGGGGCGCCCAAATATTCATTCGGCGTGATGGAAATCCGCGGAGGCGCCATCGTGTCGGCGGAACATATTTTTTATGACAAAAAAAATTAAGGGGATTAAATAAATATCGGCACGAAATCACCCCCGGCGGGACGAAAGCGCGCGGCTTTCCGCCCGGCGGGGGTTTTCTCATGCCTTGCGGACCTGACGGGAAGTTCAGAAGCCCTTGTACTGGGGTTCTTCCATTTCGATCTGGGAGATCCGGCCCTCGAGATCCGCGATGATTTCCTTGGCGGCGGAGGCCGCCTTGGTGAATACGTTTTTGGCTTCCTGGTTTTGCGTGTTCAGGGCGAACTGCTCGAGATCGGCCTGGGCGCTCTTGAGCGAAGCCAGGCAGCTTTTGATCTGGGTGGCCACGGTCATCGCCATCACCTCCGTAAACCTTGTACGGGGCATAATATGTCCGGCGGCCGGTCCGTTCATTCCCCGCAAATGTCCCGTTTGTCCGACCGCACCGCATAAAACAATGATTCCCGACGCATAATGCACATGTCATTCTTCGGAAAAAACTGAAGGCCGGTGGTGGATGCCCATGCCGCAATGGCTGGAAATCGTGCTGCGCACCCTGACGGCGGTGGCGGCCATGTTTTTCCTCACCCGATTGCTGGGCAAACGTCAGGTGACCGAACTTTCCGTGTTCGAGTATATCACCGGGATCACCATCGGCTCCCTCGCCGCTTTCGTTTCCCTGGATCCCGCGGACAACTGGTACCTCGGACTTGTCGCCATGGCGGTCTGGGTCGCGGTCTCCCTCGCCATCGAATTCCTCCAGCTCAAAAGCAAAAAATTCCGCGACTTCGTGGACGGGAAGGCGAGGGTGCTGATCAAGGACGGCAAAATCCTGGAAGAAAACCTTCGGAAGGAACGCCTGACCGCCGACGAACTGCTCATGCAGCTGAGGAACAAAAATGCCTTCAAACTGTCGGATGTGGAGTTTGCCGTCATGGAACCTTCGGGAAAGCTCAGCGTCCTGCTCCGGAAGGAGCACCAGCCGCTGACGCCCGCGCATCTCGGCGTGCATCCCGCGCCGGAACAGGAGCCGCAGACGGTGATCATGGACGGGCAGATCCAGGACGAACCGCTGGCCACCCTCGGACTGAACCGGGAATGGCTGCGCACGGAACTGGACAAACTCGGGGTGACGCTGGAAAACGTGTTTTTGGGCCAGGTGGATTCCCGCGGCCGGCTGACGGTGGATTTGTACGACGACCGGATCAGGCTGCCCGAACCGTCGTCGGATGCGATGCTGCTGGCGAAGCTGAAAAAGGTCCAGGCCGAACTCGCTTCCTTCGCCCTGAACACGCGCCAGGAGGAAGCCAGGGTAATGTACCGCCGGAACGCGGAGCGGCTTGAGCGGATCCTGAAGGAGATCGAACCCTTTTTGAACAGCTGAAGCCATGTGAAGCCACGGAAAGGAATGGGAACGCGGATGGCGGATCCGAAAAAGAAAAAACTTTCGCCCGTTCAGCAGCAGTATCAGGAGCTGGCGAAAAAGCGGGAGCCCCGGCGCCCCGTTCTGAAAAACTGCCTGCGGGCGTTCGTGAGCGGAGGCACCATCTGCCTTGTCGGCCAGGCCATCCAGCAAATGTTCATCCACTGGGGCGGATTCCCCAAGGAAAAGGCGAGCAATCCGACGGTGGCGGTGTTGATTCTTGTTTCCGTGATTCTCACCAGCCTCGGGGTATACGACAAATTCGCGCAGTGGGCGGGAGCCGGTTCCGCCGTGCCCGTGACGGGCTTCGCCAACGCCATGGCTTCCGCGGCCATCGAACACCGCAGCGAAGGGGTCGTGCTGGGCATCGGCGGCAAGATGTTCAAGCTGGCCGGTCCGGTCATCGTGTTCGGCACGGTGACCGCCTTCGTCGTCGGCATTTGCCACTGGCTTTTCGGCTGATTCGGGGAGGCGGGTGGACGCGTCATGCTGCAGGGACATCAAAGCTGGGTGTTTGAGCGAAAGCCCGTGCTGCTCGGAACGGCGACGGTGGTGGGGCCGTTTGAAGGGCAGGGCCCCCTCGCGGACGATTTCGACATCATCCACGGAGATTTGTCCGTCGGGCAGCAAAGCTGGGAAAAAGCCGAACGCACCCTCCTCGAGGAAGCGGTAAAGCTGGCCATCGAAAACGCCGGGCTGACCAAGGATCAGGTGCAGTTTTACGTCGGCGGCGACCTGACCAACCAGATCATCAGCAACAGCTTCGCCGCGCGCAGCCTGTCGATCCCGTATCTCGGGGTGTTCGGCGCCTGCTCGACCTCGATGGAAAGCCTGGCCCTGGCCGCCCAGCTGGTCGACTCGGGCGCCGCCCGGTACGTGGTGGCCGGCACGTGCAGCCACAACGCCACGGCGGAAAAACAGTACCGCTACCCCACCGAATACGGTTCGCAGAAGCCTCCGACCGCCCAGTTCACGGTGACCGGCGCCGGAGCGGCGGTGGTGGCGGACAAGGGCGAAGGGCCGGCGGTCACCCGGGCCACTATCGGCCGGGTGGTGGACATGGGCATCAAGGACCCCTTCAACCTGGGGGCGGCCATGGCGCCGGCGGCGGTGGACACCATCGAGGCGCACCTGAGGGATTTCCGCATCGAGCCCGGCTATTACGATGTCATCGCCACGGGCGACCTGTCCGGCGTCGGCCATCCCCTGGCGAAGGATCTGTTCCGCCGGCACGGGATCCCGATCGACCAGACGCATTTTACGGACTGCGGGCTTCTGATCTACGATTTCGAAAAGCAGAAGGTGCAGGCCGGAGCCAGCGGCTGCGGCTGTTCCGCGGTGGTGACCTACGGACATCTGCTGAAACGGATGCGCCGCGGGGAAATCCGCCGCATGCTCATCGTCGCCACGGGAGCATTGCTTTCGCCGATTTCGTACCAGCAGGGCGAAAGCATTCCCTGCATCGCCCACGCCGTCGCCATCGAGGCGGAATGACAAGGCGTCCGCGCCAAGCGGGCGCCTTTGATGTTGCCGCGCTTTTCGGGTCCGTCCGTGTTGTCAAATTTTTCGGACGGGCTTACAATCAATGCAGCAAGATTGTGGCAAGGCGGAATTACGTCATGCCCGGCGCGCGGGAGGCGGAAGCGGTGCATTTGCTGACGGCGGAGGAAATGAGGCGCATCGACCGGCACGCCATCGACGAAATCGGCATTCCCTCGCTGGTGCTCATGGAAAACGCTGGACGCGGGGTGGCCGAAGAGGTCATGGCGCTGGCCCCGAGGATCGGAAAGCGCTGGCTGGTCATGGCCGGCAAGGGCAACAACGGCGCCGACGGCGTAGTGGCGGCCCGGCATCTGGCGAACGCCGGCTTTCAGGTGGCCGTGGTCTTCGCGGCGGATCCGGACACCCTCACGGGCGAGGCGGCCGTCCAGCGGGACATCGCCCGCCGGCTGGGGATTCCTCTTATGGCCTATTCGGAGGGATGCGTCGACTGGCGGGACTGGGACGGCGTCATCGACGCTTTGCTCGGCACCGGCGCCGGAGGCGCGCCCCGCGGCGTTCTGGCGGACATGATCCGGGCGATCAACGCCGGCGGCAAGCCGGTGGTCGCCGTGGACATCCCGAGCGGCCTCGACGCCGACACGGGCCGGGTGCACGATCCCTGCGTGCGCGCGGTGAAAACGGTGACGTTCGCCTTCAAAAAAAGGGGATTGGCGCAGTACCCCGGGCTTTCTTATGCCGGGGAAGTGGCGGTGCGGGACATCGGCATTCCCGCGGCGCTTGCGGACCGGTTCGGGGTTTCTGTATTTGAGCTCGGCGAAAACGTGTTCCGCGAACGGCTGGGCGTCGATCCGGCGTTGGAACGGGACCCGGCGGCCCACAAGGGCAGCTGCGGGCACGCGCTGGTCGCCGCCGGCAGCCGCGCCTACAGCGGGGCCGGCCTGCTGGCCGCTACGGCGGCGCTGAGAGCCGGCAGCGGCCTGGTCACCTGGGCGGCGCCGGCGGGCGTCGTGCCGCCGCTGCTCATGGAACGGCCGGAACTCATCCTCGCCCGGCTGGACGACGGGGGAAGCGGAGACTGGAGCTGCGTCGATCCGGCGGAGGTGCTGGAGCTTGCCCGGGGAAAACAGGCCCTCGTCATCGGACCGGGATTTGGCCGGTGGGAAGGCGACTTCGCATGGCTCCGGGACGTGATGGAACGGGCGGAACTGCCGCTCGTGGCGGACGCGGACGCGCTCAACATCCTGGCGGAGGGGGCTGCGGCCGGCCAGTGGCCGAAGCGGAAGGCGCCGACGGTGATCACCCCGCACCCCGGCGAGATGGCCCGCCTGTGCGGCACCGGCACCTCCGAGGTGCAACGGGACCGGATCGGCGTTGCCCGGCGTTTCGCCATGGAACGGGACGTTGTTGTCGTGCTCAAGGGGGCCCGCACCGTGATCGCCCTTCCCGGAGGAGAGGCGTTCGTGAACCCCACGGGCAATCCCGCCATGGCCACCGCCGGTGCGGGAGACGTGCTGGCCGGTGTCATCGGCGCCCTGCTGGCGCAGGGCCTCACGGCGGCGCAGGCCGCCGCTTTGGGCGTATACCGCCACGGGGCGGCGGGCGACCGGGCCGCGGCGAAAAGGAACGCCCGGCATCTCGCCGCCGGAGACCTGCTGGAAGAACTGTGAGCGCCGGATCAATTCGGGATTTACAAAACGGTTTTTCTTATTTATAATAATTCTAAAAAAGAAACCTTCATCACAAACCGTTGTATCCATGCAGCGCTCTCCCGTGTCATGCTGCTTCCCGGACGGAAGCAGCATGAATCGTTTCGGGAGGATCAAGAATGGCTCTCATTCTCAGGTACCCGGGCGCGGAAGGGACGAAGGCGGCCCGACGGAAGGCTGGAAAACGGCGAAAGACAAGCGAAAGGTGGTCTCCGATGCCGATCATGTACGATACAACCGAAAAAGGAGAGGCTCAGGCCCAAGTCTTCAAGCAAGAGCGGAAGCGGGAATTGCCCGCCTGGCTGGCGAGATACGGCGAAGCGCTGGCCGTGCTGGTCTGCGGCATTCTGACCGGAATCGCCTGGGGACTGGAACAGGCCGCCTCCCCATGGGCCGCTGCCGCCTATATTGCGGCCTATGCCATCGGCGGGTTCGCCAAAGCCAAAGAGGGGCTGGACACGCTGATCCGCGAGCGCGACCTCGACGTCAACTTCCTCATGATCGTCGCCGCGATCGGCGCCGCCTGTATCGGATATTGGATGGAAGGCGCGGTGCTGATCTTCATCTTCGCGCTCAGCGGGGCTTTGGAGAGCTTCACGATGGACAAGAGCCGCCGCGAAATTTCCGCCCTGATGGAAATGAAACCGGAGACCGCCGTGCTGCTCAGGGACGGAGCGGAGGTGACCGTTCCCATCGAGCGGCTGGTCCCGGGGGACATCGTCATGGTCAAGCCGGGGGAACGCATTCCCGCCGACGGCGTCGTCCGCGAAGGCCATTCGTCCGTCAATCAGTCGGCCATCACCGGGGAATCGATCCCCGACGACAAATCTCCCGGCGACGAAGTGTTCGCCGGCACGCTGAACGGGCAGGGCGCGCTGCTGATCGAAGTGACCAGGCCCGCCGAATCGACGCTGTTTGCCCGCATCATCCGCCTCGTGCAGGAAGCCGAATCGGAAAAGCCGGCCAGGCAGCAGTTCATGGAACGCTTCGAGAAAATTTACGCGCGCGTCGTGGTGCTGGCGACGCTGCTGCTCATCGCCGCGCCGCCGCTCTTCTTTGATTGGACCTGGACCGATGCGTTGTACAAGGCGATGGTGTTCCTCGTGGTGGCTTCTCCCTGTGCTCTCGTGGCCTCCATCATGCCCGCCGTGCTGTCGGCCATCTCCGTCAGCGCCAGAAGGGGCGTGCTGTTCAAAGGCGGCGTCCATCTGGAAAACCTGGCGCGCACGAAGGTGGTGGCCTTTGACAAGACGGGTACGCTGACGACGGGGCAGCCCGAAGTGTCCGACGTCGTTCCCCTGCGCGGACTGGACGCCAGGGAGGTGCTGCGGGTGGCGGCTTCCGTGGAAAGCCTTTCGGAACACCCGCTGGCCAAGGCGATCGTGCGGAAGGCGGAGGAGGAGGGCATCGCCCCCGTGCGCCCGGCTTCGTTCGAGTCCCGCACGGGCTGGGGCGTGCAGGCGGAAGTGGACGGCAAGCTGTGGAGAATCGGCAAGCCGACCTACATGGATGCCGCGCATATGACGGAAGAGCTTAAGGGGCTCGTCGAACGGCTCCAGCAGGAAGGCAAGACGGTGACGGTCATCCACGACGGGGAGGGCGCCGCCGGCGTGATCGCGCTCCGTGACCGCATCCGTCCGGAGGCGGCCCAGACAATCCGGCTCCTGAAGGAAGCCGGCGTGCGCACGGCGATGCTGACGGGAGACCAGGAGCGGACGGCGCAAGCCATCGCCCGGGAAGCGGGGATTGACCTTGTCTATGCCGGTCTCCTTCCGCAGGAAAAGGTGGAAATCATCAAAAAGCTCAAGGAAACCTACGGTTCCGTCGTCATGGTGGGGGACGGCGTCAACGACGCGCCGGCCCTGGCCGCGGCATCGGTGGGCATCGCCATGGGCGGCGCCGGCAGCGACGCGGCCCTGGAGACGGCCGATCTGGTGCTGATGCGGGACGACCTGCGCAAGATTCCCGGCGCCATCGCCCTGGGCAAGCGGACGAGCCGCGTGATCGCCCAAAACATCGTGTTCGCCCTTGCCGTCATCGTCATGCTCATCGCCGCCAATTTCGGCGTCGGCATCCCCTTGCCGGTCGGCGTGGTGGGGCACGAAGGCAGCACGATTCTGGTGATCCTGAACGGTCTCAGGCTGCTCCGGCAGCCGTCCTGAAGAAAAAAACCGCCGCCGGCCGGCGGGCGCCGGCTGGCGGCGGTTATATTCCCGGATGATATCGGATCAGTCGGCCCGGTGTCCGGAAAGCTCGAGTTCCGCATTGCCGACGGTGAAGAAGCCTGCGCGGGCGGAAGAGGTCCGTTTGCGCCCGCCGGACAAACCGCGGCGGAACATGTCCAGATCGGCGGCCAGGAACAATACGGCGGCGCCAAGTCCGATCAGGACAAGGGCAAGCAGGGGAATCAGCATTTCCGGAACGCTCATGGCGACCGTCTCCTTGTCAATGATAATCATTATCACCTGTCAGCCCCATTATAACGATGTCTTTGCTTCAATGCAAGGAAAAATTTTTTGGTTACAGCCCGTCGCAGTCCGCCCGGACCGCCCGTTCCGAACGGCGGTCCGGCGTTTTTTTCCGTCGCGCCGGATCGCGATTTTTCCGCAACATTCGATTTTTCCGCACGTCTTATGTTATGGTGGATGGGAGATTTGTCGCACCGCCGGTTCCGTACGGCGGGCGGGGAAGGAAGCGGGAATCATGATCGAAACTCCGGGCGAAATTCAGCACGAAATCGGCGTCCTGGCGGAACGCGGCCAGCGTGTCCGCGCGCGCGAGAAAAACAGGCGCCGCGGGAAGCTCAATTGGCTGGCCTGGACAGGCGCGGTCCTCGTGTGGGGAGCGTTGATGTTCGGCTGCTATTTGGCGGCCGAAACCTACATCACCGGCATCCGGCAGGAACTGAAGGACATCCGGCAGACGAACGAAGCCCGCCTGGAAGAGCTGAAAAACGACATCGCCTCCCTGCACGTTCAGCTGGAAAATCAGCGGGAAAGCGCGGCCGAACTTCTGGAACGCCTTGCCGCCGTGGAAGAAGGCCTGGCCAGGGTGCAGGAAGAGTTGTCCCTGGCGGGCGACGCGCTGGGCCGGACGGACGAGACGAGGCAGGCGCTCAGCAACCGCGTAAGCGACCTGAGCAAACAGCTGCAGCAGCTCCAAAGCGCCATCAAGAAACTGGAGGAAGCCGCCCGTGTTTACTAGGTTTCAGCTGGGGATCGCCGGCATTCTGGCCGCGGTGCTGCTCGTGATGGGCGTCGTCCGCGCGCAGACTCCGGCGCTGGTCGGCGAAGCGGAAGGGATGCTGCTCGACACGGGGACGGTCAGGCATTCCGCCCTCGAGGCGTCCCGGCTGCTGGAGGAGACGGGCTTCGTTTACGAGGAGCTGGCCGAAACCGTTATCGCCTCCGAAACGCGGCTGGACGACATCCAGGCCGGCATCGGGGAACTGATCGCCCTGGCGGAGGCGGAAAAAAACCGCGCCGCCGAACAGCAAGCCGCATTGGAGCAAATCATCAAAGAAAGCGAAGAGCAACGGCGGAAAACCGGCGACGTGCTGGATCAGGTGCTGTCCAACATTCTCGGCGAACCGATCGGGCAAACCTTCGGCAAGCGGGCCACCATCAAGGTGTTCACGCTGAAGGAAGCCGGCTACCGCGGATACATGGCCAAGGTGAAGCTGCACGACCCGAGCGCCGTTCGCCTGGTCCTGGCGGGCGACAAGGTGGGCAGCAAGGGTGAAACGACCAGCCAGGCGGCCAAGCGCACCGGCGCCAGGCTGGCCGTCAACGGCGGCGGCTTTGCCACGGCGAAAGGATTGCTCTATCCGATGGGCATCACCGTCGTCGACGGGGAAATCAAGACGTTCGACATCCCCGGGGAAGACTGGAGCTTCATCGGGTTCGACGCCAAGGGACGGCTTGTCGGAGGCAACATCAAGACGAAGGAAGAGCTGAAAAAATTGGGCGTCCGTCACGGCGCCTCCTTCGTGCCGACCCTGCTCAAGGACGGCAAGAAGCAGAAGATTCCCTCCAAGTGGGCGAACCGCCGGGAACCGCGCACGATGATCGGACATTTTTCCAACGGGGACCTTTTGTTCATCGTCATCGACGGACGGCAGAAGGATTACAGCCTAGGCGTCACGCTGGAAGAAGCGCAGGACAAACTGCTTGAGTTTAAAGTCCGCGACGCGTACAATCTGGACGGAGGGGGTTCGAGCACGTTCTATTACAACGGCAAGGTGCTCAACCGGCCTTCCGACGGCAGGGAACGGCTTTTGGCTTCCAACATCGTGGTGTTGCCGTGAAGAAAGGAGACGTGCGCGGTGAAACTGCAGGGCAAAACGGCGGTGGTGACGGCGGCGAGCCGCGGACTGGGCAAAGGCATTGCGCTGCGCTTTGCGCGGGAAGGCGCCCGCCTGTTCATCGCCAGCCGCTCGGAGGAAGCCATCCGCCGGGCGGCGGAGGACATTCGCGAACAAACCGGGGCGGAGGTGGCCTGTCTGGCCGCCGACATCTCCCGCAGGGAGGACGCGGACCGGCTGCTCGCCGCGATCCGGCAGAAGTACGGCGCGGTGGACATCCTCGTGAACAACGCCGGTGGACCTCCCGCGGGATTGTTTTTGGAACTGGACGACGAGGCGTGGAGGCAAGCGTTCGAGCTGAACCTGATGAGCGTCGTGCGCATGACCCGCGGCATTGTTCCGCTGATGAAGGAACGGGGAGGCGGCCGGATCGTCAACATCATTTCGTACAGCATCAAGCAGCCGATTCCCGGCCTCATCCTGTCCAATGCGATGCGCGCCGCCGTGGCGGGCCTGACGAAAACGCTGTCGATGGAGCTGGCGCCCTACGGCATTCTCGTGAACGGCCTGGCGCCGGGACGCATCCTGACCGACCGCATCCGGGAACTGGACCGGATCACGGCGGCAAAACGGGGCATCACGCCGGAAGAGGCGGCGGTGGAAGCGGAATCCGGCATCCCCATGGGACGGTCGGGAACGGTGGAGGAATTTGCGGGCGCCGCGCTGTTTCTGGCTTCCGGCGACGCGTCGTACGTGACCGGCCAGATGCTCATCGTGGACGGCGGCCTGACCAAGACGTACTGAAGGCGCAAAGCCCGGACCGGCGATACGCGGCGAGGCCGGTGCCGGTTTTGCCGTGATACGGGTTGACGCATACACCGCGACCCCGGAACACCGGAAAAAAATTCCGCCGGTCATCCAGGCATTCGCTTCTTGGCAGGAACGGGAGTGACGGAAATGAAACGGATCGGGCCGTACATGGGGAATCGGACGACAAATGGAAGATCCGATGCCTCCGAGCCTGACCGTCACGGGCCGGGTCGTCGCCCGGGCCTTTCTTTTTTTCGGGCCGGGCCGGAAGGGATTGAACGGTACATAGGGAGGGCGGTTGCATGAAAACGAGGATCACCGAACTGTTGAACATCCGGCTGCCGATCATCCAGGGGGGACTGGCCTATCTCGCCTATGCGGAATTGGCCGCGGCCGTTTCAGAAGCGGGCGGACTGGGCCAAATTTCGACGGCGTCGTTTCATGACCGGGAAGAACTCAGGGAGGAGATCCGGAAGGCGAAAAGCATGACATCGAGGCCTTTCGGGGTAAACTTCCCCATCGGCCATACGCCCAGGCCCATCGCGGAAATGCTGGAAACCGCCCTGGAAGAAGGGGTAAGGGTCTTTTCTTTTACGGGCGGCTATCCGGAACCGTACATCCGCATGCTGGAAGGCACGGGCGCGGTGAAACTCGTGCTGGTGGCCACCGTCAGACAGGCGCAAAAAGCGGAATCCCTCGGCGCGGACGCGGTCATGGCCGTGGGACAGGAAGGCGGTGGACACATCGGCAGGGACGATACCGGCACGATGGTGCTCATTCCCCGCGTCGTCGAATCGGTATCGATTCCGGTGGTCGCCGCGGGCGGCATCACCGACGCGCGGGGCCTCATGGCCGCCCTGGCGCTGGGGGCGGAGGGAATCGAGATGGGCACCCGTTTCATCGCCACGAAAGAATGCAACCGGGCCCATCCGAAATACGTCGAAGCCATTTTGAAGGGAACCGAAACGGACACCGTGGTTGTCAAGCGGTCGATCGGCATTCCCGCCCGGGCGGTGCGCACGCCCTTCATCCAGCGCATCCTCGACGCCGAGGCGGCGGGAGGCGGTTACGAGGCCATCAAGGACCTGATTTCCGGCGAGAGGAACCGCAGATTCATTCACGAAGGCGACGAAACGGAAGGATACGGCTGGGCGGGGCAGGGGATCGGGCTCATCCGCGAATTGCTCACGGTGCGGGAATTGTTTGACCGGATGGAAAGGGAAGCGGCGGAGATCGCCGCGAAATGGGCGCCTTGGGCATCCCTTGGAAGAGCGGGGGAAGGCGGAAAACGTCCGTGACGACATTTCGGCCCGGGGCGTCAACCGGCCGATCGCGAAGTTCGCCCCGATATTCGCCGGATCGCCGCCTTTGCCCCGAGGCGGACGACGTTTGCCGTCGCGCTCATGGCGGGTCAGCTGCGACTCCCCGTCCGCCGGACATGGCCGTTTATGTCCGCGGTGGGGAAGCCGGCAGGTTCTCCATCCCGGTGTGCGGAAAAAAGCGGAGCCGCAATCGTCCCTTGCGTCTCCGCTTTTTCGTCAATCCTCGTAATCCCGGCCTCTGCGCTGCTGTTGCTCGGCGGCTTCGTCGTAAGGATAGGTGACCACCGGCAGGCGGCTTGCCCGGTCGAGAAGCTCGACCAGTTCCGGCGCCAGCTTCCAGCCGACGGCGCCGAGGTTGTCTTCGAGCTGCTCCAGATTGCGGGCTCCGATAATCGGCGCCGTGACGGCGGGACGGTGAAGCACCCAGTTGATGGCGGTCTGGGCCGGCGTCCTGCCGGCGGCCTTCGCCGCCTCGAACAACGCATCCAGCACGTTCCAGGTGAATTCGTTGTTGTATCGTTCCCAGGACTCGGACCATCCCTTTTCCGACGCCAGCGCCACCCGCGTGCCTTCCGGCGGCGCCGTCATGCCGCGGCGGTATTTGCCGCTCAGCCAGCCTCCCCGGAGCGGACTCCACGGAATGATGCCCAGTCCTTCATTCAGGCATACGGGTACGAGCTCATATTCGACGGCCCGGCTCAGCAGATTGTACTGCGGCTGCAGGCTGACGAAGGCTTCCCATCCGTGCTGCCGGCTGAGATCGAGCGCTTTCTGCAGCTGCCAGCCCCGGAAGTTGCTGGCGCCGATGTAGCGTACGTATCCGGCGCGCACCAGGTCGTTCAGGGTGGACAGCGTCTCTTCCAGCGGGGTTTTCGGATCCCACGCGTGCACCTGGTAGAGATCGATATAGTCGGTGCCGAGGCGCCGCAGGCTGGCCTTGACGCTATCCAGGATGTGCTTGCGGCTGAGCCCGAAGTCGTTGGGACCTTCGCCCATGAAGAACCGGACCTTCGTGGCGATGACGAACTGGGAACGGTCGCGTCCCTTCAGCCATTTGCCGACGATTTCTTCGGATACGCCCAGCGAGTAGACATTCGCCGTATCGATGAAATTGCCGCCCGCGTCCGCGAAGCGGTCCATGATGCGGAAGCTTTCCCTTTCGTCCGCGAACATGCCGAAGGTCATGGCGCCCAGGCACAATTCGCTGACGCGGAGCCCCGTCTTGCCAAGATGGCGGTATCGCACCGCGCACACCTCCCCGTGCGGTCAGTTCAGGCAGGCCCGCAAAATGCGCTCCACGTCCTCTTTCTCCAGCTTCCGGATGCGGCCGATGGGGCCGAACGTCACCGCTTTCTCGGCCATGACCGAAATGTTTTCGCCGCCAATGCCGTAGTCGGCGAGGGAGGAGGGGGCGCCGATGGACCGGAAGAAATCTTTCAGCCGTTGCACGCCCTCCAGGGCCGTTTCCCGCTTCGATTTGCCCGACGGGTCCACGCCGAACACGCGGATAGCCAATTGCGCCAGTTTGTCTCCGGCGTCGTCGACGACGTATTCCATCCAGCGGGGGAACACGATGGCCAGGCCGCCGCCGTGGGGGATGTCGTAAATGGCGCTGATGGCGTGCTCAATGGCGTGGGTCGCCCAGTCGCCGGCCGTCCCCATGCTGATCATGCCGTTCAGGGCCATCGTACCGCAATACATGACGGTTTCGCGGGCTTCGAGATCCTGGAGATTTTCGACGAGCCTCGGCGCGGTTTCGATGATCGTCTGCAAAAGTCCTTCCGCCATCCGTTCCTGGTAAGGCGTGTTGGGAGCGGTGGAGAAGTAGTTTTCGAACACGTGGCTCATGATGTCCGCGATGCCGTAGACGGTCTGGTCCCGCGGCACGGTCAGCGTGTTGGCCGGATCGCAGAACGAAAAACGCGGATACAGATGGGGAGATCCCATGCCCAGCTTGTCCTTCGTTTCCCAGTTTGTCACCACGGTGTTGCCGTTCATCTCCGAACCGGTGGCGGCCAGGGTCAGGATCGTGCCGAGGGGCAGAGCGTCCTTGACGCGGTCCTTGCGCATGTAGAAATTCCACACGTCTCCGTCATACTTGGCGCCGGCCGCGATCGCCTTGCCGGCGTCCAGCACGGAACCGCCGCCCACGGCCAGCACCAGCTCGACGCCTTCCTTCTTGCAGATGTCAACGCCCTTGTGGACGCTGGACAGGCGCGGATTCGGCTCGATGCCCGCAAGTTCGAACACCTGGCAGCCGGCATCCCGGAGAATGCCCATGACCTTGTCATAGAGGCCGAAGCGCTTGATGCTCCCGCCGCCGTAGACGAGAAGGATCTTGCGGCCGTATTTTCTCACCTCGTCCGCGAGATGGGCTTCGATTTGTCCTGCACCGTAATAGAGCACCGTCGGGTTGTGAAAGCGGAACGGATTCATGCGACAGCCCTCCTGCCAATTGTTTGAAAATGGGGAAAAAGTGCTGAATCTATTGTAGACCACGGCGGGCCGAAAGGAAAGCGGAAGGCGGATTGGCCTCTCAGGATGGGGGCACGGGCGTTCTTTAAAAATTTAATAAATAAAATATATTATGTAAACAATTACTCGAAAAAATGCGGCGTCCGGGGCTGGCAGCAGGGGGACTGCCGTTAAAGTTGCAAAACGTTTATGATATTATAATGGCCCCAATATTCGACAAGGGCAATCCATGCATCAAAAGAAGGTGCCTGCGATCAATCGACCGCAACCAAAACTGCTGCCGGCCGTTGAAACCGTCACCGTCGCTTCCGCGGGCGGCGTTTTGTTTTCGCTGATCGGCGTTCCCATGGGCTGGATGCTCGGAGCGCTGACCTTCGGTCTGTGCTGGAAGGCATTTTTGGGAAGACCCTTGCATCTTCCCAGATGGATCTACAATTTGGCCTTGACGGCCCTGTCTTACAGCATGGGGCTTTCTTTCACCATGGACAGCCTCCGGTCCATCACGGGTCAAATCCATTTCCTGCTGCTCGCCACCATCCTCATGATCCTCTTTGGCATGATCGCCGCCGCATTTGTCGCCAAATGTTCATCCATTTCGGCGGAAAGCAGCGTATTGGGCAGCATTCCGGGCGGAGTCGTGCAGATGGTCGAATTGAGCCGGGAAATCCGGGGAGCGGAACCGACCGTCGTCGCCGTCATGCAAATGTGCCGATTCCTGGGCGTGATTTTTATCGTACCGTTCGCCGTGACACATTTTCTGGCCGGCGGCGCCATGTCGGAAACGGATTTGCGCAACATCCGGGAGACATTGCCCGGAAACGCCGGATCGACGGCTTCTTTTGCGATGCTTTTGCTCTTGCCGATTTCGGCCTGTCTTGCCGGGCGGCTCAGAGTGCCGACCCCCTGGATGATCGGCCCGCTTGTGACGACCATCGTGCTTGTCGCGGGCGGATGGGAGCTTCCCCGGCCAACCACGGAAACGATGAACGTCACGCAAATCCTGCTCGGGACCGGCCTGGCCCTGAGCTTCAGCGTGGAACTGTTGCGGGAAGTGATCCAGATCCTACACTGGATTCTAATGGGGGTCGGCTTGACCCTGGTGCTTGCCGCCGTTCTTGCCTATATCTTGAGCCTGGCGTCATCCCTGGATCCGGTCACCGCTTTCCTGGCCGTATCTCCCGGCGGCATGGCGGAGATGGGAGCGACCGCCCTGACCATGGGTGCAGACGTTCCAACCATCACCGCGTACCATTTGTTCCGGCTTCTTTTTATCCTGCTGGTTTGCCCGTATCTCCTGAAGGTGGGATTCAGACTATGGATGAAAAGAACGGAGCGGCGCATTTCCGGCAGGAACCCGGAAAGCTGGGAGAAGCGGGCCGGAAGTTATTTAATGACATTAAATTTACATAAAATATTTTATGTGAATTTTGATATTATTCCCTTTGCCAGGTCAAACTCCGCGCAGCCGGACGTTTAACCATCCGGGACACCCGCGCATATGATTGGATTGGGCATCTGCAAAAGCCCAACTCGGAAACAAAGGAGGCCGGTCTTGTTGGAACGACAGTTTGTGCCGGGAGGCGGCTACGGGTACGGACCCTACCATCCTCCGTTTCCGCCGCCTTTTCCGCGACGGCGGTTCATTCCGTTTTTCTTTCTCTTCCCGTTCATTTTCCCGGGCTTCCCCTTCCGGGATGACGACGAACGAAACGGTTCGCACTTCATCCATCACCATGTCAGGGAAGGGGAGACGCTGGACAGACTGGCGCAAACCTACAATTGCCCAAGGGCCATCCTTGAGGCCATGAATCCGCACATTCCGCACCCGCACGCCATGTCGCCCGGAATGATTGTATACGTTCCGCGGTTGGACAAAATGGTTTGCCACCGCATGTACATGGAACAGGAGGAACACGAGGGAGCCGCCCTGCAGCCCGGATACGCCTGGCCGATGCCGGGGGCGTTCGCGGGAGGGGTTCCCGCGTATCCGGGACTTTGAGGCAACGGAACAAACCGCCCGCTCGGGCGGTGTTTTTTTTGGTTACATTCGCCTCACGGGCAAGCCCGCATTCCATTTTTGAATGGCAAGAATAACGGAAATCTATTTTACGAAAGGCTCCCGAACCGGGGAAAATGAAAGGGCAGAGAACCGGGAGGGAATACGGATGACGGAAGTCAGGGTCAATGCGCGGGATCTGGCGCGGTTTGCCGCGGAGCTGTTCAAACGCGGCGGCCTGAGCGACGAGGACGCGCGGATAGTCGCGGAAGATCTGGTAGAGGCGAATTTGCGCGGAGTGGATTCCCACGGCGTTTCCCGCATTCCCGCGTATCTGGAGCGAATCCGCCGCGGGTTGCTCAATCCGAGACCGCAGATCAAGGTCAAGAGAATCACGCCCGCCGCATCCCTTGTCGACGGGGATGACGGCATGGGGTTTCTGGCGGCGCACCGGGCGATGGACGAAGCCGTCGAACTTGCGAAAACATCCGGCATCGGTCTGGTCGGCGTGCACCGAAGCTCCCATTTCGGCATGGCCGCCCTCTATGTGAGACAAGCCCTCAAAGCGGGGTATATCTCGCTCGTCTTCACCAACGCCTCTCCCGCCATTCCCGTGTGGGGAGGACGAACGGCGTTTCTCGGCACAAGTCCGCTGGCGGCCGGCGTACCTGCCGGCAAAGAACAGCCCTTCGTGATGGATATGGCCATGGCGGTCATCGCCAGGGGAAAAATCCGCCTGGCGGCCATGCACGGAGAACCCATTCCGCCCGGACTCGCGCTGGACAAGGACGGCAATCCCACGACGGACCCCCGCAAGGCGTTCGAGGGCGTCTGCCTGCCCTTCGGAGGCCACAAGGGCGCGGCTTTGGCCATGCTGATGGATCTCCTGGCGGGCGTATTTACCGGGGCCAATTTCGGTGGTGAAGTCAAAAACTTCCACTCCGACCATTCGGCGCCGCAGAATGTCGGCCATCTGATGATCGCGATGCGTCCGGATCTGTTCATGACGCGCGAACGGTTTGAAGATCGCATGGACACGTTCGTTTCCCGCGTGAAAAGCCAGCCCCGGGCCCAGGGATTCGAGGAAATCCTCATGCCCGGGGAACCGGAAGACCGGAAAGCCGAGGAGAGGAGAAGGACGGGCATCCCCCTGTCAGAGAAAGTCGTCCGCATGCTGCGCGAGGAAGCGCGGCGGTACGGCCTTACGCCGGAAACGGATATTTTCCGATGAAATCGACGAAAGACCGGACGACCTTGAGGTCCAGCGCGTCGTTTCGGCAATACATCCAGGTTCGCCGGCGGATCGGCCGGCCCTGCTTGTCGTGCAAATAGACGATATGCAAATGCGGCAAGTCCTTGACGTACAGTTCGGGCAGAATGCCGTACCCCAGGCCGTTCAGCACCATTTCCTTGCATGTGTCGCCCCGGTCCACCCGGGCCATGATGTTCGGCGGCTGGGAATAGTTTTCCGCCCACCATTCCTCCACCAGCGCCTTGTAAGCATAGTCAGTCTCATAATGGATCCGGGGAAGCCTGGGGAGCTCTTCCATGTCGATGGGCGTCAGCGAAGCGATGCATACCCTTTCTTCATACAGCAGCTGTTTTTTCTCCAGCCAGGCGTAGTCTCCCCGCAACAGGGCGATATGGACGTCCTGGTTGTAGACGGCTTCGAACACGACCCGGCTGATGCCCGTCGTAATCCGGAATTCCACGTCGGGATACCGCTTCTTGTAACCGCGCAGAATGCCCGGGAGCAGATACCGGGCAAAGGAATTGGACGCTCCGATCTTCAGGACGCCGGCGACGCGCTGCTCCATGTTGAGCACTTCTTCGCGGATTCGCGAGCTCAGGGCCAACATTTCTTCGGCTTTCTTGGCCAGATATTCCCCCTGGGGAGTAAAGACGACGCCTTTGACCCCCCGGTTGACCACCTTCACGCCCAGATCCTTTTCAATCTGCTTCAGGCGTTTCGTCAGGGTCGGCTGGGTGATGTACAGATTTTTCGCGGCCTTGGTGATGTTGTGTTCCAGATACAGCGCCCGGAGGATTTCCCAGTCCCGTTCTTCCATGCGCGCTCATGCCTTTCCGAAGGTTATGGGTTGAGCACCTTGTCCAGATAGGCGATGATTTCGTCCCGCTTGCCCGAAATTTTCCGTTCACGCTCCTCGTCTTGGGCCAGTTTCTGCCGGGCCTTGGCCAGCACGAATTCGGCGGAAGCCCGGGGAACGACAACGACTCCGTCCGCGTCGCCGACCACAATGTCGCCGGGATGGACGGTCACGCCGCCGCAGGAGACGGGGACGTTGACTTCTCCGAGGCCGGCCTTGCCGCCGGCGGCCTGGGTGATTCCGCGGCAGAATACAGGGATGTTCAACGCCTTGACGCCCAGAATGTCACGGATCACGCCGTCCACCACCCACGCGGCAACGCCCAGGGTCTTCGACATGCCCACCACGAAATCGCCGGCCGCCGCGCGGTAAACATCGCCCTTGAGATCGATCACGAGCACGTCGCCCGGTTTGGCCTGGCGGATCGCCTTCAGCACCGCCAGATTGTCGCCCGGAGCCGACACGACGGTCAGGGCACGGCCGGCGAAGCGATATTCTTCCTTCAACGGCTTGATGCCGGGATGCATGTTGGTGAGCCCCTGCAAGGCGTCTGAAATACAGGTGGTCGGAATGTCGGAGAAAGCGCGTACAAGATCATCCGTCATGCAAAAGTTCCTCCCGGGGCAGAAAAGATTCTTTTATCCAATTCACCATTGTATTTCAGATCGAATAGCAAAAAAAATAATCATCATTTATCGTTTTCCATGACAAAACGGAATGGTTTCGCTTCCCATTTTCCTTCATGAAAAACCGCAAGCGTCATGCAGCAACGAATTTTGACATGGAAGGGGCAGGGTAAAACATGGCAACCTATCGCATCGGCGTGCTTTACGGAGACGGGATCGGACCGGAAATCGTGCAATCGGCGGTGGAAGTGCTGGATGAAGCCGTCCGGAAAACGGGATTGGCGAAATTCGACTTCGTGACGCTGCCCATGGGATGGGAAGCCATCCGGCGGCACGGCGACCCGATGCCGCAAACGACCAAGGACGCGCTGAAGGAAACCCACGGATGGATCATGGGACCGCACGATTCGGTTTCGTATCCGCCGGAGTTCCGGGACAGGCGCAATCCCAGCGGTGAACTGCGCCATTGTTTCGATCTGTACTCCAATGTCCGGCCGGCCAGAACGATACCCGGCGTGCCAAGCGTTGCGGGAGAGGCGGATCTGGTCATCTTTCGGGAAAACACCGAAGGATTCTACAGCGACCGGAACATGTACACCGGCAGCGGCGAATGGCACGTGAGCGAGGACATTGTCATCTCCAGCGGCGTGTTCACCCGCAAGGCGATCACGCGGATCGCCCATGAGGCGTTCCGGATGGCCCGCCGGCGGCGGAAGAAAGTAACCGTCGTGCACAAGGCCAACGTCATCCGGCTGGGCAGCGGGCTGTTCCTGATGGTGTGCCGCGAGGTGGCGAAGGAATACCCGGACGTCACGGTGGACGACTGTCACATCGACGCGGTCACCGTCCATCTGGTGCGGCGAATGCGGGATTTCGACGTCATGGTGACGGAGAACATGTTCGGCGACATTCTCACCGACCTGGCGGCCGAGCTCGCCGGCAGCCTCGGCATGGCGCCGTCCATCAACAACAACGAAAATCAGGCCATGGCGCAGGCCGTCCACGGATCGGCGCCCGACATCGCCGGGAAAAACGTCGCGAACCCTTGCGGCATCCTGTTTTCCGCCGTCATGCTCCTGAATTGGCTGGCGGACCGGTACAACGACGATTCCCTGGCGGAACTGGCACGGATCATGGAGCAGGGCGTGATGAAAACGCTGGAGGATGGCGTGAGAACGCGGGATATTGGCGGAACGGCCACGACGACGGCATTCACGAAGGCCGTCCGGCAACGGATCGCCGGCGCGTGACGCGTTGAACCGGATCGCCGTCCCGGAAGCGCCCGCCCGGGTGAGCGGGCGATTCACTACGGCAGGTTATGGAGGAGGAAGGGCTCCTCCGGGCGCTCCTGGACAAATTCGCGATTTGACGGAAAGAAGAAGACCATCAGACCTTGATCACGCCGTGATGAACCAGCCACTCCACCGATTCCCGCACGGCCTCCAGCGATCGGTAGCGGGGCCGGTAGCCAAGCAGCCGTTCCGCCTTGGCGATGCTGCAGCTGGGGCTGCGGGCGATGTGCTCCCATGTGGCTTGGGCATCCTGCGGAGAGACGATGTTTTTGAACGTATCCCAGGGAACGAATTCGAGGCGCGCTTCCCGGCCGAACCAGGAAGCCACCTGTTCCGCGTAGCCCCGCAAGGTGAGCGCCGCGGGAGACACGACGTGGAAGCTTTCGCCGACCGACGCGCTCCAGTTCGCCATCGCCCGGACAAACGCCTGGGCGACGTCGTCGGCGTGCACGTGATGCACCGTCTCCAGGCCGAAGTTGGGAATCGGGACGGCTTCGCCGCGGGCGAGCCGCGCGAAAATTTCCGGATTGAAATTCCCCTGGGGATTGAGCGGCACCCAGCCCGGCCCGACGATGTGGCCCGGATGCAGGATCGTGGCCGGGAACCCGTGCCGGCGGGCCATGTCCAACAGACAGGCTTCAATGGCGGCTTTCTGGATGCCGTATTCGCCGAAGGGTTTGCGGGGTTCTTCTTCGCCGGTCGGCACTTCGACGCTCGGTCCGTGCACCCAGATCGTTCCGCAAAACAGATAGTGCCGCACATGGCCCCGCAGCGCTTCCACCAATTGTCTGGCGCTGTTTTCCCGGAAACAGATCAGGTCGATGACGACATCCGGCTGCAGTTCCCGAATCCGCTCGCCAAAGCGGCCGGCCGCTTCTTCCTGTTCCCGGTCAATCACGACTTGACGCACCAGGCTCCAGGCGGAGTGCGGCTGATAGGGCGCGCGGCTCCCGCGGCTTACGTTGACAACGGTATGGCCAAGGCGGACCAAACGGGGAATGAGATACGTTCCGATATGTCCCGTTCCGCCGATGACGACGACGCGCATTTCGATTTCACCCCAGACAGGCTCTCAAAATGTTTTCCACGTCTTCCTTGCCCAGCAGCTTGAATCCCCCGATCGGCCCGAAACGGACCGCTTTTTCGGCCATCAGGGAAATATGTTCGTCGCCGATGTTGTAGTCGGCCAGCGATGTCGGGACGCCGAGCGACCGGAAGAACGCCTTGACTCGCTCGATGCCTTCCAGCGCGACTTCGCGTTCGGTCTTGCCGGAGGGATCCACATCGAACACGCGGACCGCCATCTGGGCGAACCGGCCGGGGCCGGCGTCCACGACATATTCCATCCAGCGCGGGAACACGATGGCCAATCCTCCGGCGTGGGGAATGTCGTAGATGGCGCTGATCTCGTGCTCGATGTCGTGGGTCGCCCAGTCGCCTTCCATTCCCATGCTGATCATGTAATTGAGCGCCATGGTGCCGCAGTACATGATGGTTTCGCGAGCTTCGTGGCTCTCCGGATTTTCCAGCACCTTCGGCGCGGTTTCGATGATGGTCCGCATCACCGCTTCGCAGAGCCGGTCCTGCAAAGGCGTGTTGGAAGCGGGGGAGAAGTACTGCTCGAAAACATGGCTGATCATGTCCACGATGCCGTAGACCGTCTGGTCGCGGGGGACGGTGAACGTGTTCGCCGGATCGCAGAACGAAAAGCGCGGATAACAGTGGATGGAGCCCATGGAAAGTTTGTCATTGGTCTCCCACTTGGTGATGACGCTGTTGCCGTTCATCTCCGAACCGGTCGCGGCCAGGGTCAGAATGGTGCCCAGCGGAAGGGCGTCGCGGGGTTCGGCTTTCCGGATGTAGAAATCCCAGACGTCTCCGTCGTATTTCGCGCCGGCGGCGATCGCCTTCGAGGCGTCCAGCACGGAGCCGCCGCCGACGGCCAGCACGAGGTCGATGCCTTGCGTCATGCAAATTTAAATGCCCTTATAGACGGAAGACAAGCGCGGATTGGGTTCGATGCCGGACAGTTCGAACACGTTGCATCCGGCGCCGCGGAGGATGCCGGTCACCTTCTCGTAAAGGCCGAAACGCTTGATGCTGCCCCCGCCGTAAACGAGGAGGACGTTCTTGCCGTATTTGAGCACTTCGTCCGCCAGGTGGGCTTCAATCTGTCCCGAGCCGTAATAAAGCGCCGCGGGATTCTCGAAGCGAAACGGATTCATGCGCCGCGCACTCCTTTCCTGAATATGGATGGATTAACGCCCATTTCATTGTATACCATTGGCAAAGGATCAAAAAGATGTACGTATATTTTTAATCAAATGGAAGAAGGGGAAATGAAGCGCGTCAAGTCCGGTCTGGCCGAACGTTTCGACAAGTTGTACGGACAACCGGCGCAAATGTATGCATCAAGTTTTAAATCTGCCTGGTATCCGGATAAAGCCGCAGGACGACAGCCGCATGCGAACATGCGCAACCGATTTGGTTGATACGTTTTATATATGGAGTTTGAAGCAACACGCAAACGATGTGACCGATTTGATTCAAAAGAAAGAGCAAAGGAACGGCACGGGAACCGTGACCAGAGACTTGGAGGACATGATCTCCTGCAAACCACCGCACTTACATATGTACAAAATACGGATTTTGTGAAAAAGTAATAGGTGAAAAACGTCATCTAAAAAATCCGCGGCGTCCATAAGCCAGATTCATGTATTTTTCAGATCCGATCCGTGCGTTAAAATCTAAAGGAACTTCTATTCTTCATTTCACGTCGTCCCGCGGAGGCGCATCGGATTTGAACACCACACAAACCGGACGCAAAAATACCTTTTTTTATTTGCTGCTCGTCGTATTCGGAGGATTTTTCGTCTTCGGGCTGTCCGAAAACATAAGAGGCCCCGCGGTCCTCCCCATCCGGACGGAGTTTGGGCTGGGCGAATCGCAGATCGGCTTTCTGTGGGCCGTCAATTCCCTGGGATATTTGCTGGCCTGTTCGTTTACGGCTTTTCTGGCCCGCAGGATCGGCATCCGGCCGACCGTGGTCGCGGCGTTTCTGGCGATGGGCCTGTCCGGATGGCTGATCGGCCTTGCCGGAAACTTCGCTTTCCTTGCCGCGTCCTTTTTTCTTCTGTTTATTGGAAACGGCATGCTGGAAATCGGCCTGGGGATCATCGCGGCGCGCATTTTCACGAAAAACATCGGCGCGATGATGAATTTGTCGCATTTTTTCTACGGACTCGGCTCCACGGTGGCGCCGGTGGCCGCGGCCGGCGCGATGGCCTGGGAAATCGGAAGCGCCGGCGAACTCGGCTGGCGCGGGATGTTTCCGCTGTTGCTTTCGCTGTCGCTATTGCCGATCGTGCCCGCGCTCCTGGGCAGGGATCCCGACGACGGAACCGACGCAGGCAACCGCGTTTCGCTCAAGGCGATCGCCGCCGATCCGGCCGCCTGGCTGATCGTGGCCATGCTTACCTTCGGCGTCGTATCGGAGCTGGCCGTGGGCAGCTGGCTGGTGTACTATCTGGAAAGCGTGTACCGGTGGGATACCGAACGGGCTTCGGGCATGCTCTCGCTGTTTTTCCTCTTTTTCATGCTGGCGAGGCTCCTCCTCGGACCCGTCACCGACCGCGTCGGATACATCCGGTCCGTCATGCTGCTCTCCGCTTTTGGAGGCGGCTGCGGCCTCGCGGCGGTTCTCCTCGGGGAGCCGGCGGCGATTCTGTTCGCCTTGGCCGGTCTGGGCATTGCTCCGATCTACCCGACCGTGATGGCCATTTTGGCGAAGCGGTATGCAAGGGGGCTGGACACCGCCATGACCTTTACCGTGACGCTCCTGGGAATCGGAGGCGTGGCCGGCAACGTGATCATCGGCTCCGTCATGGAAAGGTTCGGCCTGCGGACGGGCTACGCGGTCATCGCGCTGCTGGCCGTCGTCTGCTCGTTCTTTTCCCTTCTTCTGCTGATAAGGCTCCGAAAGCGGAATGAACCGGCACCGTAAAAACGTCCGTTACCGGGAACGCTACATGACGCGCCGCACGGCTCGTTTCGTGTAGCGGTTGGCGTAGGCGGAAGCGACGCAGGCTTCCGGTTTCACGCGGGCCAGGTAATGCCCCATCGCCTCCACTCTTTTCACCATTTCCTGCACGTACAGGGAGGTTTTGTTGATGATCGGCTCCGTGCCGGCGTCGATGTCGATGAACATGTCCAGCATGGCGCCCTGATAGACGTAAGGCAGAAGCAGCTCTTCCATGCCGCGGACCGTGTCCTCGTCGAAAATGGCGGCCACCTGCTGCGAAAAGGACGTCTCCAGGGCCAGCTTCTCGCGGATCGACCGGACTTCCCGCGGCACGACCGCCTGGCGGTAGCACGCCCAGGCGCTCTTGCCCAGCCGGTGAATCACGATGCCCGTGACGAATTTCGTGTATCCCCGGTGCACATGGCTGTCGGTGCCGATGATAAAATGGTAGGCCGCCCGCGGGTCCTGGGCCATGAACCGCAGGACGTGCCGCTTCACGTCCTCGGGCGTCATGTTCGTCTGGGTTGTGTTGTGGAACCGGGGTTCCTCCTCGGGTGCGAGATGGAAGGGTTTCAAACGCTCCATCCTCCCCTTTCCGTGTGCCCTGAGCCGTCATGAAAAAAAGCTGCCGGACGGCAGGGGTCCGCCTTTCCACAGCGAACCGGCCCGCCGCGGGCAGCTTGCTTGCGGTTATGCATTCGTATGCGTATGCCGGGTTGTATGCCAGAATCCATCCGGAATGCCCTCCACGGAGAAGGCGTCGGTTTTTTGTCATCGTAACAAAGCCGCCCGCCCTCTGTCAATCGGGAGCGCGTCCCAGGGCGGCGGGTTCCTCCTCGCCCGCGGCGGCGGATTCGCGCTCCAGGCGCAGGCAGATCGCCTCCGTGAGCAGATACGACAGCGTCGATTCGGCCCCGCGATTGAAGTTGGGGCCATCCGCATTGATTCCGTCGCAGCAGCCGCCGTCTCCGTCCACGAGCGGCACGCCCGCGTCGTTGAGGCCGTGGAACCAGGCCCGGCAAGCCCGGGCGGTCTCCGCGTATCGGGAGTCCCTGAACGCGAGCCACCCGTATCGGCAAGCCAAAGCCAGCTTCAGCGCTTCAAGGGGCTGCTGGTCCCAGCGGGCGCAATGTTCCCGGGTGCACCAGCCCCTGTTGCCGATCGGGCGGATTCCGCCTTCCGGCGCGGACATTTTTTCGATGAGGAAATCCAGCGTCCGCCGGGCGATTTCGCCCGTTTCCCGGCGGCCAAAGCGAAGATAGGCCGCCAGAAGGGCCGCCGGCAGGATGCCGTTGGCATAGGTCATCTTTTCTTCCGGCCAGTGCCAGTGCTCGCCGGCATGCCGGCGGTACGCCCGGATCAGGCGCTCCTCCAGCAGGCGTGCCCATTCTTCAAGCCGTTCTTCGGTCGGAAAATCCGCGTCCCTGACCCCGAAGACGCCGCTTCCCGCCGCCGTTTCCCGCCGCTTCGCCGTCTCCAGCAGCCGGCACAAGGCCAACAGGGCGTGAGACTGGCCGCGCGGATACCTCATTGCCGCCGCATGGGGCAGCGCCGCGGCCAGCAGCGTCTCCGCCACCACCCCGCGTTGATGGTCCGGCCACCGCTCCGCGGCCAGGACGAGCGTCCACAGCACGCGGCCGTGGCAATCTTCGGAAGGCTCTTCCCCTTCGGGCTGCCTGCCGTAAGTAAAATTGTTGTGAAACGTGCCGTCTTTCCTTGCCGCCCACAGCAAAAAGGACAGGTAAGTGTCCGCCAGACGCGTCAGCGTCTCCCGCCGCGCCGAATCCTCCGTCGGGAGCAGATCCAGCCATTCGAGACAGGCCCAGAGGGCCCGGGCGTTGTCGTCCGTCGTGTAGCCTTCCTCCCGGCGGGGAATGCATCCCATGGCGTGCTCCAAAAGCCCGGTGTCGTCCGTCATCCGTTCGAGGTGGCGGAACGATACGCCGCGCGCCGTCGTGGAAACGTTCAACGCCATGGGTCACACTTCCTTTTTCGAAAAGGCTTGGCCCGCCGCCTTCGCGCGGGGTTCGTACCGGATTTGCCGCGCCGTTTCAAAGAACAGCTTCGCATGGACGGCCCCGACCCGCGGCCAATGCAGTTGTGCGCCGATCGTCCGCATGCGTTCCTCCCAAAGCCGCATCCGATTCGGATCGGACAGCATGCCGGCGATGCGCTCCGCCCAGGCCTTCGTGTCCCCGTAAGGAAGCAGCAATTCTTCCCGCCATTCGCCGAGCAGATCCTGCGCGTGGCTGTACGGCGTGGTGAGCACCGGACGGCCGAGGCCGACGGCGTAGGCGAGGGTTCCGCTGGTGATCTGCTGCATGCCCGGATACGGCGTCACGTAGAGATCGCAGGCGGTCAGGTAATGGACGAGTTCCTTTTCGTCCACATAGCGGTCGATCATGGCCACATGGTTTTCCAGGCCGAGCTCGCGGACATAGGCCATGAGTTCTTCGCGGTACGATTCGCCTTCCCGCTTGCGCACTTCCGGATGGGTCTGGCCGAGAATGGCGTACAGCGCGTTCGGCACTTTCCGGATCACGTCCGGCAGCGCGCGGATAATGAGTTCCAGCCCCTTCCCCCGGCTGAGCAGGCCGAAGGTCATGATCACTTTGCGGTCCCGCCAGCCGAAGGCTTCTCTCAGTTCCGCGCGTTTCTGGGGCACGGGGATCGGAGAACCGTGGGGGATGAAGACGATTTTTTCCTCCGGAATATGAAAAGCCCGGATGAGAAGGGGGATCGCTTTCCGGTTCATCACGACGATCCTGTCGCTTAAAGATGCGATTTCCCGCTGAACGGAAAAATAGGGTTCAGGCGGTTTCTCGAACACGGTGTGAAACGTCGTGACCACCGGCTTGTCAAGCCGGCTCAAGAGTTCCAGCACGTAATCGCCGGCTTTCGCGCCGCCGAAAATGCCGAATTCGTGCTGCAGCGAAACCACGTCGGCATCGCCGGCATTGATCCGCTGCGCGGCTTTCCGGTACGCCTGGCGGTCGTTGCGGGGCAGCGGATGGACGGAAGCATCCGCATAGTTTTCGTTGCCGTCGGTCAAGGCGTATACGGTATCGGTGAATTTCCATTGCCTTGCCGCTTTGACGCTTTGCCTCAAGTGTTGGGTGTAGGTGGCGATGCCGCACTTTTTGGGCGGATAAGTCGCAATGTAGGCGATGCGGGTCATTCTGGCCTCACCTCCGCGCCGCGGCTGACCACCGCGTCGTACAGGAAGTGGCGCGGCCCGATCTGCAGACCGGCGCCGAAAATGCAGCCTTTCAGATACGCGTCGTCGCTGACGCGGCAATCGTTCCACATGATCGTTTCGGTGACGCGCACGCCCCGCCCGATTTCGCAACCGTCTCCGATGACAGCGTAGGGGCCGATGACGCTTCCTTCACCGATTCGGACACGGTCGCCAATGAGCACCGGCGGCACGAGCGAGACGTCTGAGGAGACGACGGTATGCTCGCCGACCCATACGCCCTTCTTCCACTCCTTTCCCTGCAGCGGCAAACGGAATGTGCGGTCCAGAAGATCCCAATGCACTTTCCGGTACCGGTCGCGCGTGCCCATGTCCATCCAATAGCCTTCGATGGCTTTCCCGTAGACTCCCGCGCCGCTGGCGATGAGCAGCGGGAACGTCTCCCGTTCGATCGACACTTCCCTTCCGGAAGGAATATGGCGAAGCACTTCTTTCTCGAGGATGTAGATGCCGGCGTTGACGAGGTTGGACGGCGCTTCGTGCTTTGCAGGCTTTTCCACGAAACGGAGGATCCGGCCGCTTGCGTCCAGTTCCACCACCCCGTAGGAAGTGGGATCGTCCACCGCCACGAGTCCGATGGTCGCCGCGCCGCCGTGCGCTTCATGGAACCTGAGCAAAGGCTCGATTGGCGCGTTCTGGATGATATCCGCGTTAAGCACCAGGAAACGGTCGCCGAGCAGCGGTTCGGCGTTCTTGATCGCCCCCGCGGTGCCCAACAGGATCGGCTCGACCGCGTACCGGATCCGCACCCCGAAGCGGCTGCCGTCGCCGAAATGCTTCTGGATGCGGTCCGGGAAATATTTGACCGCCATCACGAATTCCCGGATGCCTTGCGACTTCAGATGCAACACGAGCTGTTCCAGCCAGGGTCGGTTTCCGACCGGTGCCATCGGCTTGGGCATGGATTCCGTCAGCGGGCGCATCCGGGTGCCCAGCCCGCCTGCAAGCAACAAAGCCTTCAAGGATACCTCCTCCTTTCCATATTTCCCGGCCATTCCTCGCAAGCGCTGCGGAACGAAAAAAGAAGACGTCAGTACAGATTCCCCTCAGGATCGGGCGTCGGAAACTTCCCCCACCTGGCAGACAAGGCATCTGTCGTGTCTTCTTCGCGGAGATATGAAAAGGAATTCGGGAATCCGGATACTTTCGCTTGCTATCCTCTTGTGGCCGGGTTCCTGCCAACTCCTCCTGCATCGACAATGTTAGCACTCTCATGACAAGAGTGCTATTTTCATGATAATGAAAACGCCCGTTGATTTTCAACGGGCGGAAAATCGGAATAGCGGCAAATTTTCCCGGACTGGTTGGCTTTTTTCTCCTTCAGGCTGGAGATATCTCGCAATTTTATTTCGATCAGGCGTGTTATAGGGCCGGGCCGCGTTCCGGGGCCTGCGGGTCCGGGGCGCTCTCCGGAGCGGACGGTTCCGCCCGGCCTGCGGCTTCCGGTTGAACCGCGCGTTCCGCCCCCGCCTCCGACGGTTCCGTTTGAAGCGCATGTTCCGCCCCCGCCTCCGACGGTTCCGCAAAGCGGACGCGAAGCAGCACGATTTCCGAACGGCTCATGAGGCGGAGCGGAGGGCCCCAGGTGCCGAAGCCGCTGGAGACGACGGCGTGCATGTTTCCCTTCCGCTTGTAGCCCCAGTCCAGTTCGAAGAGGCGGCGTGTGATCCAGTGGTTGGGGGCCATCTGCCCGCGGTGCGTATGGCCGGAAATCATGAGGTCGGCTCCGGCCGCTTCCGCTTCGCCGTACGACGTCGGCTGATGGTCCATGACCAGGATCGGCTTTGCCGCATCCAGCGGCGCGACCAGCGAAGCGACGGGTTTGCGGCCTTCCGGGTCGGCGGATTCCGCGGTCCTGTCCTTGCGCCCGACGACGTAGAACGCTCCGCCCACCAGCTTCGCCTCGTCCCGCAGAACGGTGATGCCCGCATCCGCCATTTCCCGGACGAACGCCTCGATTTTTCCGCTGTAGTATTCGTGGTTGCCCAGCACGGCGTAAACGCCAAGCGGCGCCCGCAGCCGCTTCAACCGTTCGCCCATCCGGTTGCGGATGTAGGGCTCGATGTCGTCGTCGATGACATCTCCCGCCAGGAGGATGAGATCCGGCCGCAGCCGGTTCATTTCCCGCAGGAGGCGGTCCAGGTGCCGGTTGCCGACGAGGTGGCCCAGATGCAGGTCCGAAACGACGGCGATGTGCAACCGCCGGATGCGGCCCGCCGGTTTCGGGATTTCCAGATCATGGGCGCGCACGACCGGCGACCGGGCATTCCGGAAGCCCCGCGCGAACACGGCCGCCATCAGCGCCAGCACCGCGCCGCCCAGGAGGAGAACGAGGCGGCGGACGGATTCCGGCTCCGCGGATGACGGTTTTGCCGCGAGATAGGCCAGATCGGCCAGGGGCAGAAGCAGCAGCGCGTATTGCAGCACGCCGAAATGGCAGTATCCGGCCACCTTGAGCAGGCGCTTCGCGGCGCCGGGCAGGCCCGGCAGCCTTCCGAGGAGCAGGCCGAAAGCCGCCAGGGCGAACAGCGTCCAATAGATCCCGGCAAATCGGGATGCGTCCAGCGCCCGGAGCATGAGCTCGCCGTGCCAGCCCACATAATAGTTGACCGCCGTGTAAAGCGCCAGGACGGCCGGCAAAACGAGGATCAGCCCCGCCCTGCGCTTCGCCGCGGCGGCCGGTTTGGCGGAAGTTGCGTTGTCCATCGGCATCGCTTCACCTTCGGTTTTTCGGGATGAAGAGGTTTTGGCCGGATGACGGACGATGAATTCCCTGGAATTTTTTCATGACGACGAAGGCGAAACGGCGGATGAAGCCGGCAGGTTCTCTCCCTTCGAGACGGAAACGAGCTTGTCGAAAAACCAGCGCACCCCGTCCGCCCAAGCCGGATCTTCGGCGTACCGGGTATTGAGCCAGAGAAAAGGGTCGTACCCCGCCGGCCGCCGGCCGGCCAGATTGGCGACGGTGCGCGCGGCGATGTCGGCGGAGTCGCGGATATCCGTGTTGTATTTTTCCCAACTTTCATAGACATTGAACGGATTGTTGGCAATTTGCTCCGCGTATTTGTGCGTTTTCGGCACGAATCCCTGTTCCTGGCCGGCGATGGCGAACAAGAGGAGCGGATGCACGTCGTGCTCCCTCCCGCTTTCCACGATCGCGCCGAAATACGGCTCTTCCGCAAGGAGCGAATCACGGGAACGAAGATAGGTTTTGACCGCTTCCCGGTCAAATTCGGCGTAACGGAATTCCGGAGGCATGCCCGGTTCGTCCGCCGGCGCCGGGACGGCTTCCGGCACGGTTTTTTCCGCGGCCGCGCGCGGTTGAGGCTCGGCCGGGACCGCCGGTTCCTCGTGGGCGGACTTTGGCAAGGCGAACCAGATTCCGGCCGTCAGCAGGAAGGCGGCGGCCGCCCAGGCGACGGGAGACGGACTCGACGCCGGCCTCTCTGCCGCCGAAACGGCCGCGGCGCCCGTCCCTGCAAAGACCAAGGCGGCCGGAACCGGTCTCCGGCCCGGAGAACGCAACCGGCAAAGGATCCGGGGCAGGAACGACACCGTTTGGCTGCCTGTCGTTCCATTTCCGGCCAAGGGTTCCTCCGCCCTGTTCCGGTCCGCTGCCGGCACCGCCGATGCCGAGGTCTGCATGGCCAAGGTCGGAACAGCAGTCGGCAGGATTGGCGCCGGCTCCACGGCGGCCGGCGGCGCCTGGGCCTCCCGGCTTTCCGACACGGACGGCGGGGAAGCGTTCAGGATTTCCGACGCGGACGGCAGCAACGGAACGCTCCCGGCTACCGAAAAAACGGATGGCGGATGCGACACGCCCTTTTCCTCCGGCGCTGTCGCCTGTGCCGGTTCACCCCGGACTTCCGCCGCAAGCGACGCCGGCTTCCGCGCGGACTCCCCGGATCCGGGGGCCATAACCCCCGCGGGGGTTCCGGCGGCCGCGTCTTCGGGCGCTTCCCACTGCGCCCAGGCCGTGACGGCTTCGCGGATCAGTCGTTCGTCCCATTTGCGCCCGGCGCACACGGCCAGCACGTCTTCCCGGCGGATGTCGCGCCGCTCCAGGACCAGGCAGCGGCGGATCAGCTCTTCCGCCAGCTCGAGACGCCAGGCGTGCGGCAAGGCCGGCAGCCGCCGGAACACCGCGCGGCGGATGGCGTCGGCCACGATGTCGGCGCGGCGCGCAGCGGGAAGATGGGCGTATTTGGTTGCCACATAACGGCGGATGAGACCGATTTCGCTTCCGGACAGCAGGGTCGGGCCGTTCAAGCGGTTCTCCCTCCCGATTGCCTGGCGAATCCGAAAAAAAGCGAATCCGTCAACGGCGAATCCGTTCATAGACGCAGAACGCGTGGGGAAACGGATTTTTTTCGTCCGTCACCCCGGGCGTCCGCGACGCCAGTTTCCATTCGTTTCGGTCAAAATCCGGAAAACGGGCATCCCCTTCGAATTCGGCGTCGATTTCGGTGATCAGCATGCGATCCGCATATGGCAGGAAAGAACGGTAGATCTCCGCGCCCCCGATGACCATGAGCTCCCCGTCTCCATAAAGGCGCAGGGCGTCCTCGACGGAACGGACGAGCTCGCATCCCTCCGGCGCCCTTTCCATGCTCCGCGAAAGCACCACGTTTCGCCTTCCGGGCAGCGGCCGCCCGATCGAACGCCAGGTGGCGGCGCCCATCAGCACCGTTTTGCCCATGGTTTGCTGTTTGAAATAGGCCAGATCGGCGGGAAGCCGCCACGGCAGCCGGTTGTCGGCACCGATCACGCCGTTGCGCGCCACGGCGGCGATCAGGGTGACGGGCACGGTTTACCTCCCTTTTGCTCCTTTTCGGGCCGGGATCGGACCTGTGTCCGCCGGAAGCCGCTCACACGGCGACCGGCGCCTTGATGGCCGGATGATGCTGATAGCCCGCAAATTCGAAATCTTCATAGACATAATCGAAAATGGAAGGCGGCTTCCGCTTGATGACCAGCTGCGGCAGCGGGTACGGCTCCCGGGTGAGCTGGAGTTTCACCTGTTCGAGATGGTTGAGATAGATGTGGACGTCTCCCCCCGACCAGATGAACTCGCCGGGTTCCAGATCGCACTGCTGCGCGACCATATGCGTCAGAAGCGCGTATTCGGCGATGTTGAAGGGAAGACCGAGGAACGTGTCCACGGAACGCATCGTCAGCATGCAGGACAGTTTTCCGCCCGACACGTAGAACTGGAACAACAGATGGCACGGCGGCAGCTTCATTCTGTCGATGTCCGCCACGTTCCAGGCGCTGACGATATGGCGGCGGGAATCCGGATTTTTCCGAATGGATTCCACCACCTGCGCGATCTGGTCGATCCTGCGCCCGTCCGGCGCCGTCCAGGCGCGCCACTGCGCCCCGTACACCGGCCCGAGGTCGCCGTTCTCGTCGGCCCACTCGTCCCAGATCGTCACGCCGTTCTCGTGCAGGTAGCGGATATTGGTGTCCCCCCGCAAAAACCAGAGCAGTTCATGCACCACCGACCGGATGTGGATCCGCTTCGTGGTGACCAGCGGAAAGCCTTTGGAAAGGTCGAAGCGCATCTGCCGGCCGAACACCGAGATCGTTCCCGTGCCCGTCCGGTCCGGTTTGGGGACCCCGTTTTCCAGAACGTCCCGCAAAAGATCCAGGTACTGGCGCAAGAAGCAACACCCTTTTTCGCATAGTCGGAGACAAGCCGTCCCTTGTATTGTAACATGGTTTGGCCCTTGTTGGAAAAAAAGCCTCCCGCGCCTTGCGGCGCGGGAGGTTTCACGGTCCGATGTTTTTCCGTTACGCCTTCGCGGGAGGCACATGGATCGGCCGGCCGAGGACAAGCTCCGCGGCGTCCATCGCCATTTCCCCCAGCGTCGGGTGCGGATGGATGGTGAGCGCGAGATCTTCCGCCGTTGCCCCCATCTCGATCGCCAGGGCGAATTCGGAAATGAGATCGGACGCTTCCGCCCCCGCGATATGCGCGCCCAGCAAGAGCCCCGTTTTCCGGTCCGCGACGATCTTGACGAACCCTTCCGTATCGCCAAGCGTGACGGCCCTTCCGTTTGCGGCGAACGGAAACCGGACCGCGACGGGGTCAAAGCCCTTTTCTTGCGCTTCCCGTTCCGTATAGCCGACGCTGGCGCATTCCGGATCGGCGAACACGACGGCGGGGATGCATTTGTAATCGATTTTCGCCGGCAGACCGGCGATGGCTTCCGCCGCAACTTTCCCCTCATAGGACGCCTTGTGAGCCAGGGCCGGGCCCGGCACCACGTCGCCGACGGCGAAAATGCGCGGATTGCTCGTGCGGCATTGCCCGTCCACTTCGATGAGACCCCGATCGTTGACGCTGACGCCGGCGAGTTCCAGCCCGAAATCCCCGTCGGTGTTTGGCCGGCGCCCGACGGTGACGAGCAGGTAGTCCGCCGTCACCCTCTGCGTCTTGCCGTCCGCCTCGTAGGTGACCGTCACTTCCCGTTCGTTCTGTTCGGCGTCCAGCGCCCTGGCCTTGGTGACGATTTGCGCGCCGGACCCGGCCAACCGTTTCGCGGCAAGGCGGGTGAGATCCGGGTCAAATCCGGGCAGGATCGAGTCGGCGGCTTCCAATACGGTCACCTTTGCGCCAAATTTCGCGTACATTTGCCCCAGTTCGACGCCGATGTAGCCGCCGCCGATCACGGCGAGGCGTTCCGGCACTTCCCGCAAGGCGAGCGCTTCGGTCGAGGAAAGAATCCGCCCGCCGAAGGGAAATCCCTTGAGCTCCACGGGCCGCGACCCCGTGGCGATGATGCAGTGTTCAAAGCGGTAACGGGGGGCCTCCCGATCGTTGAACAGGCGCGCTTCCCGGTCGCTGATGAACATGGCCTCGCCCTGAAACAGTTGCACGCCGTTCGCCTTGAGCAGCGCCTCCACGCCCCGGCTCATCCGTCCGACCACCGATTCCTTGTATGCCTGCACCTTCGCGAAATCCACCCGGACGTTGTCCGCGAGGATTCCGAACCGATCCGCGTTTCGCACCGCTTCATACTGGTGCGCCGCCTGGATGAGGGCCTTTGACGGGATGCAGCCGACGTTGAGGCAGACGCCGCCCCACTTGCCCTTGTCGGCGATGATCACCCGCCGGCCCAGCTGCGCGGCGCGAATGGCCGCCACGTATCCGCCCGGCCCGCCGCCGATGACGAGAACGTCGATTTCGAGGGACGCGTCGCCCACGACCATGGGTCACACCTCCAACAGCAGCAGCTCCGGATCCGCGAGCAGCTGTTTGATGCGGTTCAGGAATCCTTGCGCCGTTGCGCCGTCGACCAGCCGGTGGTCGAAGCTCAAGGAAAGGGCCATCATAGGCGCGACGGCGATTTCGCCGTTTTTGACCACCGGTCTTTCCGTGATGCGTCCGGTGCCGAGGATGGCCGCTTCCGGCGGGTTGATGACGGGGGTGAAAAAGAGCCCGCCCGCCGAGCCGATGTTGGTGATCGTGATGGTGCTGCCGCGCATTTCATGCGGGGCGAGCTTTCCTTCCCGCGCCCGGGCGGCCAGGTCCCGGATCTCGCCGGCGATGGTCCAGATATTCTTGCGGTCGGCGTGGAAGACGACCGGCACCAGCAAGCCCTGGTCCGTATCGGTGGCGATGCCGACGTGGCAGTGTTTTTTCAGGACGATTTCCCCCGCCGCTTCGTCGAGGGAGGCGTTCATCACGGGAAACTCGCGGCAGGCCGCCACCAGCGCCTTGACGATGAACGGCAGGTACGTGAGCTTCACGCCCTTCTGCTCGGCGATGGGTTTCGCCCGTTCCCGCAGGGCCACCAGGGCCGAAACGTCGGCCTCGTCCATCAGTGTCACATGCGGCGCCGTGAAGGCGGACTTCACCATGGCGGAGGCGATGGCCTTGCGGATGCCCTTGAACGGGATGCGCGATTCGGCCGGGTCGTCGGTCAACGGAGCAGGCCCGGGCACCGGACCCTTCAGAACGGCCGGATCGGGCGCGGCCGCTTCCGCCGGCTTCCCGGCCGGTGCCGCCCCTGCCGCCGCCGGCAATCCGGACGGCCCTTCCGGGGACCCGCCCGTTCCGCCTGCGGCGGCCGCCAGCACGTCTTCCCGGGTGATCCGGCCGTTCTTGCCGGTGCCGCGCACGCGTCGGATATCGACGCCCATTTCGCGGGCCAGCCGGCGTACGCCCGGCGTCGCCAGGATGAGCATGTCCGGTCGGTCCGCGTCTTCCCGGCCGGCGGTTCGCGACGCGGCGGCGCCGTCTTGAATTTCGCCTATTTCGCCGCCCGCCGGAGCGCGCACGCCGTACGCGTCGTCCCGGGCCGCTTCGTCCCCCGGCTCCCGTCCGGCCTCCGCTTCCCCGGTCCCGGCCGCATCCGGCTGCCCGGGAATTTCTTCTTCCGCCTCGAACACCGCCACCAGTTCCCCGACGCGCATCGTCTGGCCTTCCCTTGCCGTTACTTCCAGCACCTTGCCGTTCACCGGGCAGGGCACTTCCATGACGGCCTTGTCGTTCTGCACTTCCATCAGGATGTCGTCGTCGGTCACCGTCTGGCCCGGGGCAATATGAATCTTTACGATTTCCCCTTCGTGCAGCCCTTCGCCCAGCTCCGGAAAACGGTATTCATATCTGGCCATGCCGCGGTCCACCACCCCGCCTCAAAATTCCAAAACCTTGCGGACGGTAGCCGCCACGCGGGACGGCGTGGGCAGCCACTCGTCCTCGATCTGCGCGAAGGGATACGCAGTGTCCGGACCCGCGCAGCGCAGCACCGGCGCCTCCAGATGCAGGATCGCCTTCTCGTTGATCTGCGCGATGATCTCCGCCGCGGCGCCGGCCGTCCGCTGCGCTTCCTGAACCACAACCGCGCGGCCGGTTTTTTGCACGGAACGGACGATGGTATCGATGTCCGGCGGCATGAGGGTCCGCAGGTCGATCACCTCCGCGGACACCCCTTCCTTCTCCAGCGCTTCCGCCGCCTTCAAGGATGTATGCACCATAAGACCATACGCCACGATGGTGACGTCCTTGCCCTCGCGCACAATGCTGGCCTGTCCGAGAGGCACCGTGTATTCGCCTTCCGGCACCTCTTCCCGGTAGGCGTGGTACAGGTTCAGATGTTCCAGGAAAAAGACCGGGTCGTTGTCGCGGATGGCCGAGATGAGCAGCCCCTTGGCATCGAAGGGATTGGACGGGATGACCACCTTCATGCCCGGCGTCTGCATCGCCAGGCCCTCCAGCGAATCGGTGTGCAGCTCCGCCGCCCTCACGCCCCCGCCGAACGGCGTGCGGAACACGATGGGCGCGTGGTACCGCCCGCCGGAACGGTAGCGCATCCGCGCCGCCTGCACGAACATCTGGTCCGCCGCCTCGAAAATGAACCCGACAAACTGGATTTCCGCGACCGGCCGAAAACCCTGGGTTCCGAGACCGACCGCCAGTCCGGCGATGGCCGATTCCGCCAGCGGCGTGTCGAACACCCGGTGTTCGCCGAATTCCGCCTGCAACCCTTCCGTCACGCGAAACACGCCGCCGGCCTTGCCGACGTCCTCCCCGAACACGAGCACGTTCGGGTCCCGCGCCAGCTCGGTGCGAAGCGCGTCGCGGATCGCTTCCTTCATGTTCATTTGCGCCATGCCGTATCCCTCCTCCAACCCCGCGGCCAATCCGTCACACAAATTCCGCTTTCTGTTCTTCCAGATGCGGCGGCGTCCGCTCGAACATCGAATCGATCAGGCCCGGCACGGTCATTTTCTCCGTCTGCTCGGCTTTCCGGATTTCCTCGTTCACCGTCCGTTTGGCTTCCTCGCGGACGTTTGCCGTTTCCTCTTCCGACCAAAGCCCTTTCGCTTCCAGGAACCGTCCGAAACGGACCAGCGGATCGAGCCGGTTCCATTCTTCCTCTTCGCTTTTGGTCCGGTACTTCGAGGGATCGTCGGCCATCGAATGCGGACGGTACCGGTAGGTGACCGCCTCGATGAGCGTCGGCCCGTCCCCGCCGCGCGCCAGTTCCGCCGCTTCCTTCGTCGCCGCGTAGACCGCCAGCACGTCCATGCCGTCCACCCGCACGCCGCGAATTCCCGCCGCAATCGCCTTGTGCGCGATGGACAAGGCCGCCGTCTGCCGGGTGAACGGCGTCGTGATGGCGTAACCGTTGTTTTGCACGAAGAAGATCACGGGCAAACGGAACACGCCGGCAAAATTCAGCGCCTCATAGAAGTCCCCTTCCGAAGAGCCGCCGTCGCCCGTATAGGTAATGACCACGCGCCGCTCGTTTCTGAGCCTGAACGCCATGGCGACGCCGTTCGCATGCAGCAGCTGGGCGCCGATGATGATTTGCGGCATCAATACGTGGACATCCTCCGGGATTCTTCCGCCGTGCTGGTGTCCGCGCGAATACAGAAACGCCTGGTGCATGGGCAGTCCGTGCCAGACGATCTGCGGCATGTCGCGGTAGCCCGGGCAAATAAAATCGTCCCGGTTCAGGGCGAACTCGCTGCCGATCATGGACGCTTCCTGCCCGGATACCGGCGCGTAGAAACCGAGCCGTCCCTGCCGGCCCAGGTTGACCGCCCGCTCGTCCCAAGCCCGGGTGAACACCATCCGGCGCATCAGTTCTTTCAATTCTTCGCCGGCCAGCCGCGGCATGAGGTCCGGCCGAAGAAGGTTGCCGTCCGGCGCGAGAATGCGCAGCGGCTCCACGGGTTTCGTTTCCACGACATGGGGCCCGGCGAGCACGCTCCCCGCGGCCGGCCTGTCGATGATCGCTTTGCCCATGAGGATTCACCTCTTTTCAATGACGAAAAAGGATCCTGTTTCATATTCATTATACTTCTGTTATATTCATTTGGTCAAGGTAAAAACCTATTTATTTTCAAATTGATCGGATATTGAAATGTTCTATGTATTTGTAACAGTATATTTAATAATATAATACAGTAACTCCTGCCTCCTTTGTTTTTCCCAACCAAGCACTCCCGCATGCATGAACCGTCCGAAGTTCGGACACAGAACGAAGAGCCGCCGGAAAACGAAATGGCGCGAATCCACCGGCCACTCCCGGCCGGCATGGCGAGGCTGAAAAAGAAAGCGGCAAGGTTTCACCGGCAACCGGCCATGCAAAAACCGCCGGCGCCTCCGGGCGTCGGCGGCCCTGCCCTCAGCCGACAATGCCGGAATGGGAAACCTGCCGCGAATTGCGACAAAAGTGCCATTATTTTTCCGTTTTCAAAGCAGTTCGGGGCATTTTGCGACATTCGTGACATTATTTTCAGCCGATTTTCCGGAATTCGCACAGGTTTTTCCAATTTAATCGCACAAAATGCCGTTATTTTGCCTGAAACCCCGTTTTCAGGCCAAAATAATGGCATTTTTGTCGCTGCTGTTATGAATGTTTTTGGTCGAGCCCAAAAAGGCCATCAGCCGAGTGGGTGAGTGGAAGCAAACGGTGCCGGATTCCGCGCAACGCCTGGAACGCCTCAATCAACTGCGCTTTGGAATTTCTGCCGCCAACCGAAGCTCCCGCCCGCCAACCAAAGCTTTCACCCGCCAACCGAAGCTCCCGTCCGCCCACCGAAGCGGAGCCTTTGCATCGCCGGCCGACGGCCGCATGCATCCGCCTCATCCTTCCCCGCCGGAGCCGGAACCGCCGGCGCCGCCGGAACGCAGCGAGCGACGCGGCAGCCTCCATCTGTAGTGCACCGACAGCATTCTGAAAAGCACCACGAGCGCAAACACCGCAAGCAGTTCCCACATGTCGCGCAGCTTCAGGAGGCCGATGGCGAGCCCGGCCAAAAGGGCCCACAGGGCGTAGATTTCGTCCCGCAGCACGAGAGGCTTGCGCCCGGCCAGAAGGTCGCGGATCATCCCGCCGCCGATGCCCGTCAGCATGGCCGCCACCATGACGGCGGTGACGGGAAACGCCTTGTCCACCGCGTACATGGCGCCCTGCACGGCGAACGCCGCCAGCCCGATGGCGTCGAAAAACACGAGCGCCCTCATCCATTGCGTAATGAACGGCGGCGGGAGGAGGAACACGATCAGGATGGCCAGCGCCGCCGCCCCCAGATAGAGCCCCTGGCTCCAGAATACCGACATATCGATTTCGATCAGCAGGTTGCGCACGATCCCGCCGCCGAAGGCGGTGGCCATGCCAAGCACGAACACGCCCAGGATATCGTACTCTTCCTCCATCGCCACAATGGCGCCGGAGACCGCGAAGGCGACGGTTCCTGCCAAACCCAGAATCTCGAAGATTCCCAACCGACCCACTCCCGGGAATTTCCGCAGGATGCGCGGAGCGTGCTATACTAGTTTTTGGCCGCAGGTCCGATGGTGCGGTCTTCTACAGTCACTTGAAACGAAAGAAGCTGGTTGCGATGTTTCACAGGGCGCTCATTTTTGCCGGCGGCGTCCTGGGCGCGCGGGCGCTGAGGACGATCCGGCCGGATGATTTCCGCATCGGCGTCGACAGCGGCGCGCTTTTTTTGCTGAAATCGGGCTTCCCGCCCCACCTGGCCATCGGCGACTTCGATTCCGTCACCGAAGAAGAGAAAGAAGCGATCCGTGCCGCCGCGGCCGAATACCGCGACTGCGATCCCGTGGCCAAGGATCTGACGGACAGCGAGATGGCGGTGCGCGAGGCCCTGCGCCGCGGTTTTGAACGCATTGTGCTGTGGGGGGCCATCGGCTCGCGCTTCGACCACAGCCTGGCCAATGTCCATCTGCTGAAACAGGCGCACGATGCCGGTTCCGAGCTCATCGTCGCCGACGAAAACAACGACATCCGCCTGTGCGCGGACCGCGTCCGGATCGACGCCGAAGACGGTTTCAGGTATGTATCCCTGCTTCCCCTCACGCCGGAGGTGCGCGGGGTGACGCTGGAGGGGTTCCGCTATCCGCTGCGAAACGCCGTCCTGAAGCTCGGCTGGTCCCTCGGCGTCAGCAACGAACTGGAACGGGTCTCGGGCACCATCACGGTGGGCGAAGGGCTTCTGCTCGTCATCCGCAGCCGGGATTGAATGAGAAATCTATCATTTGATTTTAAGAAAACGCTTTTTTTCTTGCCGCATCGGCAATTGTTTTTTAGTTGGAAAAAAGTATGAAAGCGCGGCCGTGCTATACTTCAACCTGCAAGGAGTGAGGCGACTACCACGAAAGGAGCGGAATCATTTCATGCAATTTGTGCAACTTCGCTGGACGTTTTCGCGCAAACTGATCGCCCTCATGCTCGGGATGACGGTCGCCTTCGCGGGCATGTGGGCGATCGGACAGGCTCCTGCCGCCTCCGCGGCGACGAAGGCCGACAAAATCCTCGCCCTCGGTCACAAATTCCTCGGCACCCCTTACAAGTTCGGCGCTCCGTCGGGCGTCACCTACGCCTTCGACTGCTCCAGCTTCACGCAATACATTTTCGGCAAATACGGCGTCAAATTGCCGCGCACGTCGAAGGCCCAGGCGACCAAGGGGGTTTACGTGTCCAAGTCCAACCTGAAAAAAGGCGACCTCGTGTTCTTCACCACCGCCAGAACCGGCAACCAGATCGGACACGTCGCCGTCTACGCCGGAAACGGCAAAATTCTCCATACGTACGGCAAGCCCGGCGTCACGTATTCGAACCTGAATTCGTCGTACTGGAAGAGTCACTATAAGACGGCCCGCCGGGTTCTGTGACCCCGGACTCCGGAGCCGCGGCTTCCCCGGCCGCGGGTTTCGGTCCCGCGGCTTCGGATTTCGGCCCCGCATCATCCGACGGTGCGGGGCTGTTGTTTTCCGCCGGGGGCAGGGCCTGCGCGGAGGCCGCGGAGGCATTCATCCGGTTTTCCGGGCGGCCGGACGTAGCGTCCGGGACCTGCTGGCGCAAAGCCTTGCGGGGAAAACGGATGGACACCGTCGTTCCCTTGCCCGGCTTGCTGAACACGTCCACCGTCCCTTCGTGCAGATCGATGATCCGCTTGGCGATGGACAGCCCGAGGCCGCTGCCCCCCGTGGAACGGTGCCGGGCCGTGTCCACCCGGTAAAAGCGTTCAAAAAGAAACGGAATCTCGCTTTCGGGAATGCCGATGCCGTAATCGGTCACTTCCAGCCCGATGCCGGAACGGTCGCTCCGGATGCGGATGTCGATCGGTTCTTTGCTGTATTTGATGGCGTTGTCCAGCAGGATGACCATCATCTGGCCGATCTTGTCCCGATCGCCGTACATCCAGACGTGATCGGGGGCGCGCACGCGGATCTCCCGTCCGAACGCCTTGCCGAGGGTCTGCCCCATCTCCCGCGCCAGCGCGGTCAGATTGAACTTGCCCGGGTGCAGCCAGCCTTCCTCTTCCGATTCCACCAGCATGAGCATGGACTGGATCAGCTTGCGCAGGCGTTCCGTTTCGCGGACCAGGGCCTCGATCGCCTCGTCCCGGATTTTCTCGTCATGCCTGCCCCAGCGTTTCAGCATGTCCGCATAACTGCCGATGACGGTGAGGGGCGTCTTCAGCTCGTGGGACACGTCGGCCACAAACTGTTTTTGCCGTTCGAACGTGCGGTCCAGCCGTTCGATCATCTGGTTGAACGCGCGAATGAGCTGCCGGAGTTCCACCGATTCTTCCTTGCCCGCCAGTTGCACCTTGCGCAGCTTGCCGCTTCGGTCGATTTCCCGCATCGTCTGCACCATCTGCGAGATCGGCCCCGTGAGGCGGCTGGTGAACCAGTACGTGCCGAAGATGGCGAACACGATGGCCCCGGCCGTGGTGACGGAAAGCACCACCACCAGAATCTGCAGGTAGCTGTCCAGGGCAACCAGCCGCCGGGCCGCTTCCACGGCGCCGACATATTGGCCCATTTCGTAAAGGGGCGCGGAACGCAAAATGACCCGGTGGCCGCTCAGCATGGTGGCTTCGGAGTAAGCCGAACGCTGACCGAAAGGCGGGATCGACAGCAGCTCCTGGTCATACCCCACCTGGTTGATCACGTTGCCGTTTGCGTCGACCACCCGGATCATTTCATTGGCGGCATACAGGTCCCGAAGAAGCGAAGGGTCCCTCACGGCGACGCCGTTTTCGCGCAGGGCGTCCCGCACCAGCTCCACCTTGCTGGAGAGCAGCTGCAGCTCGCTGCGCGTCGTCACCCTGATGACGAAAAAGTAGACGAAAATGTTGTAGAAGATCAGGATGAAAATGAACCAGAAAATCGTGAACAGCGTAAAGCGCGTGCGGAGCGTCATTTGTCGGGCTCCTTCAGCATGTAGCCGACGCCGCGGACGGTATGGATCAGCTTGTGCCGGTACCCCCTGTCCATCTTTTGCCTGAGATACCGGATGTACACGTCGACCACGTTCGTGTCGCCGATGAACTCGTAGCCCCATACGTCCGTCAGGATTTCTTCCCTTGTCATTTCCTTGTTTTTGTTCCGGGCCAGGTAGAGCAAAAGTTCATATTCCCTCGGCGTAAGCTCGATCAGATGGTCCTTGCGGTACACCTTGCGGCTGATAAGCTCGATGGTGAGATCGGCCACGCGCAGCGTATCCTCGGACGTCCCTTCCCGCTTCTGCCGGAAAATGCGCAGGAGGTTGCGCACCCGCGCCAGAAGCTCTTCCATGGCGAAAGGCTTCGTCACGTAATCGTTGGCGCCGTGCTCGAAGCCGCTCACCTTGTCCGGCACGGTGTTGCGGGCGGTGAGCAGGATCACCGGCACCCGCTGGTCGTGCTGGCGCAGCCTGCGAAGCACCTCGATGCCGTTGAGCTCCGGCAGCATCACGTCCAGAAGGATCAGGTCCCATTCGCCGGACAGCGCCATCTCGATGCCGGTTCGGCCGTCCCGGGCAAGCCCGGTGCGGTAGCCTTCATGGTCCAGTTCCAGCTGCAGGATGCGGGCGATGCCTTCCTCGTCTTCGATGATCAGAATGCTTTCTTTCTCCCTGGCGTCCGTCAGGCTCATGGTTCGTTCACCTCTCATCCGCCGCCGGCTCTTGTCCTGTCCCTATTGTACCATTGAGAAAGCGCCCGGCGCATCCTTCGGCCGAAAGAGGCCTGTCCACCGGTCCAAAAGCACGCGCCACGCCCGCTCCATCGCTTCCGCGTGCGAAGGAGCCTCCGGCACGGCCGTGCCCTTCCATACCGCGTCCGCCGCATCGGCCGGCGGAAATTGCGGCAACAGGACCGCTGGCGGCACGGGGAAAAGCTCCAGCCAGTTCCGGCGGCTGTCAAACGGCTGGTCCCGGTTGCCCACCCAGTGCACGGGGATTCCTTTTTCAAGCGCGTAGACGACTGCGGCCCGCAACGCGTCCCGGCGGCTTTCGTTCCATTTCGACGGCGCGCAGTCGGCCACGATCACGAGTTCGTCCGCCGCTTCGGCCAGTCTGGCGGCCCGGGCCGGGGCGTCGCACGCGCCCGAACCGTCCAGCAGCACCAGCGGCACATCCAGCCGCCGCAGCCAGAGAAAAAACGCCGGCTGCGGATCTTGGACCGGCGGGACGTCCGGGGGCAGCGGGAAATACGCCGCGCAGCCCTTGCGCCACGCCGGCCCGGCGGGCCCGCGGCCGTCCGGCGGGGCGAAGACGGCGCGCCGGGGCATCCGCCGCGCCCCGTGCAGCAGCTCGTAATGTTCCGGCCAGGCGCCGGGACATTCGGAGACGGCATGGGTCCACCCGCGCCGGGAAAGCGCCGCGGACAGGCTGAAGACGGCGAAAGTCGCTCCGGCGCCCGGATAGGCGGGCAGCACCGCCACGATACGCGGGCCGCCGGACTCGGGCGGTTCCGCGTCAGGGTGCGGGGCTTCGCCGGACGCGGCGGCGAGATCCTCCAAAGTGGCGCGCACTTCTTCCGCCCCGGCGGGCCGGTCCGCCGGATCATCCGCAAGCAGCCGTTCCAGAAGGACGACGAAGGGCTCAGGCGCTCCCGCCGCGCGCAGGCGGTCCTTCCAGCCGGCTCCCCTTCGACGGGCCTGCTCTCCGCCGGAAAGAAGATAATAGGCCAGCGCGCCAAATGCGTACAGATCGGCTTTCGGACCGGACGGCCCTCCGCGCAGCTGCTCCGGAGCGGCAAAGCCCGGCGTGCCGAAGCTCACCGTGTCGGACGGCTTCTCCGGCAGATCCTTGCGGGCGATGCCGAAATCCACCAGCACGGCGCGGTCCGCCGCGTCGATCACGATATTGGAAGGCTTGAGATCGCGGAACACGACGGGCGGCTGCCGGGCATGCAGATACGCGAGCACGTCCGCAAGCTGCGCAAGCCACCTCAGCACCCGCCGGAAGGGCAGGCGCCGGCCGCACCGGACAAAGCGTTCCGCAAGGGTCTCCCCTTCGACATATTCCATGACGATGCAAGCCGGACGCCCGTCTGCCGGCGGAAAATAATCCACGATCTCCGGAAGCAGCGGATGCCGCAGCTCGCAAAGCATCCGCGCCTCGCGGACGAATTCGCCGCTCTCCCCGGGAAGGGGCCAGGCGAACTTGACCGCGCGCCTCTTGCGGCCGAGGCGCAAATCCTCCGCCAGAAACACGCGGCCCATGCCGCCTCGCCCCAAGGGCGCGACGATCCGGTATCTTCCGCCGATCACCGTTCTCCCGTCCAGGTTCAAGCGGCTCATCCCTCCAGCGGCCGCGGGATTCATGCACGCGTTACGCGCCGGACAAAAAAAGCACCGTCGAAAATCGCGCCCAGCGCGCTTTCAGGCGGTGCGGGATGCTTTCCCGGCGGCTCGGTTTCGTTTGACATTTTCCAATATTCATTGTAACGGGTTCCCGGAGATGACTCAACTTCCATTTTACGGAATCCCCGGGAAGAAAAACGTTCCGCGCCGCCAGACCGGGAACCTTACGCCCTTTTCCGCATCACCAGCGTGACTTCGTCCCGGTTGTGGAACAGCTGCTTGACATGCCGGATGTCGAAACGGGCCTCGTAGCTTTCCGTCACTTTGGCGATGAGTCCGAAGGGCCTCCGGTCCGTCAGCTTGACGGTCACCACGGCCGGCGCGCCCGCGGCCAGCGCATCGGCATGGGAGCAAACGATGCGGCAGGTGCGAAGCGGATCCCGGCTGATGTCGCAAAGGAGAAGATCAAAGGATCCGGGCGGAAACGACACCTCGGCGGCGTTGCGGCGGATGTGGCGCAGGCGGGGATGGCCGGCCAGCGATGGATGCAACTCCGCCGGGTCGACGGCTGTCACACGGGCGCCGCGCTGAAGCATCACCGACGTCCAGCCGCCGGGCGCGGCGCCGAGATCGAGGGCGTGGACGGTTCGATCCAGCGGCAGCCGGAACGTGCGCTCCGCTTCCAGCAGCTTGAACGCCGCCCGGGAGACGAGGCCTTCCTCCCGGCGAAAACGCATGGCGCCCCCCGGCCAGTCGGACAGATTGTCCTCCGGCCTGGAGACGCCCAGGTAAAGGGTGTTTTTCGAGGCGAAACCCGAAAGAATCCAGTTCGCGTCCCGCGGGACAATTTCCGCTCCCGCGGCGGCGAGGGCTTCCGAAGCCGCCTCTCGCGCCGCCGGCAGGGACAGCGGGCTGTCCGGGCTTTTGCGGAATTGCACGGCGATTTTCCGGTCCTGAGCGCGGCCGGAGAGGGACGCCGCAAAGCCGGCGACGGAACGGACCGCGGATTCTTCACCCGCCAACAGGTCCGCTTCCGCGTGGACGGGAAACAGATGCCGGAGAAACACCGGCTCCCGTTTCCGGATCATCGCCATCCAGGCGGCTTCGCCTCCGTCCGGCGCGTCCGGCGCTTCGATGAGGAACGCGTCTCCGTCGGGCGAAAGGCCCTTCATGCGGACCTTCGGATCCGCCCGGCGCACCTCTTCCATGGCCGCCGCCGCGTAACCCGGATTGGCCGTGCCCACGAATGCGGCCATCAGCCGCCCGCCCCTTGCCGGACCGGCTTGCCGACGCGCATCCACGGGCGGCCGTCCTCCCAGGTGATCGACACCGTAAGCCCGTAGGTTTCGCCCAGGGCCTCCGGCGTCAGCACTTCCCGTTTCGGCCCGGCCGCCAGCATCCATCCGTCGGCCATGAGGGCGACATGGGTGAACAGCGGCACGATTTCTTCCACATGGTGGGTAACGTACAGAATGGTGAGGTCGCCTCGCGCCATTTCCCCCAGGGCTTCGAGGAACTTTTCGCGTTCATAGGGGTCCAGGCCGGCGCAGGGTTCGTCCAGGATGAGCAAATCGGGATTCGCCATCATCGTCCGGGCGAGCAGCGCCTTCTTCCGCTCCCCCTGGGAAAGCGTGCCGAAGGGCTGATGCGCCTTGTCTTTAAGCCTCACGCGGGCCAGCTCCTCCAGCGCGCGCCGGTAAACCTCGTCATCCACCTTTTCGTAGATGCGCAAGTAGGCGAAAAGTCCGCCGGCCACGATCTCCCACACCGGATCGCGGAGGGTGAACTTTTCCACGAGGGACGGGCCGATGTAGCCGATGCGCTTGCGCAGCTCGCGGAGATCCACGGTGCCGTAGACGTGGCCGAGCACTTCCACCCTGCCCGTCGTGGGAAACAGATACCCGCAGATCATCTCCAGCACCGTCGTTTTTCCGCAGCCGTTGCGGCCGAGCAGCACCCAGCGCTCGCCCTTCCCGATGTGAAGGTCGACGCCTTTCAGGATCTGCCGGTCTTCGCGGCGCCACGTCAGCTGATGCAGATGGATCATGTCCGTTCCTCCCGTCGTGCGGTTGATGGACCGGCCTGCCACTTTCCTTCGGCGATGGCCCGGCGAACCGTCTCCGGCACCGGACCGTCGTGGATGGCGGTATCCGGCGGCGCCGCGTCCCGCAGGGCCTTCAGCATCCGCGCCTTCCCATGGGACTGGACGAATGCACGTACACTTCCCGGGGAAAGCGGCGATGGACGATCATGCTTTCCACGACCGCCATGCCGGTTGCGCTTCCCGGCCCCAGCTCATAATCGAGGGACAGCACGCCGACGTCGCATTCCAGAAGCAGCGTCACGCACTCCTCCGCCGTGCGCGCCGGGACGAAGCCCTCCGGACAGGGACGCAGATCGTCAAGAAACACGTGGATCAATCGCTTTCCTCCTCGCACAAGCGCCGCAAAAAGGCCAGCTGCCCCGCGTACGGATGGCCTTCCATGGAGGGGGTTTCCAAAAGAAGCGCCGCGCGGCGGATCTCCGGCAGGCGCAGAAGGTCGCGGAACCCTTCTTCGCCGATCCGCCCTTCGCCCGCCGGCGCGTGGCGGTCCCGCCGGGAACCGCACGGATGCGGCGAATCGTTGCAGTGCACCGCGGCGAGGGCCGCGAAATAACCCGACTCGCGCGCCCGTCCGGCGAACTCGTCACCGTTTCTCCCGTTCCACTCCCCGCTGGCGAAAAGGTGGCAGATGTCCAGACAGAAGCCCACCGCCTCGGGCCTTTTGCACAACGCGCGGATTTGCGCCAGCTCTTCCGGCGTCGTGCCGAACGGGCCCCTGTCTCCCGCTTCGTTCTCGAGCAGCAGCCTGGCCTGTCCCGGCCACTCTTCCAGCACGCGGTCAAGCCATGCGATGACGTTGCGGTATCCCTGCAGGGGATCGCTTCCCCGCCACGAGCCGAAATGCACCACCACGCCGATGGAGCCACAGGCTTCGGCGACGGCCAGATCGTTCAGCACGCAGCGCACCGACGCTTCCGCGCCGGCCGGGTCCGCGGCGGGATTGACGGGATAAGGCCCGTGCGCCACGGACACGATGCCCTTCTCCCGGCAGAAGGCCCGGCACGCGGCGGCGTCCCGCGGGTCGAAAGCCTTCACGCGCAGGCTGCGGGGGTTTTTCGGAAAGTACTGGAACGCGCCCATCCCCATCCGCGCCGCCGTCTTCGCCGCCGATTCGTAGCCCTTGCGGATGCTCAGATGACCGCCCGCCATGACGCCGGCCATGTTCAAGCGCTCCGTTCCGTCAGTCGAATTTCTGGCAGTCCGGGCAAAAGTAGACGTGGCGGGACGAGACCGTCTCCCGCCGGATCGTGCCGCCGCAGCGGGGACACGCCTGCCCTTCCCGACCGTGCACGCGCAGCCGGGACCGGTAGCCTCCGGTCAGGTCATCGCCGTCGTGCAGCGGTTTGTCCATGCAGCCGCCGGCATCCACCGCTTCCTGCAGGACCAGCCGCATGGCCCTGAACAGGCTGCGCCGCGCTTCGAGGGACAAATCGGCCGGCACCGCCAGGGGAGAAATCCCCGCCTGATGGCAAATTTCGTCCGCGTAGCGGCCCCCGATGCCGGCGATGATGCGCTGGTTGGCAAGCGCCAGCCGGAGAACCCCGCGCCCGCCGGCCAGCGCCGCGGCGAACGCGTTGTCGTCCAGACGGGGGTCAAACGGTTCCGGCCCGAGGAACTTCAGCGATTCCGCAGCCGCCTTCGCCGGCATCCAATGCAGAAAACCGGAAGCGGGAATGCGGAAAAACAGGCGGTTTCCGTCCGTGAAACCGATGATGACCGCAAAACGGGCGTCCAGCTTGTCCCTCTCCGGCCCGTGGCGAAGATAGCCCCCCTGCGCCAGATACAGCACCAGCCGGTATCCGTCGTCCAGATGAAACAGCAGATACTTGCCCCGTCGTTCCACGAACAGAATGCGGCGGCTTTGCAGGGCTCGTTCGAATTCTTCGGGTTCCGCGTTGATGGCGCGGGGCTGATGCACGACGGCGTCCGTTATATGTACACCGCAGACGAGATCGCCGAGCCTTCTGCGGTAATGTTCCATCTCGGGCCATTCCGGCATGCGTGGTCTTCCCTTCCCAGATGTCGCTCGTCCGTAACATTATACCTCAGAGAAGGGGATCAGTCACGGTTTGCGGCAAGTTTGCGGCGGAGCCGTTCCACCCGCCGTCGGATTTCCTCCCTTTCCCGCGGGGCGCGGGAAAAGCCGCGTGACGGCGGCAGGGCGGCGGACAGCGCAAGCGCCCGTTCCGCGTAAACCAGCGCCGCGGCCGGGTCCTTGCGGCGGTGTTCGTGATAGACAGCGAGCCGGATGTGCGCATCCGGCACCGGAACCGCCGACCGCTCCGCGATCGCCGCGGCCTTTTCCCAGAGCGGCACCGCTTCGTCGAACCGCCCGAGGCGTCTCCAGCGTTCCGCCGCCGCCATCAGCCAGCGGAACATGCCGGGCTCGTCCCTTCCGCCGAGTTCCCGGTACAGCGGATCGGCCTGCTCCGGACGTCCGTGGGCGTCCAGCCAGGCGGCGGCGCCCATGAGCTCCGCCGCCGTCCATTCCGCCGTTTCCCCCGGGTCCGCCATTCCCCCGGCCAACCGCCCCAGGTGCACCGCCAGGGAAGCCAGCGCCAGCAAATCCCGTTCGTTGTGGGCGAGCACCCCCGCCACATGCGCGGGATCGCCGTCCTCCAGGTATCGGAAATAAAACGTCGGGGCGAGCGCTCCCGGAATGTCGTCTTCGCGCTCGATGCCCAGACGGTGCTCTTCGATGGCCGACAGCCGGCACGACGCCAACGCGTGGCGCCACAGGGCGCGGGACGGCGGCAACAGGTCGAGATGAAGGGGGCCGTCCCCGGTCGGCCGCCAGCCGTTCAGGACGAACCGGCTCGTCAGCAGCGGCCAGTCGAAGGCACGGCCGTTAAAGGTGGCCAGGTGGGTCCGGTCCCGCAGCCGGTCCAGCAGATGCGCAAGCGCCGCCGGCTCTTCTCCGGGATGGCGGATGAACAATTGCTCCACGCGGAAGGTGCCGCTTTCCATATAGGCAAGGCCGATCAGGAAGGGAAAATTCCCCGTCCCGACGCCGAGCCCCGTGGTTTCCAGATCGAGAAAAAGGACCGCTTCCGCGCCGGGGGGACGGGCGGACGGAACCGGAGCGCGGCGGTTTTGCCGTTCCGTGACCGGGGCGAGGAGCGGCAGCGCCCATTCCAGATCGCCCAGCCGGTGACGGCCGTGCCGGTGGCCGGAGGGGTACGCCCGGCGGCGAAGAAGGAAAGCGCCCCAATCGTTGCGCGCCGTGGCGGCGCCGAGCGCCCGCCAGCCGTCTTCCCTTCCTGCCGCGTCCTGAACCGGGACGGTCCCGGCGATCCCCGCCTTGTCAACAACGGCTGTCCCGCGCCCCCGTTCTTCCGGCCGCGCCGACAGGTCTCCTCCCCCCGTCCTTCCCGCGGCCCCCAGGCGCATCAGCCGTTCCCGCAGGGCGCTCATGCCGGCACCTCCGACAGCGCGCGGCGAATAAGCTCCAACGCCAGTTCCTTGCCCCTTTCGCCGGTTTCATCGGCGGGACCGACGCAGGAGGGGCAGCCGTTTTCGCAGCCGCAGCCGGCGATGAGGCGCTCTCCTTCCCGGAACAGTTCCGCATAGAGGTCGAACAGCTTTCGGCTGAGCCCGATTCCTCCGGGATAGCGGTCGTAGAAAAAGATGGTCGGACGTTTCGTGTGCACCGCCTTGACCTGCGGCACCACCCGAATGTCGAACGGATCGCACATCAGATGCAGCGACGCGAGCCGCCCGAGGACATTGGACACGCCCATCAGGGCCGTCTGCCGTTCGGTTTCGTTTCGCCCCCCGAAGGCTTCATCGGCAAAGGCGAACCAGCAGCCGGAGGTGTGGAGTTCTTCCTCCGGCAGATGGATCGGGCCGGAACCGATGTTTTCGTGGGTGCGCAGGCGGATTTTCTTGAAAACGGTCGTCCGCGCGGTGACGGCGATTTCCCCGTATTGCCGGGAGAGCGGCCCGTCCGCTTCCTCCAGGTCGGCGTGCAGCACTTTCAGGTCCACCGCCACGTTGGCATCGGTGAAATAATCCACATTCACCTGCCGGACGTAAGCTTTCTTCTCGGGATAGTCCAGTTTCTCCACCTGGTATTGCACGCCTTCATGAATGTAAATCGCCTCTTCGTGGATGAGAGTCGGCGCGCTGAAGCGGTCCACCTCGCCGATGACCCTGTGCCCTTCCGTGATGTCGATGATGACGAAGTTTTCCGGAGCGGCGGTGCGCAGGGACACGTTGTTCGCGGGAAACGCCTGCGCCATCCAGTGCCAGCGGTTCCCTGCCTGGTGGACGACCCGTTCCTGCGCCAGGAACTCCAGCATGTCTTCCAGGGATTCCGCGCCGAACGTCTCCCCCGCCTCAAAGGGCAGTTCGTATGCGGCGCACTTCAGCTGATCCAGCAGGATCAGCAGGTTGTCCGGATCGATGCGCGCTTCTTCCGGGGTCAGGCCGAAAAAGAACTCCGGATGGCGCACGAGAAACTGGTCGAGGGGATTGCTTCCCGCCACCAGAATCGTGACGGAGCTGCCGCGCCGGCGGCCGGCCCGTCCGGATTGCTGCAGCGTGCTGGCCACGGAACCCGGATAGCCGTTGATCACGCACGCCTGCAACTCGCCGATGTCGATGCCGAGTTCCAGGGCGTTCGTGCTGACGACGCCGCGGATTTCCCCCGAGCGCAAGCCGCGTTCGATTTCCCTTCGCTGCCGGGGCAGATAGCCGCCCCGGTAGCCGCGGATCGTCTTGGGTCCGAAATCCTTCCGTATCAGTTCCTGCAGATAGGTCAGCAAAATCTCCATCCGCACCCGGCTGCGGGCGAACACGATGGTCTGGATGCCGCTCCTGAGCAGATCGGCCGCGATCTTCTGCGTCTCCAGCACGCTGCTCGCGCGGATGCCGAGCTGCCGGTTCACGAGGGGCGGATTGTAAAACACGAAATGCCGCTCGCCCGAAGGCGCCCCGTTGTCATCGATCAGGCGGACCGGCTCTTCCAGCAGGCGCTGCGCGTGTTCCTTCGGATTGCGGATCGTGGCCGAGGCGCACAGGAACTGCGGGCGGCTGCCATAGAACCGGCAGATCCGCTTCAGCCGGCGGATGACGTTGGCCACATGGCTTCCGAACACGCCGCGGTACGCATGCAATTCGTCGATGACCACGTATTTCAGGTTTTCGAACAGCTTGACCCATTTCGTGTGATGGGGCAGGATGGCGCTGTGCAGCATGTCCGGATTGGTGACCACGATGTGGCCCGCCAGGCGGACCACCCGCCGGACCTCGGGAGGCGTGTCCCCGTCGTAGGTATGGGTCTTGATGTCCACGTCCATCAGATTGGCCAGTTCCTGCAGTTCCGCCACCTGGTCCTGGGCCAGGGCCTTGGTCGGAAACAGGTAAAGCGCCCGCGCGCTGTCGTCTTCCAGAATGCGCTGGAGCACCGGCAGGTTATAGCACAGCGTCTTGCCGGAGGCGGTGGGCGTCACCACGACGAAGTGTTCCCCGGCACGGGCCGCCGAGAAGGCTTCCGCCTGGTGCGTGTACAGGCTGGCGATTCCCTTGCGGCCGAGCCCGCCGGCCAGCTTCGGGTGCAGCTCCTCCGGAAACGGCGCCGTCCGCGCGGGCCGCGCCGGCGTGGTATGCCAATGCGTCACGTTCGCCATGAACTCGGGGCGGCGGCGGAAATCGGCGATCCACTCCTCCACCGAAGCCGCCCGGCCGGTCCATCGGTTCACCCTGATCCGCTCCCTTGCAGGCCTGATCATGATTCCATTGTACAGAATGTATGTTCGCCATGCAATTCCCGCGGCGTGTCCCAATTTGCCAAACGGGATCGAAAGGAGGCGGCCCTTCCGCCGAGATTCCCTTCCCGCGTCTCCGTTGCGACACGCCCTGTCGGCTCCTGCGCTTTCCCGGGAAAATGGCGGCGGATTCCCTGGTCCGCCGGCATGGCGGGTGCCTCTTGCAGCCGCATAAAAACCGGCAGTATCCGGCAACCTATGCGGGAACGATCCTTCCATTCCGCAAACCGGGCCGTTTCCGCGGCGGGAACCGGCACTAAAGGGGCAGGCAACCCCGGAAAGGTACCGGCAGATCCGCGGACTTCACGGGAGAACGGGGAAGTTCCCGCGCGAAAAGCCCGCCCGGTCCGCCGCCGGAAACCCGGCTCCGGACGATCCGTCGAAAAGGAGGTGCACCCATGGCCAAACCGGACGACCGGTCCGACAACGTGGAGAAGCTGCAGAAAATGGTGCAAAACACCATCGAGAATCTCGAGGAAGCGGAAGAATATCTGACGGAACACGCGGAAGAGCTGGCGCCGGAAGAAATCCAGGCCATCAACGAGAAAAACATGCGCCGCCGCGAGAGCATCCGCGGCCTGCGCGAAGAGATCAAGGACGAAGCCCGCGCCCGGCGCGCCCGAAACGAAGATCAGCCGTAAGATTCGGAACGGAACCGGTCCCGGAGCGCCGGTCCGGCTCAAGCCCGGCCGTTGAATGCCGGGACAGCCGCGGTCCGGCGCCGCCTTTTGAAAGCCGAACCCCCTGCCGGAACATTGCCGCCGCGCGCGGCGCCCGGAGGGGGTTATCATTTGGTTTAATATTTAATGTCATTAATCATTCATAACATTAAAGTATCGCGCCTGCGGGTGGGCGAAGACCATGGCCGACACCGAGGCTTCCGGATCCATCATGTATCCTTCCGTCAGCTGCACGCCGATATCCTCCGGATGCAGCAACTCGAACAGGAGCGCCTGGTCCTCCAGGTTCGGGCAGGCGGGATATCCGAAGGAAACCCGGATGCCCTGATACTGGGCGGCAAAACGCTGTTTCATCGTCATGCCGGGAGGATCCGGGAATCCCCAGATGTCCCGCATGAGCTGATGCGTCCGCTCCGCCGCCGCCTCCGCCACTTCCAGCGCCGCCGCCAGGAGCGCGTGGGATCTCAGGTAATCCCCTTCCTCTTTCCAGCGGTTCGCCTGCTCCTTCGCCCCGTGGCCCGCGGTCACGACGAAAAAGCCGACGTAGTCCATGACGCCGCTGTCCGCCGATTTCAGGAAATCGGCGATGCACAGATACGGTTCGGCCGGCTGCCTGGGGAAGGAAAACCGTTTGAGCACGCGGGACGGGTCGTCCGGATCGTATACCAGAATGTCGTTGCCGTCCGACTGCGCCGGGAAGAACCGGTACACCGCCTGCGGTCTGAGCCAGCCGTTCTTCTCCGCTTCGGCGATGACGGCGTCCACCGTTTCCCGGAGCCGGACCGCCTTTTCGTCGCCCGCCGCGAGCAGCTGCTCCACGTTACCCTTCAGCCCGAGATGGTGGCCGAGCAGCATTTGCCAGTTGACGTAGGGAAGCACGTGGGACAGCGGAATGTCCCTCAGCACATGCCGATCGGTATCCGGCGGCGTAAAGACGGGCGCGTCGGGGTCGATGGCCGGAGAACGCACGGCGGCCCGGCCCGCCCGTTTTTCCGGGCTTCCTTCCCCGTGCGCCTGGACGCGGGAAGCGAAATATTCCTTCTCCAGGGCTTCCCGCTGCGCCGGGTCGGACAGGCGGTTGGCCAGCTCCAGCCCTTCCATGGCGTCCTTGGCGTACAGCACGATGCCGTCGTATTCCGGGGCGATCCGCGTCTTCACGAACTTGCGGGTCAGCGCGGCGCCGCCCACCAGGATGGGGATGCCGATGCCGGCGCCCCGCAGGTCCTGGGCGGTCACCACCATCTGTTGGGCGGACTTGACCAACAGCCCGGACAAGCCGATGAAGTCCGGTTTCTCGGCGCGGTACGCCTCGATCAGCCGCTCCGGCGGCACCTTGATCCCCAGGTCGACCACCTGGTATCCGTTGTTGGACAGAATGATTTCCACCAGGTTTTTGCCGATGTCGTGCACATCGCCCTTCACCGTGGCGAGCAGCATCTTGCCCTTGACGGCCGAATCCGCCTTCTCCATATGCGGTTCCAGATACGCCACGGCCGCTTTCATCACTTCCGCGCTTTGCAGCACTTCCGCCACGATGAGCTCGTTGTTGTTGAACAGCCGGCCCACCTCGTCCATCCCCGCCATGAGGGGGCCGTTGATGATCTCCAGCGGCGCGTACTTGCGAAGCGCTTCGTCCAGGTCGCCGAACAGGCCTTCCTTGCTGCCTTCCACCACGCGGCGCGCGAGGCGCTCTTCCAGCGGCAGCACTACGTCCGGGGCTTTTTGCTTTTTGGATGTTTTGTCCCGGAAGGCGGCCACGAAGGCGGCCAGCGTCTCGCCGCTTGTGTCGTAGAGCAGTTTCTCCGCCAGCCGCCGTTCCTCTTCCGGAATCGAGGCGTACCGCTCCAGCTTCTCCGTGTTGACGATGGCGTAGTCGAGGCCGGCCTTCGTGCATTCGTACAGGAAAACGGAATTGAGCACTTCCCGGCCCGCTTCCGGAAGCCCGAACGACACGTTGCTGATGCCGAGGATCGTCTTGCACTCCGGCAAGGCTTCCTTGATCAGCCGGATCGCCTCGATGGTCTCGCGGGCGGAGCCGATGTACTGCTCATCCCCCGTGCCGACGGGAAACACCAGCGGATCGAATATGATGTCTTCCGCCTTCAGGCCGTATTTGCCCGTGAGGAGCTCGTACGACCGGCGTGCCACGGCCAGTTTGTCCTCCCGGGTAATCGCCTGGCCGCGTTCGTCGATGGTTCCCACCACCACCGCCGCTCCGTACCGGTGAACGAGGGGCGCGATCCGGGCGAACTTTTCTTCCCCGTCTTCCAGGTTGATCGAATTGATGATGGATTTGCCCTGGATCATTTTGAGCGCCAGTTCGACGACGGCGGGATCGGTGGAGTCGATCATGAACGGCACCTTGACGATCCGCGCGGCGCTGGCCAGAAACCGCCGCATGTCCTCCGCTTCGTTCCTGTCCGGGTCCTGCAGGCAGACGTCGATGACCTGGGCGCCGTTTTTCACCTGGGCCCTGGCGATTTCCGCCGCTTCCTCGTACTTTCCTTCGGCGATCAGCCGCTTGAACCGTCTGGAGCCGAGGACATTGGTGCGTTCCCCCACCAGGCACGGCCGGTTCGCTTCCTCCAGGTAAACCGTCTCGATGCCGGCCACCGCCGCCGGATGCCGTCCCTCGGGTCTGCGCGGCGGAAGATCCCGCAGCGCTTCGGCGATGGCCCGGATATGGGCGGGCGTCGTGCCGCAGCAGCCGCCCACCACGTTGACCCATCCCTGTTCGGCGAAGCCGCGGAGTTTCCGGGCCAGGGATTCGGGCGTTTCGTGATAGCGGCCGTCTTCGTCCGGCAGCCCGGCGTTCGGGTAGCAGCTGACCGCGATGTCGGCCATGCCGGCCAACGTCCGGATATGGTCCCGCATCAGTTCAGGGCCGGTGGCGCAGTTGAGGCCGATGGAGATGGGTTTCAGGTGTTTCAGCGACACGTAGAAGGCTTCGATGTTCTGCCCGGCCAGCGTCGTGCCCGTGGGCTCGATGGTGCCGCTGATCATGACGGGCACCTCGCGCCCGAAGGCTTCAAACGCCCGCCGGATGCCGACGCCGGCGGCCTTGACGTTCAGCGTGTCCTGGCATGTTTCCACGAGCAGGACGTCCACGCCTCCTTCCAGAAGCGCCAGCGCCTGCTCGCGATAGGCCTCCGCCAGCTCGTCGAAGGTCACGCCGCCGGTGACGGACAAGGTTTTCGTCGTGGGACCCATGGAACCCGCGACATAGCGCGGCTTGTCCGGGGTCGAATACCGGTCGCAGGCTTCCCTCGCAAGCCTTGCCGCCGCCAGGTTGATCTCCCGCGCCCGGTCCGCGATTCCGTATTCCGCCAGCACCACCGGGGTGGCCCCGAACGTGTTCGTCTCGACGATGTCGGCGCCCGCCTCGAGATACGCCTCATGGATGCCGCGGATGACGTCCGGGCGGGTCAGGTTCAGCATCTCGTTGCAGCCTTCCAGCGCTTCCCCGCCGAAATCCGCGGCCGTCAATCCGGCCTGCTGGATCATGGTTCCCATGGCGCCGTCCAAAATGAGAATCCGCTCTTGAAGAAGATCCTGCAAGGGCGGCTTGTGTTCACCGGTCGTGCCTTTCATGGCGACACCCCTTCCGCCTTCCGCGCGCCTTCGCCTACGCGCGTTCAAGCAATGCCGGAAGTTCCCGCAGCGAGCGGATCTCCCACGTGGGAACGATGTCCTCCCCGCGCGGGAGGCCGCGGCGGTTTACCCAAACCGAGCGCATCCCGACGGAACCCGCGCCGAGAACGTCGGTGGTCAGCCGGTCCCCGACCATCACCGTCTCCTCCGCGGAGACGCCGTGCAGCGCCATGGCGTGGCGGAACAGGCGCGGAGACGGCTTTCCTTCGCCGAAGGAACCGGAAATGACAATATGATCAAAATAAGAAGCCAGCTCCGGCACCCCGGCCAGTTTCTCCCGCTGGAGGCTCGGCGATCCGTTGGTGAGCAGCAGCAGGCCGTATCGGGGGCGCAGCTGGTCCAGCGTCGGCAGAGCGTCTTCGAACAGATACGGTCGGCGTCTTCGTTCCTCGACGAACCGCCCCGCAAGCTCGGCGCCCAGCCCGGGATCGTCCACGCCGACGGCCCGCAGCGCCCGCGTCCATGCTTCTTGGCGATACGCCGGCGCTATTTCCCGGAGCCTGGCGAATATCGGATGTTCCGTGTCCTCGAACCGGGCCCAGAGGGCTTCAAACCGGTTGATGCCGATCATTTGCGTAAAGGGATAGGTTTCGTAGCTTTCGTAAAGCGCCTGCGTTTCCCGCTCCACCGCCGCCGTGAGCGCCTCCGGATCGGCGCCGGTTCTTTCCGCGGCCAGGAGCGCCGCCGCCTGCAGCGCTTCCCGCACGCTCCGCTCGTCCCAAAGCAGCGTGTCGTCCAGATCAAACCAAACCGCCTTGACGGTCATGTGACGGTTCCTTTCCTTTTCGGTTTATCGGGTCCTGTCTTCCAGGTCGATCCGGTTGTCTTCGGCGAAAGTCCGGAGGCGTTCGCACATTTTTTCGACGGGATAAAGGTTCAGAAACCGCGAGAACACCCAGCGGGTGCCCTTGACCGATTCCACGACCACCGCCCCGGGCATAAGGACGATCCGGCGGATTTCCTGCGCCTTCAGGATCTTGTACCCGGTGAACCGCCGCGTCTCCAGCGTGTTGCGGGTCACCGTCAGGAAAGGCCGGCGCAACAGATATACCGCCGCGAGCACCACATAGGCCGCCACCGTCCACCAGAAAAGGGCGCCCGGGTCCGTCTCCCAGGGCTTGGAGAGATAGATGAAAAACGCGTTGACGAGCAGAAGGATCAGCGGCACCATATAACCGATCCCGCGAAATTTCACGGGTTGCCCGATTCCCGCGACGAGGGCCTTCTTGCCCTGCTTTTTGAGCCTTTTGTTGAGCTGCCTGGCGTTTCTGCGCACTTTCCGTTCCCATGTTCGGGACATTGCGAACCCTCCCGGCCTTCCAGGCGATTACGCCTTGCATGCGGCCTCTTCTACTTTTACATTTGACCGGAAAGGTTGTCAAGGCAAAACGGCGCGCCCGGCCGCTTTGCGCGGCTCGCCGTGCCGCGGCGGATCCAACGGACGGGAAAAGGCCCCGGACGGAACAACTACCGCCATCGTAACCCGGCCATGAAAATAGGCCAACCAGAAATTCTGGCTGACCTGATAATACGAAAGCGCCTAGAGGCGCCGGTCGTCTTCAAGGGGCGGTCTATTCCAGGATGCTTTCCGGAATGATCAGAAGCTGCCCGCTGCGGATCTCCGGCCCGGAAAGGCCGTTCCGTTTCATGATGGCGTGCACCGCTGCCCGCGTGTCCGTCTCCTTCTTCTTCACGGACACGGCGATCTTCCACAGGCTGTCGCCCGAATCGGCGACGACGACCTTCTCCCCCGGTCCGGGAGGAGCCGGTTCCACGAAGGCGGCATGGGAACGGACGAACGAAAGACCGGTCAAAAAAATGGAACAGGCCAGCACAAAGACGAAGGCAAGACGCCAGCTCCGCCATGCGGAAGGGCCCGTCTCCGAGACCGTCTCCCTCCGCTGCTTCCGGCGCGCGCCGGCCCGTTCCGCGGGCTTGCCGGTCCCCGTTCTTCTTCCCGTCCCCATGTTCGTTCCCGAGGAAAGCACCCAGCAATCGGACACCATTTCCGCCACCCCAAACATTTGTTCTGATCGCAGTATAACACGAACAAATGTTTGTTTCAAGGGGTTTTCGAACATTTGTTCCTCGGGAACGGATGTTTGCGCGAACCAAAGTTCTGTGTTACAATGGAAAACGAAGAAAACCGGGCGTTGCCTTTTTGTCCAGAATATTCAGGGAGGGTGCTCCATGCCGAAAATGTCCCAGCGCCAGCAGGCGATCCTGGATTTCATCAAAGCATCGGTCCGCGAGAGAGGCTATCCCCCGTCGGTACGGGAAATCGGCGAAGCCGTGGGGCTCGCCTCCAGCTCGACGGTGCACGGCCACCTGGACCGGCTGGAGAAGAAGGGGCTGATCCGCCGCGATCCCACGAAACCCCGCGCCATCGAGATCCTGGATGACGATTCGCGGGCGAACTTCGCGTTTTCGGTGCGGCAGGTGCCCCTCGTGGGCAAAGTGACGGCCGGCGAACCGATCACCGCCACGGAGAACATCGAAGATTACTTCCCACTGCCCGTCCATCTGGTGGGCGATCAGGAAGTGTTCATGCTGTCCGTCCAGGGCGACAGCATGATCGAAGCCGGCATCTTCGACGGGGACTACGTCATCGTGCGGCAGCAGCCGACCGCAGGCAACGGCGATATCGTGGTGGCGATGACCGAAGACGGCGAAGCGACGGTGAAGACCTTCTACAAAGAAAAGGATCACATCCGTCTGCAGCCGGAAAACTCCAGCATGGAGCCCATCCGCCTGAAGGACGTGACCATTCTGGGCAAAGTGATCGGGCTGATCCGCAAGTTCCATTGATCCCGCATAAAGCGCAAGGACGTTTCCGGCGGACCCGGACATCCGCCGGAAACGTCCTTTCGTTTTTCCCGCTTCGGCCTTGGCGGCGTTCCGTCCGCCGTGTCGAATAACAAGGCATCAATACAAGGTCATGTACTGTTCCCGTTCCCATTGGTGGACCTGCGTGCGGTACAAATCCCATTCGATTTCCTTCAGCTCGAGGAAATGGGTCAGGGCGTGTTCGCCCAGGGCGTCGCAGATCGCTTCGTCCCGCTTCAGCTCCTGCAACGCCTCCGCCAGGGACACCGGCAGATTGGGAATGCCCGCGCGGATCCGCTCTTCTTCCGTCAGGACGTAAATGTTGCGGTCCACCGGCGCGGGCAGCGGCATCTTCTTGAGGATGCCGTCAAGCCCCGCCCTGAGCAGCACCGCAAGCGCCAGGTAGGGATTGGCCGACGGGTCCGGGTTGCGCACTTCAATGCGGGTGCTCATGCCCCGCGAAGCGGGGATGCGGACCATCGGGCTGCGGTTGGCGGCCGACCAGGCCACGTAGCAGGGCGCTTCGTAGCCGGGCACGAGGCGCTTGTACGAATTCACCGTCGGGTTGGTGATGGCGGTGAAGCCGCGCGCATGATGCAGAATTCCCGCCATGAACTGCTTTGCCGTTTCGCTCAGCCCCAGCTTGTCATTGGGATCGTAGAAGGCGTTCTGGCCGTCCTTGAAGAGGGACAGGTGGCAATGCAGCCCCGATCCGTTCATGCCGTACAGCGGCTTCGGCATGAAGGTGGCATGCAGGCCGTGCTTGCGGGCGATGGTTTTCACCACGACCTTGAAGGTCTGGATCTTGTCCGCCGCGCGGATCGCGTCCGCGTATTTGAAGTCGATTTCGTGCTGGCCGGGCGCCGTCTCGTGGTGGGAAGCTTCAATTTCGAAGCCCATCTCTTCCAGCGTCAGCACGATGTCGCGCCGGCAGTTCTCGCCCAGGTCGGTCGGCGCCAGATCGAAATAGCCGCCCTGGTCGTTCACCTCGTTGGTCGGATTTCCGTTCGCGTCCGTCTTGAAAAGGAAAAATTCCGGTTCCGAACCGACGTTCATCGTCTGGAATCCCATTTCCCTGGCCCGCTGGAGCTCCCGTTTCAGGATGCCGCGCGGGTCCCCGGGGAAGGGCGTGCCGTCCGGCAGGTAGACATCGCAGATGAGGCGGGCCACCTTGTCCTCCGTTACCCAGGGAAAAATGACCCACGTGTCCAGATCCGGATACAGATACATGTCCGATTCTTCGATGCGCACATACCCTTCAATGGACGATCCGTCGAACATGATTTTGTTGTCCAGCGCTTTCTCCAGCTGGCTGACGGGAATTTCCACGTTCTTTACGATTCCGAGCAAGTCCGTAAATTGAAGGCGGATAAACCGGACGTTCTCTTCCTTCGCGATGCGCAAAATGTCTTCGCGCGAGTAACCCATGGAAACCTCCTGATTCCTTCGGCCGTTGAAAATGGAACATGTTCATCGCGGCTGCGGATTGCGGAAATAGCCGGCCAATTGCCCTTCGATCAGCGTCACCTTCCCCGGCCGGCGGTCCATCAGCTGCCGCTTGAGGATGCGATGGACTTGGGGATCGCTGATTTCGTTGCCTGCAAGGTTCGGCTGCCCGACGGCGGCGGTTCCCTCCTTCACGTCCGTTTGTCCCTGTTGCAAAACCTTCTTGACGCCGGCGATGTTCAATCCGCTTTCGAGCATCGACTTGATCTGCCGCAGCCGTTCCACATCCCGGAAAGAAAAAAGGCGCTGGTTGCCCGCGGTGCGGATCGGCAGGACAAGGCCGTGCTCCTCGTAATAGCGGATTTGGCGGGCCGACAGCCCGGTCAGCTTCATGACGGTCCCGATCGGGAAAAGGGCCATCTGATCGCGCGATTGTTCTGTCATGCCGCAACCCTCTTCTTTCCTAGCGATCGTCGGTTTGCAACCATATTCATCTTAATGGGCGTGCCGAATCATGTCAAGGAATCTGACACGCGTGAAAGCGCTTCTACCGCCAACCTTACGGCAAGCTTGACCTGGGCGTAAGCCAGGCCGCCCTGCATGTAGGCGATGTAAGGTTCCCGCAGCGGCGCGTCGGCCGACAGTTCCAGGCTGCCTCCCTGGATGAAGGTGCCGGCGGCCATGATGACCGGGTCATCGTAGCCGGGCATTTCCGCCGGTTCCGGCACCACATGCGCGTCCACCGCGGCGGCGCGCTGCACCGCCCGCACGAAGGCGATGAGCTGCTCCCGCGAGCGGAAGCGGATCGCCTGGATGAGGTCGGTGCGCTGCTCGTGCCACGCGGGACGGGTTTCATAGCCGAGCTCCCCGAACACCGCGGCGGCGAATATGCTGCCCTTCACCGCCTGATTCACGAAAAGCGGCGCCAGAAACAGCCCCTGAAACAGGGCCCGCGTCGTGCCGAGCATCGCGCCGATCTCCGCCCCGATGCCCGGCGCCGTCAGCCGCGCGGCGACCCGGTCGACCAGTTCGCGCCGTCCCGCGATGTATCCGCCGGTTGGCGCAAGGCCCCCGCCCGGGTTTTTGATGAGTGACCCGGCGACAAGATCCGCCCCGGCCTCCGTGGGCTCCCGTTCCTCGACGAATTCCCCGTAGCAGTTGTCCACGAACACAACGGCGTCCGGCTTGATCTCCTTGAGACGCCTGGCCATTTCTTCGATTTCGTCCACGGTGAACGACGGCCGCCAGCTGTATCCGCGCGAGCGCTGGATGGCGAACACCTTCGTCCGCTCGCCCGCGGCGGCCTTCACCCCGGACCAATCGACGCGGCCGTCGGAGAGGAGCGGCACCATGCGGCTTATGACCCCCCAGTCGGCCAGCGAGCCGGAACCGTCGCGCGACCGGCCGATCACCGGGTGCAGGGTGTCGTACGGACTGCCGGCGACGAACACCAGCTCGTCCCCAGGGCGCAGGAGGCCGAACAGGGCGACGGCGATGGCGTGGGTGCCGGAAACGATATGCGGCCTCACCAGCGCCGCCTCGGCCCCGAAAATGTCGGCGAACACCGCGTCCAGGGTTTCCCTGCCCCGGTCGTTGTAGCCATACCCGGTGGAATCCGCAAAATGGGTTTCGCTGACTTTATGTTTCTGAAACGCCCGGATGACTTTCCATTGGTTGCGCTCGGCCACCCGGTCCGCTTCCCTAAGCCGTTCCGCCGCCTTCGCCTCGGCGGCTTCGGCCAGCTTGTCCCAGTCCGTGGAAAATGGCGTTCTTTCGGCTTTCAAGCCGCTACTCCGTCCTTTCCAGAAGATACGGTTCCAAAGGCTTTCCCAGCCGTTCCATCTTTTCCGGATGAAGCCGGACGGCAAGGAGCAGCCAGTCCTCTTCGGCCCGCCGCTCCGTCACCTCGCCCACCCGGTGCGCCAGGGCCGCCAGATCGCCCCGCGCCGCCGGCAGGCGGAACACGGCCGTTCCGCCGTCCAGCTTGCGCTCGATCGCTTCCGTCAGGCGGCGCAAATCCTCGTCCCGGAAGGCGCTGATGGCCAGCGCGCCGCCGTTTTCCTTGAGGAACGGCACCGTGTCGGGAGAACAAAGATCGATTTTATTGTAGACCACAAGCACGGGCTTGTCCCCCGCGCCGAGGTCCGCCAGCACCCGTTCCACCACTTCGCGCTGCTCCCGGTGCGCCGGCGAGGACGCGTCGATCACGTGGATCAGGAGGTCCGCTTCCTTCACTTCCTCCAGCGTGGAACGAAAGGCGGCGACCAGCTCGTGGGGAAGGTTCCGGATGAACCCGACGGTGTCGGTGAGAAGCACTTCCCCGCCGCCCGGCAGGCGCAGCATCCGTGTCGTCGGGTCCAGCGTGGCGAACAGCTTGTCCTCCGCGAGCACCCCGGCCTCGGTGAGACGATTGAGCAGCGTGGATTTTCCCGCGTTCGTGTAGCCGACCAGCGCGGCCTGGTATACGCCGCTTTTGCGGCGCCGCCGACGGTGCAGCTCGCGGTGGGCTTTCACGCTTTCCAATTGGCGGCGAAGCTCGCCGATGCGGCGGCGGATGTGGCGGCGGTCCGTTTCCAGCTTGGTCTCGCCCGGACCCCGGGTGCCGATGCCGCCGCCCAGCCGCGACAGATGCCGGCCGTGGCCGGCCAGCCGGGGCAAAAGATAATTCAGCTGGGCGAGCTCCACCTGCAGCATGCCCTCTCGGGTCCTGGCCCGCCCGGCGAAGATGTCGAGGATGAGCTGCGTACGGTCGATGATTTTGGCGTTCAGCACCGGTTCCAGGTTTCGCACCTGAGCGGCGGACAGCTCCTGGTCGAAGATGACCGTCCCCGCGCCATGGGACTCCGCCAGCCGTCCGATTTCCTCCGCCTTGCCCTTGCCGACGAACCATTTCGGGTCGGGCGCCGGACGGTGCTGCACGGTCACCGCCGCCACCTCGGCCCCCGCGGTTTCCGCCAGCCGTGACAGCTCCCGGATGGATTCGTCCGGATCGACGCCCGAGCGCCGCGTTTCGTCCGTCACCAGGCCCACGAGGATGACGCGTTCGCGCTCGCCGGCGCCGGTTTCGTGCAGCCTTGCCATCGCCTTCCCCCCTTTCCGTCACTCCCATCCGTCCATGCGCAAATCCTCCGGCCGGATATCCATGAGCTCCATCCGCCCGGGCGTGCCGCCCGGATACTGTTCGAGCAGCCGAACGGCCTGGTTGCGGATGGCCCGCTCCAGAACGTTGCGGATGAAACGGGCGTTGCTGAACGAATAAAGACGCGCGTTTTTCTCCGCGATCACCATCTGGCGCAGCTTCTTGAGCGTCTGCGGCAGCAGGGTGTAATCCCGTTCCCGGGCCATGAGTTCGGCGATCTGGATCAGCTGGTCCGTCGTGTAGTCGGGAAAGGTCATGCGGATCGGAAAGCGCGAAGGAAGGCCGGGGTTCGACAACAGAAAGGCTTCCATTTCCAGCGTGTAACCGGCCAGGATGAGCACGAACTGGTTGCGGTGGTCTTCCATCGCCTTGACCAGCGTGTCGATCGCTTCCTTTCCGAAGTCTTTCTCGCCGCCCCTCGCCAGGCTGTATGCCTCGTCGACGAACAGGATGCCGCCCATCGCCTTCCGGATCCACTCCCGCGTCTTCTGCGCCGTGTGTCCGATGTATTCGCCGACGAGATCGGCCCGCTCCACTTCCACCAGGTGGCCTTTGCCCAGCACGCCCATGCTTTGGAAAAGCCGCGCCAGGATGCGGGCCACTGTTGTTTTGCCGGTGCCGGGGTTGCCCTTGAAAATCATGTGAAACACGTGCCGGCTGTTCGACAGGCCGGCCGCGGCGCGCATCTGTCCGACCTGCAGCAGGGCGTAAATTTCGTAGACGAGCGCCTTCACTTCTTCCAGTCCGACCAGGCGGTCCAACTCCCTTTGCCATTCGGCCCAGGGGCCTTCGGAAGGAAGCGTCCGGGTCCGGACGGCGGTCAGCGGCACGGCCTGGTCGGCGGACGCGGACCGCAGCACGACGTTGATTTTCCGGTCCGGTCGCGAAAGCGGGACTTCCCGCGTTTCCGGCGATCTCGCCCGTTCGTTCATGGCTTCGCCCCTTCCCCGTTGGGCGTTGTCGGCGTCGGCCCCAAATGATGCCGCCTTACCAATGTATTCGGCCCGTTCATCCGCCATGCCGGAGCCCTCGGGCGTATGTACGCGGCGTTGCGCCCGCCGACAGCGTCCGCGGATTTCCGGAGCCGTCCGTCGCATTTGCTGGTCGGCCGGGCCGCTCAACCGGAGATCAGGAACACTCCGCCTCCCAGCCGAGGCGGCGAAGGAGCAGCCGACGGTGTTCCTCGCTCAGGCGGAAAAAAGGAAACCGCTTCTTGCGGATGCTTTCCAGCACCCGCCTGGCGGTCCGTTCGGCCATCTCCGCGTCCCGTTCGGTGATCTGCCCTTCGTCCAGCGCTTCTTCCAGCTCGTCTTCGTCGAGAAGCAGCGTTTCGCCGCCCGGAAGGACGACGATGTCCAGAAACAGATCGTCGAACCAGGGAACCTGCTGTCCGGTCACGCCCTGGGTTTTGCAAATATCGATATACCATTGCACAACGCGTCCCGCGTCGTTGAACATCGTGGTGACGACGAAGTGTTCGCCCTTCGGATAATGCTGCATCCACAGATACCCTTTGTCCGCCAGGCACAGCCGCTTTCCGCCGTACTCCCTCCACAGCGGTTCCTTGAGTTCATGAATCCGGAACAGGGTCACGTATCCGCGAAAACCCGCCTCGTTCATCGGAACGCAGGCGTAGCTTTTTTTCAGGATGCGGCGCCAGTTGGCCCGGTCCGAAAATTTGCGTTTCATGCTGCATGTTCCTCTCCGTGCGGCGGGGTGCGGCCGCCGCGGCACACCCCGCGCCGATATATCCGAATCTTAACACAAATCGGGGGCGCGCTCCACTTCCGGCAAGCGACTTTCGCGGCCGGACATCGAAACCGCGCCCCCGCTCCGGCGGCCACGCCCTACGGCGATTCGCCGTCAGCGGGCGGGATTGCCGTCGTGCCCCCTCCGGGCGGTCCTCCATCCTGCGGAGAACCGGCGGGCGGTTCCTCCGGAGGCGTTTCGCCCTCCGCGGGCGGGCCTTCTGGACGTTCCTCGCCGGGTTCTTCTCCCCCGTCCGGCGGTCCTTCCGGCAGGCCTTCGCCCGGCGGCGCGGTTCCTTCGCCCGGTTCTTCGGGAATGACGATTTCCGGCAGCCCGGTCTCGATGAAGACCGACACCTGCTCCGAAGGCGGGCTTTCCCTTCGGGCCGCGGCATCGTAGGCGGTCACGTAATAGACGTACGTCTCTTCCGGGAAAATCGCCAGATCATAAAATACGGGTTCCGCCGTCTCGGCAAGCAGGGAGAACGATTCCTCCGGACCGTCGGTTTTGCGGTATACCCTGTACACGACGTTCTTCGCGGAGGAAGGCTGCCACGTGAGCTTCACCAGCACGTCTTCCGGAACGTATTCGGCTTTAAGGCCCGTGAGGGCGGCGAGTTCCGGTTCTTCCCGTTTCCCGATGCCTTCCGGCTTCGGGAACGAACGCTTTTCCTTGTTCTTCAGCGCCTCCGACATGACGGCGGCGAACAGCGCCGCCGCCTGGCCGCTGCCTTTTTGCAGGTAATGCTTTTCGTCGGTCCGGTCGTACCCCATCCAAACCGCGGCGGTATACTCGGGGGTGTACCCGACGAACCAGACGTCGCGGTTGCCCTCGTCCTTGACCCCGGGAATGCCCAGTTGGGTGGTGCCGGTCTTGCCCGCCACCTGGCGGCCCTGGATGGCCGCGCGCGTGCCGGTGCCGCCGGGCTTGACCACCTCCAGCAGGAGCTGGGTCATGTAGTAGGACGTTTCGGCCTTCATCACCCGTTCGGGTTCTTTTTCCTTGTACCGGTAGACCGTTTTTCCCGAACTGTCCCGGATCTCAAGGATGGTGTGCGGTTCCGGCAAAAAGCCGCCGTTGGCGAAGGCCGCGTAGGCCCGTGCCATCTCCAGCGGCGTGACGCCTTTGGTGAGCCCGCCGAGGGCGATGGCCAGGTTGCGGTCGTCCGGAGCAAGCTCGATGCCGAGCCGCCCGGCGAACTCGATCCCGGCCCCCACGCCGATCTCGTTGAGCAGCCAGACCGCCGGCTGGTTGCGGGATTCCTTCACCGCCTGCGTCATGCTGACCGGTCCGATGTACTTCGTCTTGTTGGAATCTTCGGGACAATATTTGCCGTTGTCGTAACAGATCTTGTCGTCGCGCAAAGTGGACCACGGGAACCATTTTCCCGTTTCCAGGGCCGGACCGTACGACGCGATGGGCTTGAACGAGGATCCCGGCTGGCGCGGCTTGGTGACGCGGTTCCAGCCCTTGGCGGCATAGTCGCGCCCGCCGACCATGGCGGCGATCTCGCCGGTGTGCTGGTCGAGGATCACCATCGCGCCCTGCGCCGAAGTGCCGTCTCCGCTTTTTTCAAAAAGCCCGTCGTCCGCAAACGCCTTCTCCATCGCCTGCTGGGCCGCAACGTCGATGGCCGTGACGATGGTGTACCCGCCCCGCATGATCCGGTCCTCGTCCAGCCCGGTCATCCGGACGGCTTCGTCCAGGACATAATCGGCATAGGTCGGATACCGCGTTCCCGCGTTTTGCGTCTGCGCCTTTTTCGGGTCGTACTCGACCTTTTTCGCCTTTTCCGCCTCTTCACGCGTGACGAGGCCGGCCTCCGCCATGAGATCCAGCACGACGGCGCGGCGCTGCTTCGACCTTTCGGGGTCCGCCAGCGGGTTGTACACGTTGGGCGCCTTCGGAATGCCCGCCAGCGTGGCGATTTCCCACAATTCCAGGTCTTTCAGGTCCTTGTTGAAATAAAAACGGGCCGCGGTCTTGATGCCGTACTGCCCTTTGCCGAAATAGATCCGGTTCAGGTACAGCTCGAGAATCTGGTCCTTCGTCCTGTGGTTCTCCAGCGCCAGCGCGATGGACGCTTCCGTCGCCTTGCGCAGGAACGTTTTTTCGGAGGTGAGGAACAGGTTTTTGGCCAGCTGCTGCGTGATGGTGCTGCCGCCTTCCACCAGGTCGCCGGCGAGGATGTCCTTTACCAGCGCCCGTCCGATGCTCCAGAAATCGACCCCCCGATGCTCGTAGAACCTTCGGTCTTCGGTGACGATGAACGCCTGCCGGACCAGTTCCGGAATGTCCTTGAATTCCGCGTAGTCACGGTTGCCTTCGGCGACATACAGCTTGGTGACCTGGCGGCCTTCCCGGTCGGTGATGACCGTGGCCTGCGCCAGCTCGAAGCGGTTTTCGTTTTCGCTCAGGATCCGTTCGCCGTTCAAAATGATGAGCAAATACCCCAGCACCAGGCAAACGGCGGCGAACAGTCCGGCGTAGAACACCCACAGCAAGCCGATGCCCGCCTTCCGCCCGGCGCGGGCGGAGGCTTTCCGGCGGGGTTTCCCCCGCTGCGCGGCTTTGCCCATGATGGTTCTCCCCCCTCGAATCCCCCGGCTTGTCTCCGGAACACAGGCACGCGGCCCGGGTTCCCGCGGGGATCTCTCTCTTTAGGTTTCCCTGCAAACAAGGTCTTCCATAAAGAAGAACAACCCTTTGCGGGTTGCTCTGGCTCGTTTATTCATTCCGTTAGACGCAAATGGGGGGCAAAAGGTTTCGAGCCTCGGGCCGGTCAGGCTTCCGTCCCCGAATCCTGCGGCTGCACAAGGGAAACGTTGCGCTGGGGCGTAAAGGTGCTGATGGCGTGCTTGTATATCATCTGCTGGCGGCCGTCGCTGTCGATGACGATGGTGAAATTGTCGAATGCGCGCACCACGCCCCGGATCTGGAATCCGTTCGTCAAATATACGGTAACGGGTATGCTGTCCTTGCGCAGCTGGTTGAGGAACGTGTCCTGGATGTTGATGGATTTGTTCATGGGCCGGATACCCCCATCGCCAAAGTATTAGGGTGTTGTTCGATTTTATTCGCGGTTTGGCATAAACTTTCCTGTTATTATATCACAAGTTTTAAGGTAAAGGTTTTCCTTTTTTTCGCCCGCGTCCACCCAGACGATGTCAGGCATCCGGCGGAACCAGGACAGCTGCCGCCTGGCGAAACGGCGGGTGTTGCGGATGAGGGCGGCGACGGCCGACGGATAGTCGGTCTCGCCGGCGAGATAGGCGGCGATCTCCCTGTATCCGATGGCCTGCATGGACGTGGCGTTGCGGGGAACGCCTTCCGCAAGAAGGGAGGCCACTTCCCGGACAAGACCGGCCGCCAGCATCTCCTCCACCCGCCTTTCGATCCGCCCGTAAAGGGTTTGGCGGTCCATTGAGAGACCGATGATGAGCAGGTTGTAGGGCGAGGTTTTCGGTTCGCCCCTGCGCTGGGCCTGCACCTCCGACATCGGCCGGCCGGTCGTTTCGTAGACCTCGAGGGCGCGGATGACGCGTTTCACGTCGCGGGGATGGAGGCGGTCCGCCGTCTCGGGGTCTACTTCTTTCAGGCGCGCGTGGAGGGCTTCCGGCCCTTCGGTTTCCGCGAGCGCCCGCATGCGCCGCCGGAAATCCGGATCCGTGTCGGCGGCTTCGCTCAGGGGAAACCCGTAGCAAACCGCTTCGACGTACAGTCCCGTTCCGCCCACGAGCATCGGCAGCCGGCCGCGGGAAGCGATGTCCCGGATCCGTTCGGCGCAGAGTTTCTGGAATTCCGCCACGGAAAAAGGCTCGTGGGGTTCGCGGATGTCGATCAGGTGGTGCGGAATGCCCCGCCGCTCATCGGGCGGCAGCTTGGCGGTGCCGATATCCATGCGCCGATAAACCTGCATGGAGTCGCCGCTGATGATTTCGCATCCGAAACGCTCGGCCAGGTCGAGGCTCAGGGCCGTTTTGCCGACGGCGGTGGGGCCGACGATGGCGATGAGCGGCGGCTTGCGTTCAAGCTCCGCCACATTCGATCACCCCGTAGGCGACGGCGGAGGACGGTCTCCGCCGGGCGGCAAAGCCGAGCCGTTCAAACTCCCCGCTGTCGCGGTGGTCCTTCATGACGACCCGCCGGCGGGCGACGCGCACCGCCTGCCGCACCGTCTCCGCGTCAAGGGGACGGTCTTCGGCGAAGGGCCGGACCGGCGCCATGCCGGGGGAGGTGCGCACGGGAATGCGGAACATCGGATCGAAATAGACGATGTCGAAGCTTTGATCCGGCAGCGCCGCGAGAAATTCCGCGCAGTCGGCCCGCCTCGCGTCGATGCGGCGCATCGCCGCGTCGATCTCCGCGTCTCCGGTTGTATAGGAAGCCAGCCCTTCGCGGACGATCACATGCAAAATCGGCGAAATCTCCAGGGCGGTCACCTTTCCCTCGGGGCCGGCGGCGTACGAAAACACAATGGCGTCCGCCGCGAGTCCGGCGGTGCAGTCCAGCACCCGGTCGCCGGGACGCACGCCCGTCACCTCCACCAGGGCGTCCCGGCCGCCGCCCTGCAGCCGCTTGACGCGAAGCAGCGCCATGCCCGGATGGAAAAACAGCGGCGGCCCAAGATCCGATACCAGCCGGAGGCCGCCCGCGCCCGCCACGAGCGCGCGGTCCGCGCCGTGCCGGCGGAGAAGCTCCTTAAGCGTCCGCCGGCCGCGCGGCACAAAGACCGCCCCCAGTTCGTCGGCAAGGCGCTTCGCCAGCGCCGCCGTTTCGCGATCGGGCCGCTCCGTTGTGGTTACGATCACGACATCACCCTTTTGAACATTTTGTCCAATTCGTACCGGCTGAAACTCACGACGATCGGCCGTCCGTGCGGGCACGTGTACGGCTGCCTGCAGGAGGCCAGGCGTTCCAGGAGCCGCTGCCCGGCTTCGGCGGAGAGGGCCGAGTTGGCCTTGACCGCCGCCTTGCAGGCGCACAGGATCGCCGCCTTTTCCCGGAATTTCGCCAGGTCCACGTCCCGTTCGGCGACGACCCATTCCGCCATCTCCCGGACGAGGGCTTCCTCCTCGCCTTTCGGAAACCAATGGGGAACCGACCGTACGATGAACGCGCTCGCCCCGAATTCCTCCAGATACACCCCGACCGTCTCAAATACGGGGAGCCTGGCCCGCAGCACCGCCGCCTCGCCCGGCGGAAATTCCAGCGTCACGGGCAAGAGCAGCTCCTGGCTTGCTTCCGGCGGACGGCCGAAAAGATCGTAAAAATGTTCGTACTGGATGCGTTCATGCGCGGCGTGCTGGTCGATGAGAAACAGCCCGCTTTCGTTTTGCGCCACGATGTAGGTTCCGTGCACCTGGCCGACCCAGTGCAGCTCGGGAAACGCCGCTGAGCGGGCTTCCGCGCCTGCCGCCGGCGCGGCGTCCGCGGCGGCCGGTTCCTCCAGGGCGGCCCGCCACACCCGTTCGGGCACGATCGCGCCTTCCTGCGCGGGACGGTTGTCCCCGCGTTTCCGAAAAGGATAGCTCTCCGCCTGCCCTTCTTTGAACGCCGCCGGCCAGCCGTTTCCCGTGCCCGCTCCCCCCTGCGGGACGAATCGGATGCGCTGCTGTTCGGGCGCGGACGTCCCGGCCGTTTTGGCCGCCGGACCGGAGGGAATATAGGGCTGCCGCCCAAGCGCCCGCCTGACCGCCTCTTCCACGAAAGCGCGCAGCTCCGCTTCCTTGCTGAAGCGCACCTCCAGCTTGGACGGATGGACGTTCACGTCCAGAAGCGAGGGATCCATGCGCAAATGCACGACGGCCAGCGGATAGCGGTTCACCGGCAGCATCGTGTGATACGCGTCAAGCAGGGCTTGCAGGATCGCCGGGCTGCGCACGTGGCGGCCGTTCACCGCGATGGTGACGGCGTTCCGGTTGCTCCTCGTCTCCACGGGCAGGGCGACCAGGCCCGAGATGGCGTAATCCGGATGTTCCCCGGCCAGCTCCACCATCGCGCGGGCCGCCGCGGTGCCGTAAATCGCCGCCACGACCTGGCGCAGATCGCCGTTGCCCGGCGTCCGCAGGAGCACCTGTCCGTTGTGGCGGAGCGTGAAGGCGATCCCGGGGTGGGCCAGGGCCTGCCGGTAAACCGCGTCGCAGACGTGCCCCAGCTCGGTCTGCACGGTGCGCATGTATTTGAGCCGCGCCGGCGTGTTGAAAAACAGGTCCCGCACCGCGATGTCCGTTCCCCGGGAAGCGGCGGTTTCCTCCCGGCGGACGATCCGGCTGCCTTCGATGTCAAGACGCACGCCCAGCCCTCCGTCGCCCGCCGCGCTGCGGCAAGTCACCCTGGCGACGGCGGCAATGCTGGGCAGCGCCTCCCCCCGAAATCCCAGGGTGGCGATGCGGAACAGATCCCGCCCGCTGCGGATCTTGCTCGTGGCGTGCCGCTGGAACGCCAGTTCCATGTCCTCGGGCGCGATGCCGTGGCCGTTGTCCGTCACCCGCACGAGCTTGAGGCCGCCTTCCTCCGCCTCGACGTCAATCGCGGTGGCTCCGGCATCGATGGCGTTCTCCACCAGTTCCTTGACGACGGAAGCGGGCCGCTCCACCACCTCGCCGGCCGCGATCTGGTTGGCGACATGTTCGTCGAGCAGACGGATGATTCCCAACGCGTTCCCTCCTTCGTCCGGATGGCGGGACATGCGGCAACGGACGGGGCCGGACGGGAGGGGAACGCCGTTCAGCCCGCCCGTCCGGCCGTCCCGAATCCTTTTCCCTGCCGTTTCAGCCCGCCGCGGTCAGTGTCAGCTTCACCGCGTTGCCTTCGGCGTTCCAGCGAAGTTCGGGCGCCCATTCCGCCAGCGCCCGGATGTCGAAGGCGCTGACTCCGTTCTGCACGTGAAGGCGTTTGTCATCGATGCGAAGCGTCAGGGACTTGCCGTCCCTCGTCAGGCTCACCGTCCTGGAAGCCGCGTCGTACCGGATTCCGGCGCCGAGCACCGCCGCGGCGAAGTGTCCGTTTACATACCAGGCGCCGTTATGGTTGTAAAGCGCATTGCTTTGCCTCATGCGCACCCCGTTGACCGTCACGTTGCCCTCGGTGTAGGAAACTTGCAGCGTTTTGCCTCCGGCGGCCCGGAAGGCGGCGACCAGCTGGGACGCGGAACCCTGGACCGGAATGTCGGGCTTAAGCCCAATGCCTTCCACTTTCCGGTTTTTCGGCGTCAAATATTCCTGGGTGGTCACCTTCAGCACCCCGCCGCCGCTCAGCGGAATCAAAAGCTGGGTGACCCCCTTTCCGTAGGTCGGCCGGCCGACCAGGCGGGCGACGCCGTAATCCTGCAGGGCGCCGGCGAACAGCTCGGCGGCGCTCGCCGTCACTTCGTTCACAAGGAGGACCACCGGATACGTCCGCGGGGTTCCGCTGACCGTAAGCGGCGTGTCCACGCCGTCGCGGTTGATCATGTGGGCCAGCACGCCTTCCTTGATGAAATGGGAGGCGATCTTCTGCGCCGCTTCGATGTAACCGCCGCCGTTGTTGCGCAGGTCCACGATGAGCGCCTTGATCCCGCCGCCCTCCAGCTGCCGGAGCCGTTCCGCAAACAGCGCCGGCGCATCGCTGGTAAAGCCGGTGAGAGCCAGGTATCCGACGCCGTCCCCCATGAGTTGACCGTTGACGGAAGCCAGCCGGATGAGCTGCCGGGTGACGCGGATGGTCAGTTCCCGGCCGTCCCGCAGCACCTTGACCGTCACGCTCGTCCCCGCTTTCCCGAGCAGGCGGTTTCTCGCTTCATCCGTCGTGCGGACCGCTTTCCCGTCCACTTCGAGGATGGTGTCGCCTGCCCGGATGCCTGCCTTCTCGGCGGGGGAATCCGGGATCACATCGGTGATGTAAACGGCCTGATTGTGGATCGTCAGGTAGACGCCGATCCCGACGAATTCCTGTTCCAGGTCCTTCTGGTACGCTTCCCACTCCTCCGGGGACAGATACTCCGTGTACGGGTCGTCCAGCGCCCGGATCATGCCTTCGATGGCCGCGCGGTTCAGCGCGGATTCCTCGGGCCGGCTGAGATGATATCTTTCAAGAAGCTGGCGGACTTCCTCCAGCTGCTGCGCCGTTTCGGCATGCGCCGCCGGCGCGCCGCCCGCGGCGCCGGAAAGCAACAGCGCCAGAACCAGCGGCCATGCGGCGAGACGGGTGATCCATTTCCGCCTCATGTTCCATCCCCGCTCTCCATGAGTTCGTTTTTCGCGTCGTTCAGCCATGCCAGCGCCTCCAGCGGTGTCATGCGCAGCACGTCGATCTTGCGCAGGCGCTGGAGGATCCGCTGCTCGCGCGGGCTCAAGGCCTTGCGCCCCCTCGGCTCGACGGCCGGCATGTCCGCGAACATCGCCAGCTGCACCGGCTCCGCCGTCCCGGACCCGGCCGAAGCGCCGTCCGGCACAGCCGTTTCGTTCCACCCGGCCGCTTCCCGAGCGGCAGCCGGTTCATTCCATGCCCCCGCGGCTCCTTCCCGCATGACCGTCGCCTGACTCCACGCATCCGCGGTTCCGGCCCGGGCCGCCGCTTCATTCCATGCGTCCGCGGCGTCCGCGGCGCCATCCCGCGCGGCCGCCGCTTCGCTCCACACGGCTGCGGCGCCATCCCGCACCACCGCTTCTTCGCTCCAAGCCGCCGCCGCTCCTCCGGGCGCAGCCCGCCGCGTTTCGGCCTGTTCGGCGCCGTCCGCCGTTTTCGCGGCTTCCTTCTCCTTCTGCCGCAGGAGTTCGTAGGCCCTTTGCACGATCGAATCCGGCACGCCGGCAAGGCGCGCGCAATAGATGCCGTAGCTGGAATCGGCCGCTCCCGGCACCAGCTTGCGCAGGAACGTCACCGTGTCCCCGCTTTCCTTCACCGCCATGCGCGCGTTGCGCAGCGCGGGAAGGCTCTCTTCCAGCCGGGCCAGCTCGTGGTAATGCGTGGAAACCAGGGCCTTGCAGCCGATCCTGTCGTGCACGTATTCGATGACGGCCTGGGCGATGGCCATTCCTTCGTCCGTCGACGTGCCCCGTCCGAGTTCGTCGATGATGACCAGGCTTTGCCGGGTGGCCTGTTCCGCCATCACCCGGATGTCCTTCATCTCCACCATGAATGTGCTCTGTCCGCCGGTGAGGTCGTCCGCCGCGCCGATCCGCGTGAAGATCCGGTCGATGATCGGCAGCTCGGCGGATTTCGCCGGGACGAAGGAGCCGATTTGCGCCAGGATGCAAATGGCCGCCACCTGCCGCATGTAGGTGCTCTTGCCGGCCATGTTCGGCCCGGTGATCAGCAGCATCCAGCCGTCTTCCTGCGTGAGCGCCGTGTCGTTGGCGATGAACGGCTCGTTTTCGGACAGCGCTTCCACCACCGGATGGCGGCCGCCTTCGATGCGCAGATCGAACCCGGAAGACCAGCGCGGCCGGACGTAGCGCCGTTCTCCGGCCACCTCGGCGAAGGATTGCAGCACGTCGAGGGCGGCGATCTGCTCCGCCAGGCGCTGCAGCCGCGGAATCTGCCGCGCCACCTCCTCCCGGATGGCCAGGAAGGTCTCGTACTCCAGGTCGACCAGACGCTCTTCCGCTTCCAGAATGCGGGCTTCCATCTCCTTGAGCTCGGGCGTGACGAACCGTTCCGCGTTGGCCAGCGTCTGTTTGCGTTCGTAACGCCCTTCCGGCAGCGCCGCGAGATTCGCCCGGGTCACTTCCAGGTAATAGCCGAACACCTTGTTGTAGCCGACCTTCAGCGACTTGATGCCGGTGATTTCCCGTTCCCGCCGCTCGAGGTCGGCGATCCATTGCTTGCCGCTTCGGCTCGCTTCGCGCAGTTCGTCCAGCTTCGGATCGAAACCCGGCCGGATCAGCCCGCCTTCGCGAAGCGTCGCCGGCGGATCGTCGGCGATGGCCTGCGCGATCCGCCCGGCCACATCCGTGCACGGATCCATCGTTTCCGCCAGCCGCGCCAGCGGGGACCCTTCCAGCGAAGCGAGGATTTCCCGCACGGCGGGAATGCGTTCCAGCGAATGCCGCAGCGCGTTCAGGTCACGGGCGTTCGCCGTCCCGTAGGCGACGCGGCCGACAAGCCGTTCGAGGTCATAGATTTCCGCCAGTTCCCGGCGCAGCTCGGCGCGCTGCAGCCAGTTGCCGTGCAGGGCTTCGACCGCGTCCAGCCGCTCGTCGATGGCCTTCGGATCGAGCAGCGGCTGGTCGAGCCAGCGCCGCAGCATGCGGGCGCCCATCGCCGTGCGCGTCCGGTCCAGCAGCCAGAGAAGCGACCCCCTGCGGGACCGGTCGCGGATCGTCTCGGTCAGCTCCAGATTGCGGCGGGTGTAGGGATCCAGCCGCATGTACCGCTGCGTATCGTACGCCTTGATCGCGCGGATATGGGCGAGGGAGCGCTTCTGCGTTTCCTTGAGGTACGCGAGCAGCCGGGCAACGGCGGCGCGCCGCGCCGGTTCGTGGCGGCTTAAGTCCTCGCCGGGGAACTGTTCCGCCAGATCCGCTTCGGGGCTGCCTTCCCTCACCGTGCAAAACACGTCGCGCCCCGCTTCGGCCGCCGCCCGCCGGATGACGCCAAGGGCCGCTTCGTCGCCCACCGCTTCCGCCGGTTCGTACACGTTGAGTTCGGTGAGCACCGCTTCCGGGGAGGCGTCCAGCGAAGTGACGTACAGCTCGCCCGTGGTCAGATCGCAGGCGGCGAAGCCGAGACGCCCTTCCGCCAGCGCGGCGCCGACGATGAAGCGGTTGGCCTTGCCGTCCAGGGCCTTTCCTTCCATCACCGTGCCCGGCGTGACGATGCGGACGATCTCCCGCTTCACCACGCCCTTGGCCGTCCTGGGGTCTTCCATCTGCTCGCAGATGGCGACCTTGTAGCCCTTTTCGATCAGTTTGGCTATGTACGATTCCACCGAATGGTACGGAACGCCGCACATGGGGATGCGCTGCTCCGCCCCTCCGTCGCGGCCGGTGAGGGTGATCTCCAGTTCGCGGGCGGCGATCACGGCGTCTTCGAAAAACAGCTCGTAAAAATCGCCGAGGCGGAACATCAGAAGCGCGTCCCCCGCCTCCGCCTTGACCGCGAGGTATTGCTCGATCATGGGGGTATAGCCTGCCATGGTCCGCCTCCCGATCCAATGAAACCCGAATCCATTATAGCAGAAAAAGAGAGAACGTCGCCAAACCGGCCGCGTTTTTCGGCGGGCCGGCCGGCTCCGTCTATCAATGGTTCATTGGCGTTCTCCGGACCGGCCGGGCCGGCGGCGCGCAAACCTCGCGCAGGCCTCCCCGATGCCTGCGGGACCCCCCGCAAATTTAACCGTTTGCCGTAAAAAATTTAGTTGTTGCCTCCGATTCGTTCCGTCGACCCGACACATGTCTTAAAATCGAATCGACTTTGCCTAAGACCGAAACAAAGCGGAAAGGATGTCCAGCCCATGGCCGAGATCCGTTATGTTGCCGACGCGGCCTCCGGCGTCCCGGACGCCGGCGTCTTCCCCCTGGCCGCCGGCGGAAAGGTCGCCGACCTGTATGTGTCCGGCGACGACCACCCCGGCGTCGTCCGGGCGGCGGGTGACCTTATGCGGGATTTGTTCCGCGTCACCGGCGTGACGCCCCGGCTCTGTCACGATGCCGCCGCCTTGTCCGATTTTGCGGTGCTCATCGGCACGATCGGCAAGAGCGCCGTCATCGACAGGCTGATCGAAAGCGGCCGGCTCGATGCCGCCGGCGTCGCCGGCAAATGGGAATCCTTCGTCGTCCAGACGGTTCCCGGGCCTTTGCCCGGCGTGAAAGAGGCGCTCGTCATCGCCGGCAGCGACAGGCGCGGGACGATCTACGGCATCTACGACCTGTCCGGGCAAATCGGCGTCTCCCCCTGGCATTGGTGGGCCGACGTGCCCGTCAGGCGCCGGCCGGAACTTTACGTCCGCCGGGGTACATACAAACAGGGCGAGCCGACCGTCAAATACCGCGGCATCTTCTTGAACGACGAAGGGCCATGCCTCATGACATGGGTCCGTTCGAACCATCCCGATTTCACCCATGAATTTTACGAGCGCGTGTTCGAGCTTCTGCTCAGGCTCAAGGCCAACTTCCTTTGGCCGGCGATGTGGGACAGCTCGTTCTACGAAGACGACGAACAAAACGCGGCCGTGGCGGACCTGTACGGCATCGTCATCGGCACGTCCCACCACGAACCGATGCTGCGCCCCCACAAGGACTGGAAAAAACGCCGCAGCGGTCCGTGGGATTACGCCGCCAACCGGGACACGCTGTACCGCTTCTGGGAAGAAGGCATCGTCCGCGCCCGCGATTACGAAAGCGTCATCACGCTGGGCATGCGCGGCGACGGCGACGAACCGATGGGCAGCGGCGAGCCCCTGGAAGAAAGAATGCGCCTTTTGCAGACCATCGTCGCGGACCAGCGGGAAATCATCGCAAGGCACATGGATCCGGACGTCACGAAGGTGCCCCAGATCTGGGCGATTTACAAGGAAGTGCAGGAATATTACGAGCGGGGCATGCGGGTGCCGGACGACGTCACGCTGCTTTGGTCCGACGACAACCACGGCAACCTGCGGCGGGTTCCGTCTCCGGAGGAACGCGGACGTCCGGGCGGCGCGGGCATCTATTACCACCTGGATTACGTCGGCAACCCAAGGTCTTACAAATGGATCGCCACCGTCCCCGTTCCGAAGATCTGGGAGCAGATGCACAAAGCCTACGCCTACGGCGCCGACCGGCTCTGGGTCGTCAACGTCGGGGATCTGAAACCGATGGAATTCCAGACGGAATTTTTCCTTCGCCTGGCGTGGAACGTCCACGGCTTTTCCCCCGACAACCTGCGCGAGTTCGGCGTCGGGTGGGCCATGCGGCAATTCGGCGCGGGCCGCGCCGCGGCCGAAGAGATCGCGGATCTCATCGCCCGCTACACCAAATGGAACGGGCGCATCAAGCCCGAGCTGCTCAACGCCGTGCCGCTTTACAGCTGGGTCCATTACAAAGAGGCGGAAACGGCGCTCGCCGACATGCGTGACGCCGTCGTTCGGGCCGAACGCCTTTACGCGGAGTTGCCCGCGGCGTACAGGGACGCCTTTTTCCAGCTGGTGCTCTACCCCGTCAAGGCGTCGGCGACCGTCAACGAGCTGCATCTGCGGGCGGAAAAAAGCAGGCTCTACGCGCGCCAGGGCCGGGCGATGGCGAACGCGGAAGCCCGCCGGGCCGAGCTCCTGTTCGAAACCGATGAGGAACTGGCCTTCGATTACAACCGGCGCGTCGCGCTGGGCAAATGGAACCACATGATGGACCAGACCCATATCGGGTACACCTACTGGAACCAGCCGGAAACGAACGTCATGCCGGAAACGGGCCGCGTGTCGCCGCTCCCCGGCGCCGCCATGGGCGTCGCCGTCGAAGGTTCGGAATCCGCCTGGCCGGGCGCAGAGGAAGAATGCGCGCTGCCGCCGTTTGATCCGCATTCGCGCGAACGGCGGTACATCGACGTGTTCAACCGCGGATCGGAGCCCTTTGCGTTCACGGTGAAGGCCGACGGCTGGATCCGTCCCGACGTGACGGAAGGGGTCGTCGTGAAGCAAAAGCGGATTTGGGTGGATGTCGACCGGGATGCCGCTCCGGCCGGCGAACGGGCCGAAGGAACGGTAACGATCAACGGGTCGGACGGGACTGAGGTGACCGTGCGGGTCCGCCTGGTTCGTCCGGCGGGCCTTGCGCCGCAAACGCCCGCAGGCGAAACGGAAGCGGCGGACGTATTCGTGGAAGCGGAAGGCCACATTTCCATCGAAGCGGAACATTTTGCGGCGAACGTGCCGGCGGGCGGCGCGTCCTGGCGCAAAATCGACGGCTACGGAAGAACGCTGTCGTCCATGGCCGTTTTTCCGGTCACCGTGCCGAGCGCCCGGCCGCCCGAAAGCTCGCCGCGCCTTGAATACCGCGTGCGCCTTTCAACCGCCGGGGACATCCGGGTGGTCTGCTATCTGGCTCCGTCGCTGGACTTCGTGCCCGGCGCCGGTCTGCGCATCGGCGTTTCCTTCGACGACGGGCCGATTGTCATCGGGGACGGCCTGCCGCACGGCGCCGACAGCCGTCCCTACGACGGCATCAACGACGGCAAGGATTGGGAAAAAAGCGTCATCCTGAACGTCCGGACCGTCGAAACCGTCCACCGCCTTGACGCGCCCGGCGAACATACGCTGCGCGTGTGGATGGTCGATCCGACGGTCGTGCTGCAAAAAATCGTCCTCGACGCCGGCGGCGTGCGCCCGAGTTACCTCGGGCCTCCGGAAAGCCCGCGCGCGGGGCAGCCGGAAGCGAACGCCGCGGCCGCGGCCGTCCGGGAAAAGGCGGCCGTGGCGGAAGCGGCCTTCGATCCGTACGATCTGCCCGGACGGGTGCGGCCGGTTTCTCCCCTTCTGCTGCGGGAAGGCGAAACGTGGGAAGCGGACGTCTTCGTCCACGAAACCGGTTTGTACGATGTACGGCTCATGTCCGCGGAACCGGACGCGCCGGAAGGGGCGGAAAAAGCGGCGGACTTCCGCGCCGCATTGGAAATGGAGCCGCTCTTTCCGGAACGATGGGGCGGTCTGCCCGAGCTTCCGCCGGTGCGGCTCGACGCGGCCAACGAAGGCCGGCCGGTGTCCGGCCTCTGGCTGCCGGCCGGCGAACACCGCCTGCGGATTCGCGCCGAGTCGGGAACCCTCCGCTTCGCCGGACTCGCGTTTGCCCTGGCCGAGCGGGACACGGTCCGCGTGCGGCCGACGCTGCGCCGGGAAAACGCGGGTGAAGCTTGTCCGTTCATCGCGCAAATCGGCCTCTTCAACGACGGCGCGTACGGCCGGCGATACGACGTTGCGGTTGCGCTCCGCGGCGAAGACGAAAGCCTTCTGGGCAGCGTGGAAGCGGTCGGCCGCCTGGAGCGCGGCGGCAGGGAAATGCTGCAGCTCAAGCTGCCGTCCGCGCGGCCGGGCGTCTCCCGCCTTTGGCTGTGCGTGTCCCTGCGCCTGGACGACGGCACGGAGCGCGCCTGGCGCTATTCGGTCCGGGAGCCGCGCGAAACCGCGCGCTCCTGATTTCGGCGAAAGACGCGCCTATCCGCGCACCCGCCAGCGGTCGCGCAGATCGACGGCGTCGTTCCAGGTTTTGCCGCTTTCGATGGCGCGAAACAGCGGGGCGATGAGGCGGCCGTACTTCGCATAGCCCTCCGTCTGCCGCACGGACCGCATGACCTCGCGCACCGCGCCCGCCAGCGCGTGGCGGGCCCCCTCGTCTTCGCCGTCCGCGTAGAATGCGGCGCGAACGCGTTCGTCGTCCAGCGGCCGGGCGATCCGTTCCGGCGTCTCGGCGGCGATCTTCGCCAAGGCAAGGACGCCGCAGGCGAGCGCCGGCGACACGAGCCAGCTGGGCGGCGTGCGGTACTCGAAACCGCCGTGCGCCTTGCGGCGAAAATCGCCCAGCACGCCGTAGCGCGGCCGCCGCCTGGAGGCGCCCGGCGGCTCCAGCAGGCGAAGCGGCAAGGCTACGGCATTGTCGAGGGCGCGCAGCCGCACGGGCGTCGGCGCGACGCCGCTGAAGTGAATGTGCCCGCCCAGCGGCAGGCCGGGCACCGGCAGCGCTCCCGCACGCCACGTGAGCGGCTCGTCGCCGGCGCGGCGCGCGGCCTCGGCGAGAAGCCGGCGCAGCTCCCCGGCGAGGACGGCGGGTTCGGCGGCGGGAGCCGGCCGAAGTTCCGCCAGGGGCCAGCGCCGGACGCCGCTCACGACGAGGGAATCGCTGCCGATCGCCGCGCCGGGCGGAAAATAGCGGGATGCCGGCACGATGCGGCCTTCGGGCGAAAGCAGGACGAATTCGGGGTCGGCGCCGAGAACCGCCGCCGGCGGGCGGCGCCGCTCCTCCTCCCGCAGCCGCGCCTGCCGGCGGATGGCGTCCGCCAGCCGGCGCTCCCCATCCGCGGCGGCCGGTTCCGGCGTGGCGGACAGGGCCCGGACGGTGACCCGCCCGCCGGCATCGACGTCCAGCCGGACCTGCCCCCCGTCCAGGCCGAGCGCGTACAGCGCCCGAGCGGCGGCGCGCCCGATCCGGCGCGCCAGGGCCGCGTCCGGCGGCGCCGGTCGAAACAACGGACCGGCCCCGCATCTGGCGATGTCCACCGCCTCCAGGTCCCAGACGGTGACCGAAAACGTGCGCGCATCCCGCCTGCTTCCGTCTGGCGCGGGAGCATCCGGCTCCATCTGCGCCCGAAGGCCTTCCCTTGCCAAAATCCGCGCGATGTCCGCCGCGGCCGGCAGGCGCGCGGCCTCTTCCCGCAAGCCCATCCTCCCCGCCCCTTCCCGGCGCAAAAAAATAACGCCCGCAAACGCAAACAGGCGCCGTGCCGACTTTTCCATGGCACCGCGCCGAATTCCGGTCGGCATCGCGCCTTGTGCGGAGCTTGCGCCGGGTCCGGGCTGCCCGTAACCGCACCGCGATATGGCTTCCCGCATCGTCCCGAGGGCGGCGCGCGCCGGCAAACCGGGCTTATCCGGCCGCGTCCGGCCGGGCGTCCGCCCGCGACTTTGCCACAATGATGCGTATACATAAAGCAGGATCATGCGGCGGGACCGAACGCCAATGCGCCGGACAAAAGGAACGCTTCACCCTTCGCGCGGCCGTCCGCACAGGCGGCGCGAGACACGGGAACCCGGCGTTCACACCTCGTCTTCCAGCAAATCCGCGTCGAGATCTTCGTAACCGTCCTCGCCCATGCCGACGGCAAAACCGGCATCCTTGCCGTCATCGGCGCATCCGCCGGGGCAAACCGCGACGCAGACCTTCGTTTCCGCGATCATCTCCACGGCGAACTCCCGCTCCACCCGGACGGCGACGGAGTTTCGGCCCTGGATCGACGCCTCCACGCAATTCGGCTCCTGGATCGCTTCCGCGGACACTTCCTCCGTGGATTTGCGGTGTTTCGGATCCAGATAGGAAAGCGGCACAAGCTCGGAATAGGTGACCGTTTCCTTGGCCACGTCCGTCTGCGTGTTGCGGTCGTAGGAATACCAGACGTTGATGTCGTAGGAACCGATGATTTCCACACCGTCCCCCGACTTCACCGCTTCGTATTGATGATTGATAATCCAAGCCCCCAGGATGCTGGACGGGGGATGCGGAGGCGTGATCGTATGGGTGACCGTGGAAAATTTCCGGCCTTTGCCGCAAACCGCTTTGGTGATGATCTCCCTGCATTGCAACCGTTTATCCGCCAACGCCATCTTCGGTTGACCTCCTCCATGCGTTCCGTTCGATTAAAGTCTATGCAGGACATTCGTCTAGAGTGACAAAAAAACAGCCCTGCGTGCGGCGCACCCGTTCCATTGTATGACCGCGATGGAGGATTCATGACGCCGGCGGAGGGGACGCGGAGCGGACAAGCCCTCCGCAGCGGGCTCACAGCCGGTAGATTTCGCGATATTTCGTTTCCAGATAGTCGCACAGACAGGCGGAACCCAGCGGTTCCCCGGAGATCGCGCGGATCAGCTCGGCGGGCCTGAGGAGCTTGCCGTGCCGGTGCACGTGCTCCGTCAGCCATTCCTTCAGCGGAAGCAGCTTTCCGGCTTCGATCAGCCCGTCCAGGTCCGGCAGATGCCGCCGCGCCGCCCGCATGATCTGCGCCGCGTACATGTTGCCGAGGGAATAGGACGGGAAATACCCGAAGGCGCCGCCGGACCAGTGCACGTCCTGCAGCACGCCCTCGCCGTCGCTGCGGGGTTCGACGCCGAGCGTTTCCCGGTACGCGGCATTCCACGCCTCCGGCAGGTCGCGGACGGACAGGCCTTCGTTGAACAGCTTTTTCTCCAGTTCGTACCGGATCATGATGTGGAGGTTGTACGTCAGCTCGTCCGCCTCGATGCGGATGAGGGACGGCCGCACGACGTTGATGGCGCGGTAGAACGCCTCCGGCGTCACCCCTTCGAACGCCCCGGGGAAGTGGTTTTTCAGAACCGGAAAATAGCGCCTCCAAAACGCCAGGCTCCGGCCGACCATGTTTTCCCACAGGCGGGACTGGGATTCGTGCACGGCCATCGACGCGCCGTCCGCCAGGTGCGTGCCGGCCAGTTCCGGCGCGAAATTCTGTTCGTAGAGCGCGTGGCCGCCTTCATGGATGGTGCCGAACAGCGCGCTCACCACGTCGTCGGGCAGATACCTGGTGGTGATCCGCACATCTCCGGGGCCGAGGCCGATGGCAAAGGGGTGCACGCTTTCGTCAAGCCGCCCGCCTTCAAAATCGAATCCCATTTCCCGCAAAATGAACAGGCTGAACCGCTTCTGCGCGCCCGCGTCGAACGTGCCCTTGAGAAACGACGTGTCCGGCTGATGGGGCGAATCCATGATCGCCTCCAGCAGCGGCACCAGCCGTGCCTTCAGTTCCCCGAACAGCCGGTCGCAGTCGGCGACGGTGAGATCCGGTTCATACAGGTCGAGGAGCGTGTCATAGGGCGTCCCCTTCACGCCCCACAGCTCCACAAAACGCCGCGTATAGTCCACGATTTGTTCCAGGTAGGGCGCAAAACTCGCAAAATCGCTCCTGGCCTTCGCCTCTTCCCACACCGCCTCCGCCTTGGTCGTCAGCACCACGTATTCCCGGTTCAGCTCCGGCGGAATTTTTTTCTTGCGGTCGTATTCCTTTTTCATCTCCTCCACGAGACGCCGGTCGATCCGGCCCAGTTCCCGCAGGGTTTCCTCTTCCGTCAGCGCCGCCAGCAGTTCGCCCATTTCGTCGGAGACCATCAGGCGAAACACTTCGTCGGACAGCGCCCCCACCGCCTCGGAGCGGTGCCCGATCCCCTTGCGCGGCGCTCCCGTGCGCATGTCCCAGTACACGACGCCGAGAATTTCCTCGTATTGCCTGATCCTGCGCGCCAATTCGCGGAACTTTTCCAGCGCCTGAGCGGCGTTTCCCGAAATCCGGCTCACCTTCAACACCCTTTCCCGTCTTCTCCCGGACCGCAAAAACCGTCCGCGGCCTTCTCCAAAACTTTCGTCTTCGATGCCGTCCCCTTGATCATAGCCTCCGCCTCCCGTATAATCAACATGCCGCGGGAGGCTCCGCCGAATCCGGTTCGGCAAGAGGTCCGCGCATGTGCGGGGAAAGGAAGAAACGCGATGCGCACGCTCGATCAGATGCTCGAATACAACCGGCGGTTCGTCGAGACGAAAATGTACGAGCCTTATGCAACGACACGGTTTCCCGACAAGAAAATGGTCATCGTCACCTGCATGGACACCCGGCTGACGGAGCTGCTGCCGAAGGCCATGAACCTGAAAAACGGCGACGCCAAAATCATCAAAAACGCCGGCGCCATCGTCACCGCTCCCTTCGGCAACATCATGCGGAGCGTGCTGGTGGCGCTATATGAACTGAACGCCAAAGAGGTGTACATCGTCGGCCATCACGATTGCGGCATGACCGGGATCGATCCGGCCGAGACCGTCCGCCGCATGCAGGCGCGGGGCGTGTCCGAAGACGTGATCCGCACGCTGCGCCACGCCGGCATCGACCTGAACCGCTGGCTGACCGGATTTGACAGCGTCCGGGACAGCGTCGAGCGCAGCGTGGAAATCGTCCGCCGCCATCCGCTGCTGCCGCCCGGCACGCCGGTGCACGGGCTCATCATCGACCCGCATACCGGGGCGCTGGAACTGGTCACCGACGGAGACGAATATCTGGCGCTTCAACGCGCGGAGCCTTGATGCCGGCGCTTCCCCCTCGGAACCTGAAACCAAACCGCGCCACGGCCGTAATAAACAAACGGATACCATATCGACGACGGAGGCCAGAAAACCCGACATGTGGAAAAAAACGCTGATTTTGCTGACGCTGCTTGCCTTCACTCTGTCCTTCGCGGCCCCGCACATGGAGCATGCCGAGGCGAAGGTCCGCTTCAGCTCCGGCAAAAGGTCCTTTACCACCACGCCGAAAAAAGCCGAAGACAACGTGATGCAAAACAACGGCGGAAGCGGCGCCAACACCGCCGGCACGGCCGCCCGGAGCGGCACGGGCCCGGCCGGAACGGGAACGCCCGGCGGCGCGATGACCGGCGGCGGATTCTGGAAAGGCATGGCGGCGGGTGGACTTGCCGGCCTCCTGCTCGGCGGCATGCTCGGCAGCGGATTTTTCGCCGAACTCGTCGGATTCCTCATCAATGCGACGGCCCTGCTTCTTCTGTTCATGCTGGCCGTGCATCTCTACCACCGGTTCATCGAGAGGAAACGGCGGCAAGAGCCTGCCCCCCGCAACCGGGGGTATTGACGGATGCGGCTGTCGATGGACGAAATCATCAACGCCGTCTGCCTGCACCTGGCCGAACGCCATCAGGTGCCGGTGACGACGGTGGAAGTGGAACTCATGTATGACGACGAACTCGGCTTTAACGCCGAGGTTTGGGTGGAAGGACGCAGCCGCTATCTGGTGGAGGCCAACCTGAAAGAAGCCATCATCCGCTATCTGCTCACGGAATACGGGCGGCGCGTCTACCCGGACGACATCCGCCTGGAACTGAACGAAGAAATCGAAGCGGCCATCACGCCGACGGCGTAATGGCCGCTTCTTGTACGCCCAGCATGGGCGTCATCTCTACGGTGAAAGTCCGGAATGGGGGCTGGCGAGCGCCTACCATTAGCCAAAGGCAAGGGTGCCTGCCGCGAGGCGGGATCTGAAGGAAGCCGGAGGCAAACGC
>LZRV01000065.1 GCA_002159065.1 Paenibacillaceae bacterium ZCTH02-B3 | reverse complement strand
TGTCAGTGAACAAAAATCAGTCACCAGACCATTCCATATTTGGTTTTCAGAAAATCCATCGAACAACAGAGAGAGATCATGATGTGAAAGATTTCACCCCTTAAAATTCATGAAAAAATTGTCTTGACATCGTGTGCCACTATACAAGTTCGGCTAGCAACCCGGATGAAATAAAATATGCTCAAAGTAAGACGTATCAAGCGCAAGTTTTTCTGAATGGTAATTTGGTTGAAGATCAACCCGTCATTTGGCAACTTTTCGCTGATGATCAGGTTAGTCCGACGACATTGGCAACGATCACAAGTCAAGACGGCCATAGTTGCACGGTCAAAAATAACAATGCCAATTCAGGGTTTGTGCAATTGAAGGCGACATTACAAAGCGACAGCAGGATTTTTGCGTGGAAGAGGATTCAGATGAAGCCTTTGTTTTAAATTGACAAATCTATCGGCATTGCTACAATTAAAAATGGAAAGCAAGTTAACCAACTAAGCTTTCCGGAAAAGGCCGATAGATTTGTGTGTGTTATGTATTTGACGGAAACCCAATTCCCTTGTGGCTCGTGAGCTTACATTTTTTAAGTATTGTTGATGCGTTTGCCAACAGCGAGTTAATCGCGATGGTGGCGGACAAACTGCGCATCGAGCACAAGGTGTCGTAAGCCGGCATTCCCGGCCGGAGCCCCGACCGCGGGTTTGTCATCGAATCCGCGGCGGGGCTTATTTCATGGATCACAGGAAGAAACTTAAAAAATAAAAGGGAAATCTTAAGTTCATTGGGTAATCAAGGCGGAAAAAAAAGGTAGTCTGAAAAAAGGGGCTGTTTTTTCCGGCGGAAGAAAAGAAAGCGCTTTATTGCCGCCCTGTTCCTTTTCCAAATCATCAAGCATTGACGGGAGGGGACAACGCAAAAATGTCAGGCAAACAGAGATGGATGGTGTTGCTTTTGGCTGCGCTCCTGATCATCCCAGGATGGCCGGCGTCGGCGGAAACGCAGGCGCCCGTCGACATTCCGGTGATGCTTTACCACGTCATCAAGGAAACGCCGACGAACGAGTGGACCGACGTCAGCATCGCCGATTTCCGCAAGCAGATGAAGTATCTGTACGACCACGGCTACACCACCCTGTCTTCGGAAGAGTACGTGGCCATCATGGAAGGCCGGATGGCGGCGCCGGAGAGGCCGATTCTGCTCACCTTCGACGACGCGACGCCGGACTTCCTGACGGAAGTGCTTCCGGTGCTGGACCAGTACGGCATGAAGGCCGTCCTGTTCGTCATACCGGACTGGATCGGCGGCGGCTACAGCATGACGGAAGACCAGCTCCGCGAAGTGGCCAGGCACCCCAACGTGAGCATCGAGAACCATTCGGCCGAGCACGACCAGGCAATGTGGCAGACGAACCAGAGCGAACTGCTCACCAAGGAAGCCGCATCGGCCAGCATCGCGAAAGCGAGCGCGTACATCAAGGCCCTTACCGGCAAAGATCCCGTGCTGTTTGCCTATCCGTACGGCGGATACAACGAAGCCGCCAAGGAAGCGCTGCGGGAAAACGGCATCAAGTACGCCTTCAAGGTCGGTTATCCGAACGGCAACGACAATTATGAATTGGGCCGGCACTACGTCACTTTCCAATTCGTGACCTCGCTGGCGCAGTTTGCCGGGATGATCGGCGGCGAAGCGCCGGACGAAGCGGAGGATGCCGTTGTTGTCTATCATGAGACGTTTGCCGGCGGTCCGGGACAAACCGTGCAGTCCGGCGGTCCGTCCATTCAGCCGGTGACGGGCAAGGTGTTCGCCGGCAACGAAGACGGCGCGGCGCTGTATATCTCCAACCGGCAAAACAACTGGGACGGCATCGATATCCCCTTCGCGGCCGCCGGTCTCCAAAACGGCAAGACGTACACCATCACGGTGCGCGGCTATGTGGACGAAGGCGTGGACATCCCCGCCGGCGCGCAAGCCTGGCTGCAGAACGTGGACAGCTACGGCTGGATCGCGGGCTCGGATTTCGTCGCCGGCCAGCCCTTCACCCTGACGGGCCAATATACGGTCGATACCGGCAAAGACCGGGCGATTCGCGTGCAGTCCAGCGAAGAAGGCAAGACTGTGCCGTTCTACGTCGGGGACATCGTCATCACGACGACGGATGCCGGCGGCGGAGCGGCCGAAGAGAAGGACCGGGATCCGGCGCTGCCCTTCGAGACCGTGACCTTTGAAGACGGGACGGCCGGCGGTTTCGAAGCCCGCGGCGGGGTTGAAACATTGACGGTCACCGATGAGGCGAACCATACCGAAGGCGGCAAATACGCCCTCAAGGTGGAAGGCCGCCAGCAAAACTGGCAAGGCCCTTCGCTGCGCGTCGAGAAATACATCGACCTGGGCAAGGAGTACAACATCACCGCCTGGGTGAAACTCATTTCGCCCGCATCGGCGGAAATCATGCTGTCCACGCAAATCGGCAATTCCAGCCCGAGCTATCAGAATATCACGAGGAAGCGGGTCTCCACGGCCGACGGCTGGGTCAAGCTGGAAGGCGCCTACCGCTATACGAGCGTCGGCGACGAATACGTCACGATCTATGTGGAAACGACCGACAGCGCCGAAGCGTCGTTCTACATCGACGACATCAGCTTTGTCGCGACGGACTCCGGCCCCGTGGAAATCGAGAAGGATCTTGCGGCGATCAAAGACGTATACAAGGACGACTTCCTGATCGGCAACGCGGTGTCGGCGGCGGACTTTGACGGCGTCCGGCTGGAGCTGCTTAAGAAACACTTCAACGTCGTCACCGCCGAGAACGCCATGAAGCCGGAATATGTCTACAACGAGAGCCGCGAGTTCGATTTCACCGCCCAGGACGCCCTTGTCGAGCGGGCGATCGCCGAAGGGTTCGTCGTCGTCGGGCATACGCTCGTCTGGCACCAGCAATCGCCGGAATGGCTGTGGCAACACGAGGACGGCACGCCGCTGTCCAAAGAAGAGGCGCTGGCCAACCTGCGCCGCCACATCAAGGAAACGGTGCGGCACTTCGGCGAGAAATTCGGCGACAAGATCATCTCCTGGGATGTGATCAACGAAGCCATCAACGACGGACCGGCGAATCCCGAGGATTGGCGGAGCGCCTTGCGGCAGACCGGCTGGTACAAAGCCATCGGTCCCGAATACATCGAAGAGGCGTTCCTGGCCGCCAAGGAAGTCATCAAGGAACTGGGCCTGAACACCAAGCTGTATTACAACGACTACAATGATGACAACCAGAGCAAGGCTACGGCCATCTATTACATGGTCAAGGAACTCAACGAAAAATATGCCGCCGCGCACAACGGCGAAAAGCTGATCGACGGCGTCGGCATGCAGGGCCATTACAACCTGAGCACGAACCCCGCAAACGTGGAGCTGTCCATCGAACGATTCGCGTCCCTGGGCGTCGAAATCAGCATCACGGAGCTGGACATTCCCGACAACCGGGACGGTGAGTTCACCGAGGAGGAAGCGATCGCCCAGGGGGTTCTGTACGCCGAATTGTTCAGGATTTTCAAAGCCCACAAAGACAGCATCGCGCGGGTCACGTTCTGGGGCCTGAACGACGCGTCCAGCTGGCGGGCCGACGGGTTCCCGCTCCCGTTCGACCGCAACCTGAAGGCCAAGCCGGCTTACTATGCCATCATCGATCCGGAATCCTTCCTCGCGGAGCATCAGCGGGCGAAACCGGAACCGCGGCGTTCTTACGCCAATTACGGCACCCCGGTTATCGACGGCGAGGAAGACGACGTGTGGTCCAAGTCGCCCGTGCTGCCCGTCGACCAGTTCCAGACGGCCTGGCACGGCGCCAGCGGCACCGCCAGGGTGCTCTGGGATGAACAGAACCTTTACGTCCTGGTTCGCGTGACGGACGACGAACTGGATAAGACTTCCCCCAACCCCTGGGAGCAGGATTCCGTCGAAGTGTTCCTGGACGAAGACAACGCGAAGTCGACGTTCTATCAGGCGGATGATGGCCAGTACAGGGTCAACTATGAAAATGAAGCCACCTTCAATCCCGCCGGCATCACCGAAGGGTTCGAATCCGCCGTGCGGGTGGAAGGCACGAGCTATGTGGTGGAAGTGAAGATTCCGTTCAAGACGATCCAACCGTCCGCCGGCACGCGCATCGGCTTCGACGTGCAGATCAACGACGGTCGTTCCGGCAGCAGGGAAAGCATCGCCATCTGGAACGACCTGACCGGCGTCGGCTGGCAGGATCCGTCGGTATTCGGCGAACTCATGCTGCTCAACGGGCCCGTCCCGCCCGCCGATCTGGTGCCGCAAGCGCACTGGGCGAAGACGGCGTTTGACCTGCTGTACACCCTTGGCCTGATTGATGCGAAGAAGATCGATCCATCGGCGCCGGTCGGCAAGGAGGAATTCGCCACCCTGCTCGCCCGTGCCCTGGGAATTGCGGATGCCGGAATTTTGACCGACGGCGTGGAGGAACTGGTGGACGGTGTGCTGAGCCGCGAAGGCATGATGATCATGGTCGATCGGGCGCTTGAAGCGGCCGGCTGGAACGCGGATGCGCAGGCTTCCCTCGCCGCCTTCTCCGACAGCGACACCTTGTCGGCCCAATCGAAGGCTGTCGCGGCGAGACTCGTCGCCGCCGGCATCATCCGCGGCACGAACGGACAGCTGGCGCCGCAGGAGCCGCTGACCAAGGCCCAGGCCGCCATGGTCGTGTTCCGACTGTTGTGGAAATGAAAGTTTGACGCCTGCAGCCAAACATGAAGCGGGCCTGCGTCCCCCGCAGGTCCGCTTCTGATTGTTTCTGGAGAAAACTTTTTTCCATGAAAAATCCGGAGGAGATTCCATGTCGATCATCAGGGTTGGCGACACGCCGGCGGCCAGGCTGAGACCCCACTGGAACTGGTGCGTCGGAACGGAACGGATGGCCGTCGCGCTGCAGAAGGAATATCTGGACCATCTGAAAATGGTGAAGGAAGCCATCGGTTTCCGGTACATCCGGGGACACGGTCTCTTGCACGACGATACGGGCGTTTGCCGGGAATACGAGGTGGACGGGGAGAAGCGTCTTTTTTTCAACTTTATCTACATCGACCGGATCTTCGATTCGTTCCTTGACCTCGGCATCCGGCCATTCGTGGAGCTGAGCTTCATGCCATCCGCCCTGGCGTCCGGCGACCAGACGGTGTTCTATTGGAAGGGGAATGTGACGCCGCCGAAGGATTACGGCAAGTGGCGGGAATTGATCCGCGCCGTCGTGTCCCATTTCGTCGACCGGTACGGGCTGGATGAAGTGAAACAATGGTTTTTCGAAGTCTGGAACGAGCCGAACCTGACGGTCTTCTGGAAAGACGCGGACAAGGCGGAATATTTCAAACTGTACCGGGTGACGGCGGAAGCGGTGAAAGCGGTGCATCCCGATCTGAAAGTCGGCGGGCCGGCCATCTGCGGGGGCGCCGACCACTGGATCCGGGACTTTCTCGACTTTTGCCATCGCGAGCGGGTGCCGCTGGATTTCGTCACCCGGCACGCCTATACCGCCAAGGATCCGAACACCTGGACGCCCGACGTGGTGTACCAGGAGTTGTACGAGCCCGCTTACATGCTGGATGAACTGCGCACGGTGCGGGCGATGATCGACGAGACGCCGTACAGGGGATTGCCGTTTTACATCACCGAATTCAACACTTCCTACAATCCGCTCAACCCGGTGCACGACACGGCGCTGAACGCGGCCTATCTGGCGCGAATTTTGAGCGAGGCCGGCGATTACGCCGAGGCGATTTCCTATTGGACGTTCAGCGACGTGTTCGAGGAAATGGACGTCCCGAAAGCCCAGTTTCACGGCGGCTTCGGTCTCGTCGCCCTGAACGGCATCCCGAAGCCGACGTTCCATCTGTTTGTTTTCTTTGGCCGACTCGGCGAAGAGGTGCTGTACCGGGATGAACGGGTGATCGTCACCCGCCGGCCGGACGGCAGTCTGGCCCTCGTGGCCTGGAATCTGGTGATGGAACGGGGAGAAGGGTTTGACACCGTTTTGCAACTGGATGTGCCCGCGCCGGGAAACGACCTGTTCGTGCAGCGGGAAACCGTCGATGAAGATCACGGCAACCCGTGGAAGGTATGGCGAGAGCTCGGGCGTCCCCGTTTTCCGTCCAAATCGCAGGTGGAACGGCTGAAAAAAGCCTCCGTGCCGCTGTTCCGTTCGGAGCGGAGAACGGCGGCCGGAGGCAGGCTTCGCCTGGATCTTGTGCTCACCAAAAACGAAGTCACGCTTGTGGAGATTGTTCCCGTCCGGGACGAGACGGCTACGTACATCGGTCTGGACGATCGCAAGATTCCATCCTACGGATGACTTGCCCGTCAGCCAGCGGCATTTTCCCGCTGTTCCGCCAGCAGTTTCTGGAAAGCAGGGGAACCGGCCAGTTGCTCCAGGCTCGTGCCGCTGGCGGCCAGCCGGCCTTCTTCGACGACCAGGATCAGATCCGCGTTCTCCACCGTCGACAGCCGGTGGGCGATCAGAATGGTCGTTATGCCTTGCCGGCGGGCGTCCAGCTGCTTCATCAGCTGCCGTTCCGTCTCCAGGTCGAGCGCCGACGTGGCTTCGTCCAGCACCAAAATTTCCGGATTTCCGATGATGGCCCGGGCGACGGCGATTCGCTGCCGCTGTCCGCCGGACAGCTTGATGCCCCGTTCACCGATCACGGTGTCGTATCCGTCCGGCAGGCTCAGGATGAAATCATGAATCTGCGCGATTTTGCAGGCTTCCACCATGTCTTCTTCCGTCAGTCCGGGGCGGCCGATCAGGATGTTCATCCGGATCGTGTCCGGCAGGAGATAGGGATCCTGGAACACCACCGCCGTCCGGCCGCTCCAGTCCTCCCGGGAAATGCCGCGGAGCGGCCTGCCGTTCACCAGAATTTCCCCTTCATCGGGATCGTAAAAACGCGCAAGCAGCTGGGCGATCGTCGATTTGCCTCCGCCGCTTTTGCCGATGATGGCGATTTTGCGCCCTCCCGGCAATTCCGCGGAAAATTCCCGGAGCACCGGCGGCAGGTCCGGTTCGTAGCGGAAATTGACGCCCTCGAAGCGGATCGACGACACCGGCCCGGTCAGCCGTTCGTCCGCTTCCGGCTCTTTTTCCATGTCCACGACGGATTGCATCCGGTCGTGGTGGGCCAGGTTGCCGGCCACCATCGTCATCGCCTGGAAGAAGCGGAAGAACGATTCGGAGATGAGGGACGAAAACTGGAAGACGACGACAAACGTGCCGACCGACATCGTCCCCCGCATCATTTCATAACCGCCGTAGATCAGCACGGCGGCTCCGACGCCCCATTTCAGGGGATCGGTCCAGCGCAGCTGCCGGTTTTCCAGCTTCCCGTGGCGGACGGCTTCCCGGAAAAACCGGTTGAAGGCCTCGTCAAACCGCTCCTCTTCCCATTTCAGGCGATGGTAGGCGATGATTTCCCGCGTCGCCGAAACGCCTTCCTCGATTTGTACCAGCAGTTCGGAACGCCTTCTCGACACCTCGTGGTTGGATGCCCGCAGCCTGGACATGAAAAACCAGGTGACGGCCAGATAAATGAGGCAGAGAACCACCACGAGCATGAGCAACACCGGACTGGCCCAGGCGAGGACGCCGATCAGCACGAGGGAATTGAACAACTCCTGGAAAGCCCGCGGCGCCTGCCAGCCGACGAAACTGGACCCGAAGAACAGGTCGCTCGTCATGATATGGACCAGTTGGCCGTAACGCTCGCGGGCAAAGGCGGCGACTTTCGTCCGCTCCAGGGAACGCAGCATCCGGCCCAGCAGGACGCCGCCGACCGTGAATTCTCCGGTGACCTGATAGCGCCTCGTCAACAAGAACATGATCGCATGGACCGTTCCGGCGGCCGCGAAGACGGCGACGACGGTGGGAACCAAATGGTAGTTGCCCGCAAAAAACACGTCGTCGATCACGATCTTCTGCACGAAAATGAGGGCATTGCTGGACAGGGACTCCAGCATCAAAAAGATCAAGGCCGCAAAATAGGTCCGCCGCGCTTTCCAGATCAGGCGGGCAAAATATCGAAACCCGGTTGTCATGCGCTTTCTTCTCCCCGTTCCAGCTCATAAAGCAGTCCGCGGCGGGCGATCAGCTCGTCGTAGGAACCGATTTCGGCGATCTGCCCGTCTTTGACGAACACGATGCGGTCGAAATGCTTCACGGTCGACAGCCGGTGGGCGATGGCGATGACCGTCCGGCCCTCCAGCACATTGTCCAGCGCCCGCTGCACTTCCCATTCGCTCTTGTTGTCCAGGGCGCTCGTCGCTTCGTCGAGCAGGACGACGGCCGGCTGCTTGATGATCATGCGGGCAATCGAGATGCGCTGCCGCTGTCCGCCGGAGAGTTTGATGCCCCGTTCGCCGACGATCGTGTCGTATCCGTCCGGAAGTTCCATGATGAATTCATGGGCATAGGCCGCCTTGGCCGCTTCGATGATTTCTTCGTCGGTGGCGTCGGGTTTGCCGAACCGGATGTTTTCCTTGACGGAAGAACCGAACAGATAGGTTTCCTGAAAGACGTACCCGATGGCGTTGCGCAGGTCGGCCAGCGCCAGGCTGCGGATCGGAATCCCGTCCAGGCGAATCTCGCCTTCGTCCGGATCGTAAAAGCGCCCGATCAGCTTCATCAGGGTTGTTTTGCCGCTTCCGCTGAAGCCGACGAAGGCCACTTTCTCGCCCGGCCGGATGTCCAGGGAAAAGTTCCGGATGACGCCCGGCCGGTCCCGGTAGCCGAAACTGACGTTGTCGAAGGTGATCCGTCCTTCCACTTTTTCCAGCCGGACGGGATGTTCAGGCTCCCGGATGTGGATCTCCTGATGCATGAACTTGTAGAGCGGTTCCGTCTGGTGGAGGATGAGCCGTTGTTCCACGAACAGGGTCACCAGCAAGGTCAGGCGGAACATGGCGTTGAGATAAAGCAGCATGAAAGCCGCGAAACCGCCGACCGTCATCATTTCATGACGGACGAGATAGACGCCGATCAGGATCATGGCGACCGCGCCCGCATAATAGGTAAGTCTGCGGAAACTTCCCCTGGCGGAGCTGTACGTGGCACCGGCCCGGTACACGTCGGCCCAGTGCCTGTGCGCGTCCCGCACCAGCCGGTGAAACCAAACTTGCGCGCCGAACGCCCGGAATTCCCGGAATCCGGAGACGGCTTCGAACACCTTCTGGTTGAAGGCGACCCGCCCTTCTCCGGACAGCCGGCCGAAATGGGCGGCTTTTCTTTCAAAATAGGGGCCGAACAAATAATAGGCCGCGAAAGAGGGGATGATGACCAGGCTCATCCATCCGCTGATGCCGGCCATGATCCCGATGGAGACGGCGACAAAAAAGAAATTTTCCAATATGTCCGGCAGGTACTGGCGGTAAATTTTACTGACATTCGTCACTTCCGTGTTGAACATGGCCAGCGTTTCGCCGGCGGGCTGACGTTCGTAATGTTCGAATCCGAGCCTGCGGAGATGCAGGAAGAGGGCTTTGAGGATATCTTTTGATGCCAGTTCGCCGATGGTCAATTGAAGAATGTTCCGGACGTTTTTGGCCGCGAGCATGATGACGTGGATCAGGACAAGGACGGCGAGCAGCGTCCAGAAAAGCCTGATGTTTTTTTGGGGGATGACGTGATCGATGATGTACTGGATCACCTTCGGCGTCAGCGTTTCGCCGGTGACCGACAGCAGGCTGAAAATCACCAGCAGGGCAAGTTTCCCTTTGTAAGGTTTCAAATAAGACAGCGCCCAAAGATAAGACTTTCCGGACAATCGCACGGCCTCATCCCGGATGGTATGCTTCATGGTTCCGCTCCTGGATTAATGATTGGCATGGTTGAAGCGTAACGTTTTTATTAATCACGAAGTATAGCACAAGAAAAGATTGGTTGTATATATTTTCAAGCGCGGCCGTCTTCAACCTCCGTATCCGATCGTTCGTCAACTTGGGGTGAACAAGATCGGGAGGGCGAAAGGATGCGGGACGTTCATTTCCAAAACCACCCTGCACCCGGACGAATGAACAGCCTCGTTAGGTCCGCCCGAGGCGGATGCCGTGCGCCCCGTTGTCCCGATCGGGGACAAACGGTTGTCTGCGGGGAACGGCGTGCGCTATGATAGTTCCGAATCACAGGCGCATTCATATCGCCAGGGTTCCGGACGAGTTGCCGCCCTGGGAGAAGCGTTAAACGCAGGTTCCGACCGGAGGGGTGTCCATGCGGGAAGGCCTGGAAGAACAAACGCTTGAGTCGTGGCTGGAACAGTTGAAAAACCGATGGCCGGAACGGATCCGCGATTTGCCCGAACGGCTCGTTCTGGCTAAAGGGGCTTTGCCGGAAGCCGCCCGCTATTCGGCGGACAAGGGGTGGCGCCGGGTGTTGGTGGTGGCCGATCAACATACATACGAAGCCGCCGGGATGACCCTGATCCGGGAACTGGACGGCGCAGGAGCGGAGGCCCCCGTGACCCTGGTGGAGCCGAATCCGGCGGGAGACGTGGTGGCGGACGAGGCGGCGATCGTGCAGGTGCTGCTTGACGTCCAGCGGCACGGCGCGGACGCGCTGGCGGCCGTCGGCGCGGGCACACTGCATGATATTGTCCGGTACGCGGCGTACACGGCGGGAAAACCTTTCCTGTCCGTGCCGACGGCGCCGTCGGTGGACGGCTTTACCTCCAAGGGCGCGCCCCTTCTCATCCGGGGCATGAAAATCACGGTGCCTGCCGTCGGTCCGGTTGCCCTGTTTGCCGACACCGGCGTGCTTCTGAAGGCGCCGAAACGCCTTGCGGCGGCCGGATTCGGCGACATGCTGGGCAAGGCGACGGCGCTGTTCGACTGGCGCATCGGGCGGTTGGCCGCCGGGGAACCGTATGACGCCCGGGTGGCGGACATCACGCAGCGGGCGCTGGACCGATGCGTGCGCCTGGCGGACGACATCGGACGCGGCACTGAAAAAAGCCTCCTGGTCCTCATGCGGTCGCTCATCGAATCGGGCATCGCGATGCTCCTGTTCGGCCAGTCCCATCCGGCATCCGGCGCCGAACACCACCTGTCCCATTATTGGGAAATGGCCTTTCACCGGAGCGGTCGCCGCCAGCTTCTGCACGGCTCCAAGGTCGGCGTCGCCTGCGGGCTGATCGCGGACCTTTATCACAGCCTCGCCCGGGAACGGCCGGATTTGGTTCCGCTGCTGGACGGGGTGCCGACAGGGGAAGACATTCGCCGTTTGCTCTCCGCGGCAGGCGCTCCCGGAACGCCGGGGGACCTTGGCATCGACGGGGATCTGGTGCAACGGGGTCTGGCGGAGGCTCACAAGGTGCGGCCGAACCGGACGACGCTGCTGCGGCTTCGCAACGAAGGGCTGCTGGACCGGCTGCGGCTTGCGGAAAACGACCCGGCATAACCGGCCGTTTCGGCGTGGGGACGAAAGAACCGCGGGCGGTGTCATCCAGGGGTTTTACCGCTGATGCATGGCCAGTTCTTCCTTCAGCCCGGCGGACAAATTTCGCAACCTGTCAATGATCCGTTCGTCCCGGATATTTACGGCGAACATGCCGCTGCCGATCAGCCGGCCGGATTCCGGCGGTTCGGCAAGCACCACGCAGTCAATGGAAACCCAGGGTTGTTTCAGCCTTTCCATGTCATAAAACGGCCGGGCCGCTTCCTTCCGTGAGAAGACGGGGTACCAGCCGGCAATAACGGTCGAAGCGTCGATGGCAAGGACGATGTTGACGAATTCCGTGAGACGGTGCCAATCCCGGTCATCCCGGAACGGAGGATCGATGAACACAAAGCGGCTTATCTCCCCGGAAGCGTCTTTCAAAACCGGGATGGCGCAGCTCCAGGCGTCCGCCTGATAAACATGGGCGCCGGGAAAATGGCGCCGCAGCGCCTCGGCGGCGGACCGGTCCACCTCGAACAGATGCATGTCCTCCGCGCGGACGAACGCCCGCGCGATGGCCGCGGAACCGGGATACAGGTAACCGTCCCGGTTTCTCTTGACCCATTTGGATACCAGCGGATGCCGGTAAAACTTCGAGTCCGGATGGCCAAGAATCGCCCCGATGCCCGAACCCCATTGTTCCCGGTTCCCGTCGTGCAATTGGTACCAGCCCGCCCCCGCGTGGGTCTCCAGGTACAGCGAAACGTTCTGTTGCACAAGGTAACCGTTCCATAATTCGTACAGAAAAAAATGCTTCCAGACGTCGCCGATATTGCCCGCTTTGGAAGCGTGGACGTAGGCGCTCAATTCGCAGCCCCCGATATCCGCGGATTTTCGCTCAGCCTGTACCTTCTCAGGTGATTCAGCGCAATCTCGCCCAGCGCCTTTTCCAGACCGGTCTCTTTGAACGGATTCAATTTGAGACGAGGATCGACCACGTTATAGTTTTTGTCGATGATGTGGTTGCTGACGGCAAGCGCAATATCGATTTTGGTCAGTTTCACTTTGGTTTTGGTGATCTTGTCATTTATACCGTTAAAATTTCCCCGTTCCCAGTCGTAACGGTCAAGGAAGGCCAGAAATTCGGACACGTGTTTCCAGTTGTCCTTGTTTTTCTCGAAAAGGTATTTCTTCAGAACGGCTTTGAAACGATCCCACCCGATCAGCAGGATGACGAAATCTTCGGTCTCAAATTTTTTGCGCGGCGTGTAAATGGTCAGTTCGCGCTCTTGAGGGTTGGCAACCTTCATTTTTTTCGCCTTTTCGAAGAGATCGGACGGGCTTTGGACCGAAAGGGCAATATGGGCTTCCTTCCCGTCAAAGATAAACCCGTTCGCTGCTTTTTGATAGGCGATGACTTTGTTGTAATTTCGATTGCTCTCTTCACATCCGTCGTTGTCCAGCAGGACGTGATAGTCGATATTGAAGAGGGTGAACAGGATAAGGAATTCGTTGAGCGCGAACTTTCCCTGGAGCGGTACCAGGTGGATGTCCATTTCGTCCAGGAAAAACGGCACCCTGTCCCTGACCTCTGCGGGATCCATGCCGATCCTGTCCCTGTTTTCGGCCAGCCAGTCGTCGAAATATTGCCGCCTCCATATGGTGTAGAGCAATGGAATATAGATCTCCTCCGATTCGCCCTCGACCAGAAAGGCAAAATTGGAGAACAGCGAGTTCAGCGTTTTTTCGCTTTGCAACAAAGGCCGCCGCAGAAAATTTCTGATCAGGCGGTCCGGAAACACCTTCCGGATATTCTCGGAAATCGGAATTTTCCTTGCATAATCGTACCGCTCATTGTCCTTGCACATCCTGGACACCGGCAGGCCGAAGAAGGCCGCGCTTTGATACCGGTTGACGACACGGACGGTTCCTCCGGCGCCGGCCTGATACACGAAATAGGGCGAGTGCGACGTGCAGAAAATCTGCAGCCCATCGTCAGCAAGCTGCCGGATTCTGCGCGCGATGTTTTTGACCGACTGCGGGTGCAGATGGCTCTCCGGTTCGTCAAAACCCAGCACATAGGATTGCAATACCGATTTTTGTTGCCGGTTCAGCCATTCAAGGATCGAAAGGATGACAAATTTCTGCAACCCCGGAGCCTTGTCCGTAATCGGCGCCAAGGTGCCGTCATCCACGCTGATGAGAAGCGATTCCGGCTCGATGCGGATGTTCCGGACGGCGCTGACGGAAAACAGGGAATGACGCAGATGGTCTTCGAGCGCTTTCAGACCGTCCCTGAACGAGCCGGAGGCTTGCAATTGACGCTCCAGCAGGTGGATGATTTTCCGTTCTTCCGGATCGCCGCTTTTGGTCAAATGATATCCATAAGCCTCTTCCTTGGGTTCGATCATGATGAAACCGCCGTCAAAATCTTTCGCAACCGTTCGCTTTTTCTGCTCGAGCCTTCCGGCTTCAAGCCTCCACTCGCGTTCCAGGACGATGGTGCGGTTGTCCCGGATTTGAACGTCGGCGGCGAGACGCAGCGTCTGATTTTTTCCCTGCCAGGCATCCGAATTATTGTAATCGTGCAGGTGGTTCGTTTTGATCGCGTTCCGTTTGTTCAGCAGAATTTCCATAGCCTTGAGGATGGTCGTTTTTCCGCTGTTGTTTTCGCCGACGATCAACCAGAGATCGGGCTTCCGCTTCTGAAAGACCAATTCGCAAAACCCGATGGAACGATAAGATTCAATCTCGAGCCGGGCAATCCGCACGCTCCATCACCGTTTCGACCGGGTTCGTTTTGGAAAGGATCAAATTGCATTATACCTTTATTCTTGCGGGATTGGGTAGACCGGAAAACCGGTCCCTCCGGCCAAGACTCCTGCCGGAATTGGATCAGCGGCACGGGGTACATAAAACAAATGCGCTTCGCAGCCGCAGTCCGAGGAACCGAACCCCCGCACGGGAACCGTTCCGCCGCAGGCCTCCATCAACCTCCGGAACAGCCGGCACTCGCCTTCATCGCCCGGGAAGGTGTCCACTCCGACGATCCGAAGATGCGGGCGCAGGTAATCGAAATGCCAGCGCATGGTTTTCTCCGTGCGCAGATGCCTGCCGATTCTGGCCCGCAGGTTCCTCCTGGCGCTTCCCACGTAAACGTACAAACCTCTCCGGAACGAAAAAATCCCCAGCTTGCCGATCGCGAGCTCCGCAACTTCTTCGTCCAGCCACCCGCTGATGGCGTACAGCGAATGGCGGTTGGCGGGCAAACGATGCTTCGCCGGCTCCACAACCGTTCCTCCCATGTCAGGGTTCAGACCCAAGCCTTGGCCAATCAATTTATGCATATAAAATCTATCAAACTTTTTCAATCATCGGCACGAGGGGATTTTGTATATTTAACTCGACAAACGCTTTATCAAGGCGTTGCGGGGTGATTTGACGGGTTTGCTTTATTCTTTGAAAGCGATAAAGCATCACTGGCAGACCGCTTTGCAACAGGAAAGGAATCGGCAATTGTCCCGTGACAAACCCGTCCATCCGGCATCCAACCGGCAACCGGCCGTCCTGCAGGACGGCTGTTTGACAACCAACTTGCAAAACCATCAACGGAAAACGGGGGAAATCGCACATGCAAACAAACCGTCACAAACTGCGCGTCATCGCGGTCATGCTCATCCTGGTTCTGGCCGTAGCCGGCTGTTCGTCGGGCGGTCAAAGCGGCGGTTCCACGCCCGCGCCCGGTACCGGATCCGGGGAAAGCCAGGCCAAAAAAGAGAAGGTGACGATCGAAGCGTGGATGCTGCCCGTGGTCTCCGAAGAAAAATGGCAAGCCCTGGCCGATCGTTTCAACGCCGAACATGAAGATATCCAGGTCAATATGACCGTCCTGCCCTGGACGAACGGCAGGGAGCAGATCAAGACGGCCCTGGGCGCCGGCAACGGTCCGGACGTGTACTACATTCCCGTCGGGCTGGACCAGGATTACATCGACGCCAAGATCATGCCTCCGGTGACCACCCTGGGCGTGACGCAGGAAGAGCTGGACCAATATCTGCCCCTGATCAAGACCAACTCCGTGGACGGCGAAATCTACGCGCTGCCGCTGGCGTACGACATCGTCATGCTGTTTGTCAACAAGGAAATCCTGAAGCAGCACGGATTCGACAACCCGCCGGCCACCTACGACGAACTGTACAACATGGCCAGCGCAATTTCCCAGGCCACCATGGAAAACGGCAAGCCCGCGGTCATGGGCTTCCAGTTCCGCGGCATGGACGAGCACCTCAATTTCATGAACCATATCTGGGAAACGCTGTTCAAGGCGGAAGGCGGAGACTACATTACCGACGGAAAATCTTCCATCAACTCTCCGGCCGGGCAACGGGCGCTGTCCTACATGAAGAAGTTCTATGAAAACAACGTGTCGATTCCGGGGATCAGCGCGATCGAAGGGTTCGAGAACGAAACCATCGCCATGATTCCCTACATCCAGACGGTGGCCAGCGACCGCGGATGGTATACCAAGGAAGAATTCAAGGACAAATGGGCCATGGTTCCGATGCCGAAGGGCTCCGTCTCCTCGGCGGGCTATCTGGGCGGGCACTCCGTCGCGGTCAACGCCAAATCGCCGAAAGCGCGGGAAACCGCCGTCTTCATGAAATGGCTGGCTTCGCCCGAGCACGCCACCCTGTGGATGGAAAGGGATCTGGTGCCGGCCCACGATCTGGAAAAGATCGATCCGGCCATCAAGCAACAGATTGAACAAATGATGGCTTCGAGGGCCGCCACCTGGGATTCGATCTACAAGCAGCTGAACGTCAACATTGAAGCCGGCGTCGTGGAACTGCAGCTGCAAAAGCGCCTCGGCTACACCCAGCGCTGGAACGCCGTGCCGAACCAGTTCGTCGCGGCCGTGACCGGCCAGATTTCGATTGAAGAAGCCCTGACGCAGGTCGACAGGCAAGTGGACCAAGGGCTCAGAAGATAATACGGACATCCGAAAGGGGCATATGGCTTGAAGGTTTCCAGATTGCTCAACAACCAAGCCTTGCTGGGGTGGATGCTGGTCCTGCCGGCGATTGTCATTCTGGGAACCTTCTTTTTTTACCCCATGATTTATGCCCTCGTTCTCAGCTTCTACAGCTGGAACCTCCTGGGGACCAAAACCTTCGTCGGCTTTGAAAATTATGAATTTCTGTTCGCCGATCCCGTGTTCCGGCGGGCCTTGTGGAATACGCTGTACTTTACCGTGTTCAATCTGGCCGGCACGTTTGTCCTGGCCCTGGGCGTGGCCTTGCTGGTGACGAGAGAATCATGGGGTTACCGGATTTTCCGGGCGGTTTCCCTGATGCCGCTGGTCATTCCGATGGTCATTACCGGGATCATCTGGGGTCTCTTGCTGGAACCCACCGGGGTCGTCAACGTCGTCCTTGATCTGGTCGGCATCGAGGGCAAGGAATGGCTGTACAACTCGAAATGGGCCATGCCGGCCATCATTCTGGTCAGCATCTGGCACAGTTTCGGGTTGTACATCCTTCTTTTTGTGGCGGGGCTCCAGAATATACCGGATGAATTGCACGAAGCCGCCGGCATCGACGGAGCGGGCAGGTGGAGGATCTTTTGGCGCATCACGCTGCCTTTGCTGAGGCCGACCACCTTTTTTGTGCTGACGCTCCTCCTCATCAATTCCTTCAAGGCGTTCGACACCATTTGGGTCATGACCCAGGGGGGGCCGGGCAATTCCACGACGACGCTGGTCGTCTACATGTACCAGAAAATCTTCACCTCGGTCGGCGACGCCACGGCGGCCTCCATTGTGCTGTTTGTGATCATTTTCGCGTTGGTGCTGCTTCAGTACTTTTCGATGGGCAGGGAGGAGAAGCATTCTTGATGCGCCAACCCAGAAGCTTGAGGATCTTCTCCGCGATCGTTCTGCTGGCGGTCGGTTTCTTTGCGTTTTTTCCGTTTTACATCATGTTCAAAAGCTCTTTCGAGTCTTCCGCCGAAATTCTGGGGCATCCGTTCACCCTGCTTCCCGAAAACGGATTCAAGTGGGACAACTATGTGACCATTTTCAGCCAATATCCGATCCTGAAATGGCTGACCAACAGCTTTTTTGTCTCCGTCGCCGTCATCGCCGGCAATCTGGTTTTCTCCACCTGCGCCGCGTACGCGCTGGCGCGGCTGGAATTTCGGGGAAGAAACCTCCTTTTCCTGGCCGTTGTTTCCACGCTGATTCTTCCGATCCAGGTGCTGGTGGTGCCCCTTTACCTGGTCGTCAACCAGATCGGCTGGACCAACAATCTGATCGCCCTCATCGCTCCCAATCTGGTCAGTCCGTTCGCGATTTTCCTGCTACGGCAGGCGTTCATTTCCATTCCGAAGGAACTGGATCAGGCCGCGGTCATTGACGGGTGCAGCCGCCTGGGCGTGCTGGTCCGCATCATCGTTCCGAACGCGCTCCCCAGCCTGGCTACGGTCGTGGTGATCAAATTCATGTGGACGTGGGGCGACTTCATGTGGCCGTCGCTGGTGCTGACCTCATCCCATCTGAAAACCTTGCCCGTCGGCATCGCCACGTTTGCCGTCTCGCCTTCCCTGACCTTGTGGGATCTGGTCATCACGGCGTCGGTCATCGGATCGGTTCCCATCCTGATTCTGTTTTTCCTTCTGCAGAATTATTTTGTGCGCGGGCTGATGCAAGGCGCGGTCAAAGGCTGACATCTCCGCGTCCACAGGAACATCGGGAGGTTCGACGTTGCATTGAGACGGATCACGGCAAAACATCAATTGGTGGTGTGCGGGGGAGGCCTGGCCGGTTTCTGCGCGGCGGTGGCCGCCGCAAGACAGGGAATCGACACCTGCCTCGTGCACAACCGGCCCGTGTTTGGAGGCAACAGTTCCTCCGAAATCCGGGTAACGCCCCACGGCGCCGCCTCCTTTCACGCCTATGCCAGGGAAACGGGCATCATCTCCGAACTTTTGATCGAAGAACGGGCCAGAAACCACGAATACATCAACGAAAACGGCTGGACGAACAGCGTCTGGGACCTCGTCCTGTACGACATGGCGGTGAAAACCGAAAACCTCACGTTTCACCTGAACACCCATGTCACGGACGTGATCATGGCCGGCGAATCCCGCATCCGGTCCGTCATCTGCCAGGTGGCGAACGCGGAAACCGAGCTCGAGCTGGAAGGAGACGTCTTCATCGACTGCACCGGCGACGGCATCGTCGCCGTCAAAGCCGGATGCGAGTGGCGGATGGGGGCCGAATCCAGGGAGGAGTTCGGCGAGCCCCACGCTCCGTTGAAGGCGAGCCGCAATGTGATGGGCAGTTCCATTCATTTCAAGGCGGTCGACGTGGGCTACCCGGTCCCGTTCGAGGCGCCGGAATGGGCGGTAAAATACGAGAATCCCAAGTTCTTCTACGAGCTGAGGCATCCGCTGGGAAACACCGGCCACAGCAAGCGGTATCTGGCCGGATACTGGTGGCTGGAAATCGGGACGCCCTTTGACACGATTCACGACAACGAAAAAATCCGCCATGAACTGACCCGCCACACGCTGGGCGTCTGGGATTGGATCAAAAACAGGGACCCGCATCTCAAAAAGGTGACCGAAACGTTCGCCCTGGAATGGATCGGGCAGGTGCCCGGCAAGCGGGAGAGCCGCCGCATCATGGGCCGGCTTCTGCTGACCGAGCTCGAAATTCTGAACAAAACGGAGTTCCATGACGAAATCGCCTACGGGGGATGGTTCGTCGACGTTCACGCGCCCGGCGGCCTGCTGGCCCGCGAGATTCCTCCGGAGGAACAAACCTCCCATTCCTCGGCCAAACGGGTCGTCTGCGGTCCGTACGGCATTCCGCTGCGCATCCTGATTGCCAAGGACGTGGACAACCTTCTGATGGCCGGAAGAAACGTGAGCGTCACGCAGACCGCCCTCGGCACCGTACGGGTGCAGGGGACCACTTCGCTGATGGGACAGGCGGCGGGGACGGCGGCGGCGGTCGCCATCCGCAAGGGAATTCCCCCCGCCGCGACGGCCGAACCCGGGACGGTAAAGGAAGTCCAGCAGATTCTGCTGCGGGAAGGCTGTTTTTTGCCCCACCACAAAAACGAAGACCCGCTCGACCTTGCCAGAGAGGCGAAAGTGACCGCCAGTTCCGAAGCGCTGCTGACGGGCGCGGGACCCGACGACCGCGGCGCGCACCGGGGCCTGAGCTTCTGGAAAACGTTCAATCAGTCCGTTTTATCGGATGTGCTGTCCCGCCGCCGCGGCCAATGGATCGCCGTCGGGACCGGCGAGCTGCGCAGCATCGCCGTTTGCCTCAGCAATCTTTCGGACAGGGTGCAGCCCGTTCATGCCCGGCTGATGAAGGTGCAGCACATCTGGGATTACCGGACGGACCCGGCCATGGAGCTCAGAAGCGGCGTCCTGCACGTCCCTCCCGGCTCGCGCCGGTGGATCGAATGGGAAGTGAACCTGGATGAGTCTTCCGGATTGCGGGCGGGAAGCTACGTCCGCCTGGATCTGCTCCCGAACGAGCACGTGGAATGGCACCGCTCGGGACAAATCGTGCCCGGTCACGTGTGCGCCTATGAGAAGGAACCGGGCGAGGACCTGCAGCGTTACGACCACGGCATCACCATGAGCTTCCGGGTGGATCCGCCGCAGCCCTGTTTTCGGGCAGACAACGTCACCAGCGGCGTAACCCGGCCCTATCAATATACGAATCTGTGGCGCTCGGATCCGCACGCTCCCTTGCCGCAATGGGTGGAACTTGAATGGAACGTCCCGCGGAAGGTGTCCAGGGTGGAACTGACTTTCGCGGGAAATTTGCTGCGGGAATACCATTCCTATGAACCGTTGTACCGCGATCCGCAGTGCGTCAGGAATTATTCCGTCAGCGTCTGGACGGACGGGGGCTGGAAGGAAGTCGTCAGGGTCGAGGGGAATTACCAGCGGCAGCGCAAGCATGATTTGGCGGAACCTGCGGAGACTGGCAGGTTGAGGGTGACGGTTTACGCCACGAACGGCGACCCGTCGGCGGCCATTTACGAAATCCGGTGCTACTAGGAGCGGTTCTCCCGGCCGTTCCGGCAGAGGCATTTGTTAGAGTAAAATTTGCGTGGGGGTAAAGTCTGGAAAAAGCGAACATAGAAAAAAGAGCTTCTCCCTTGGTAAAGTGAATTTGACACAAAACACACACCAAGAGGAGGAAGCTCCTGTGCAGCACTTTACCACAATCATTCCCACAATGAAAGAGCTTGAGCAGTGGATGTTCCGGGAGATGCAGGAAGCGTTCGCCAGCGCGATGAAGACAGCGCTGGAGATGTTGGATCAGATCATCCTTGAGCAAAGGGATCGCCAGCGTTTTCGCGTCAAGGCGGAACGGGAAACCAGCGTCAACACCGTGTTTGGCAGCATTCGCTTCAAGCGGAGGTTGTACATGGATCGTCAAACCGGCAAACACGTGTACCTGCTCGATCAGCACTTGCAATTTGAGGGACGAGGGAAAGT
>LZRV01000064.1 GCA_002159065.1 Paenibacillaceae bacterium ZCTH02-B3 | reverse complement strand
CTCCCGTACTATGGCCTCTGCTGACTCCTGCGGATTCAGCGCAGCCTCCCGGCTGCGGTTACGAAGTCACTTCGCATATTCCGCAGGCCTCCCCAGATAAGAGCGTCATCTTTCCGCCCGCGACCACTGGAGTTTACAGGACCGGCCCTTGGCGGCTTTGGATTTCGTCATGTCTTGGTGACTCATCCGACCGGTTCTGCCTCAAATCCAGTTCGTGTACCTTGGCCCGTGCGTTTGCCTCCGGCTTCCTTCAGATCCCGCCTCGCGGCAGGCACCCTTGCCTTTGGCTAATGGTAGGCGCTCGCCAGCCCCCATTCCGGACTTTCACCGTAGAGATGACGCCCATGCTGGGCGTACAGGAAAAAAGCCCGGAAAGCTCTGTCGGCCTCCCGGGCTTTTGTCCCTCCGTGTTCATGCGGACCCTGGCAACCGCATGCCCCAGCGCCCGCACTCCCGTCTCTCGGACCAGACCCGACCCTGGCGGGCCGGCGGAACCCTAGACGGGTTTGACGCTATGAACTTTGAACTTTTGGCCAGTCACGCGCCAGTCAGTGTCCGTGCCTCAGCAGCGCCGCCAGTTCGCGCTTCAGGGCGGTGAAGGCCGGCTGCAGCCTCGTCTCCTCATTGCGCTTCGGCGGGAGCGGAACCGGATATTCGGCAATGATCCGCCCCGGATTGGCTCCCATCACGCAAATGCGCTGCGACAGGAACACCGCCTCTTCGATGTCGTGGGTTATGAACACCACTGTCGTTTTTTCCTTCTCCCAGACCTCCAGCAAAAGCTCCTGCATTTCCTGCTTCGTCTGGGCGTCCAGGGCGCCGAAGGGTTCGTCCATCAGGAGCACCTTCGGCTTGTTGGCCAGGGCGCGGGCGATCGCCACCCGCTGCTTCATGCCTCCGGAAAGCTGTTTCGGATACGCGGCGGCGAAACGCTCGAGGCGGATCATGCGCAGGTAGAATTCCGAAACGCGGCGGCGCTCCAACAGCGGCACGCCCTTCAACTTCAGGCCGTATTCGATGTTCTGGCGAACCGTCAGCCACGGAAACAGCGTGTAGCTTTGGAACACCATGCCGCGGTCGGCGCCCGGGCCGTCGATCGGCCGGCCGTCGATGAGCACGGTGCCCTCCGTCGCCTCCTCGAGTCCGGCGAGGATGCGCAGCAACGTGGATTTTCCGCATCCCGACGGGCCGATCAGCGTCAGGAATTCATGGTTGCCGATTTCGAGATGGATGTCCTTGAGCGCCGTGAACTCGGATTTTTTCGTCCGGTACACCTTGCCGAGGCCGGAAATCGAAATCAGGGTTTCGGCCGGGGACGGTTTTACCGCGGGTTCCATCGGGGCCACCTCCATGCGCGCCGCGTCTCCGAACGCCGGTTCAGATCCACGGGAACGCCCGTTTGTGCAAGAATGCGAACAGCCGGTCGCTGAACAGGCCCAGGAGGCCGATGACAATGATGCCGGCGAAAATCTGGTCGGTGTTCAGGAACCGCTGCGCCTTCATGATGGCGTAGCCGAGCCCGCTGTTCACCGCGATGAGTTCCGCCACGACGAGATACGTCCACGCCCAGCCGAGCATGAGCCGCATCATCGTCACCAGTTCCGGCCTTATGGCCGGCACGACCACCGTCGCGATCGCCTGCCACCGGCCGGCGCCAAGGGTGTAGGACACGTGCAGCAGGTCGGGGTTCACCCGCCGCGTGATGTCCGCCGTCATCAGCACCACCTGGAAGAAGCAGCCGATGAAAATGAGCAGGATTTTGGCCCATTCCCCGATGCCGGCCCAGATCATGATAAGCGGAATGAAGGCGACCGCCGGCATGTAGCGGATGAATTCAACGGGCGGTTCCAGGAACGCCGATCCCGCGCGGAACGCGCCGGCGAAAATGCCGATCGGAATGCCGAGGACGCAGGCCAGGATGAAACCCGCCGTCACCCGGAAAACGCTGATCCCGATGTGCGACCAGTACTCGCCCGTTCCGAGCTGGCGAATCAGTTCCAGCAGCACGTGGTGCGGTTTCGGCAAAAAGACCGGATCGACCAGTTCCAGCATGCTGACCGCCAGCCACGCCGCCAGGATGACGACAAAGGAAGCGACGGCGAGCATGGTGGTCCGGGCCGCGGAAATTTCCCGGAAAATCTGCATTTTTTTCGGTTTCCTCCGCGGAATGACGGTTGCGGTTTGCGTCGCGGTTTGCATGGGATCACCTGTCCGCGAGATTCCGGACAAAGGACGGTTCCAGCAGGGGCGCGATGTCCGGAATGGTTTGGATCATCTCGAGGCCGTGCAGGAATTCCGCCGTTTCCCGGCCGGTGTAAAGCAGCGACTCAAAGGTGTCGCCCGGCTCGAAGGCCTTCAGATTGTCTTCCAGGGTGAACAGTTTGACGCCTTCCAGGGCCGCCCCGAATTCTTCCGGCGTCTGTTCCGCGTGGAGGGCCATGATTTCGATGCCTTCCTGACGGTTCGCATCGCTTTCCATGTACCAGTCCATTGCGTCGAACCAGGCGTCGATGACCTTCTGGATGTCATCGGCCCGGCTTTCGACCACCTCTTCCCTGAATACGAGCAGGTCCGGAATGAGACCCGGCGTGTCCCGGGAAGAAAAGATCACCTTGCCGCCCCCATCCTTCACCGCCATCGACTGGAACGGCTCCCAGAGGACCGCCGCGTCCGTCTTGCCGCCGATGAAGGCGGGACCGGCGTCGTTGACCGTCATGTTGACGAAATTGATGTCTTTTTCGGTCATGCCGTGTTGCGCCAGCGCCGTCAGCAGCAGGAAATGGTCCACGGTGCCGAGTTCGGTGGCGACCGTTTTGCCCCGCAGGTCTTCGATGCCGTTGATTTCCGGCCGGACGACGATGGCGTCGCCGCCGTAGGAGTTGTCGTTGACCAGGACGGCCCTGAGTTTGATTCCCCGGGAAAGCGGCGCGATGGTGTCGCTCATCGTCTGGCTGTTGGCGTCCACCTGCCCGGTGGCGAGGGCCTGCAGCGAATCGCTGTACACGGGGAACCAGACCAGATCCACATCCACGCCGTGCTTTTCGAAAAACCCCTTTTCCTCGACGACAAACCAGAAAAACCAGCCCAGCCACGGACTGTGCGCAATTTTGAGGGGAGCTTTCGAAGAACCCGCCCCCCCGCTGCTGCCGCAACCGGCCGCCGGCACCAGCGCGATCGCGAGCGCCAGCAGGACCGGCAGCCCTTTCCGACCCCTCATCTCTCCACGTCCTTTCAGCATCTTTCCATTATGTTATATAATATTACATACACCTCATTCATCCGCTGTTTACTCGCATTATATGTCAGGATATCTCCTCGAGTCAACCATAAAAAAAGGATTTTATTGTTATATTTTCTTACATTACGTTTATATTATGTTATATAATCTAACGTTCACTGATGTTGGGTTTGAGGCCTTCCGATCCCCAAGCAAACGGAATTGACGGTTCGGGGCGAAATGCCTCCGCCGGAGGACCGCCGGTTCACGCAAAGCGACAGAGCAATCTCTTCCAAAATTCCGCAGGAAAGCGGTTGACAGATGAATCAGCATTTCGCACAAACGGTGAACGGCACAAAAAAAGGAACCCCATCGAGGGTTCCTCATAGGCGATTCCCCTTGCCGGCGATCGCGCCACTTACCACAGATTCGGCAGGAAGGTCACCAGGTCGGGAATGAAAATCAGGATGAGCAGCGTGATAAACATCATGACCAGGAACGGGAATGATCCCCTGAACAGTTCCTCCAGCGTGACCTGGTTGCCGAGCGCCGATTTCATGGCGAACACGACCATGCCGAAAGGCGGCGTGAGCAGCCCCATTTCCGTCGCGATGACGGAGATGATGCCGAACCAGATCAGGTCGTACCCCATAGCGGAGACGATCGGCACCATGAGCGGCATGGTGAGCAGCAGGATGGAGGTGGAGTCCAGAATCATGCCGAGCAAAAGCAGGATGCCGACAAACAGGAAAATGATGAGAATGCCCGGAACGTTGATCGAGGCCACCATATCCTGTACCAGATTGCCAAGCCCGCTAAGCGACAGCATGCGGGAATACATCTGCGCGGCAACCAGCAATAACAGCACGCTCGCCGTGGTGTATCCGGTTTCGACGAGAACCCGCCAAAGCCCTTTCAAGGTGAATCGTTTCTTCGCCAGCACAAGCAGCAATGCGCCGAATGCGCCGACGCCGCCGGCTTCCGTCGGAGTGAAGAACCCGCCGTAAATGCCCCCGAGCACCACGAGGACCAGGACGACCAGTCCCCACGGCTTGACGATGGTCCTCATGTCCTCTTTTGTCCATTTGCCGTATTTCTGGACGGTGTCCCCGCCGACCAGGGAAGGCTTGACACGCGCCATCACGTAGATGCCGACACAATAAACGAGGGACAGGAGAATCCCCGGGATGATGCCGGCCAGAAACAGATCGCCGATGGACGTCTGGGCGAGCATGCCGTAGATGATGAGCAGGAGGCTCGGCGGAATCAGCATGCCGAGCACGGAGCTGCCGGCGATGGTGCCCAGGGCGAACCGTTTGTTGTAATTCAAATCCATCATCGGCTTGAGGGATATTTTGCTGAACACGGCTGCCGACGCGATGCTGACGCCCGTGATGGTGGCAAAGAGAGCATTGGCGCCGACCGTTGCCATCCCGAGGCCGCCGCGGATGCGCCGCAGGAGCACGTGAAACGCGTTGTAGATTTCCTGGCTTGCGCCCGACAAGTTGGCGAACAGCCCCATCAGGACGAACAGGGGAATGACGCCGTACACATACTCCCGGATCGCCCTGAACGCGGTCGTGTGCAAAATGCTGAGGCTGATGTCCCAGCTGCCGGTTGCCATGAAGATGCCGACAATGCTCATCAGCGCCAACGCGACGCCCACATGCGTGCCCAACAGAATGAGGATGAGCATCAAGGCCACTGTGACGGTGCCAATGGTAACCACGCTCATGGTCCGTTCCTCATTTCTTCAGACTGACGCCGCTTATGCCGGAATCAGATGAAATGTTTGCTTCTTCTTCCATGTCCACTTTCCGGTAGCGGAACGCATCGAAAATCATGACCAGGTATTGAATGCACATCAAGGCGCTGCCGATCACGATGGCAAAACGGGCCGGAAATGTCGGCACCCGCATCGCGCCCTCTCCTTCGTAATGCTTGTTCACCAGCGCATCCACGGCCGGTTCCCAGCTGACGTAAGCCATGAAACCGAACAGCACGGCCCCGAGCAGACAGGTAAGCGCAAGCAGAATTTGCTTCCCTTTAAGCGGCAGGCGGTCGTAAATCACGTTCGTGCGGATGTGATGCCCTTTGCGCAGCACATGGGCGATCTGGAAGAACAGAATGATGACGATCGTATTGCGGATGATTTCCGCCGTGCCGGCAAACGGCGCGTTGAAAAACTCGCGCGCGACGACGTCGTACACGATGATCAGCATCATGATGAAGGTCCAAATCGCGCCGATCACATTGAGTCCCGTCAAAAGTCCTTCATAGGCCCTGCGAACGGGAGATTTGCGTACCGGCTCCACCTTTTACGCACCTCCGGTCAACCGGTTCCTAAGACCGGATAAACCGCCTCCGAGGCGGAAGGCGGTTTATCCGGGTTGTCCAGCCGTCATTCGATGACGTATTCGCGCGGCAGGGAACCGGCTTTCTCCTTGATCAGCTGCAGGTAGTCGCGCACGATCTGGCTTCCCGGCAGGCCTGCTTCATTCAGCTTCTTCGCGTATTCGTTCGGCTGGTTCGGCAGCATTTCCGCCCATTTGGCGCGCTCTTCTTCCGAAAGCACGGAATGGATGGCGCCTTCCTCGATCATCTTTTGCAGGTTGGCTTCGCGGTCCGCCTTGGACGCTCTGGCGATTTCGAAGGTCAGTTCGGCCCCGACTTCGTCGATCACTTTTTGCACTTCCGGCGGCAGATTGTTGTATGTGTTTTCGTTAATCGTAAGCACGGCGACCAGAATGGAACCGAAGCCGACCTCGGTGAAATACGGCGCCACTTCATGGAGCCTGTATCCGAGGGTTCCGCGCGTATACATGATGTATCCCTCGAACACGCCGGTCTGGATGCTTTGATACGTTTCGGAAAGCCCCGCTTGCACCGGCGTGACGCCGATCGGCTCGATCCAGCCCAGGTTGGAACCGGCGCCGCCGATTTTGTGGCCTTTCAGGTCTTCGACGGTGTTGATCGGGAACTTCGTCACGATTTCATAGGAGTCGGAGGTCCCGAAGGCGAGCAGCCGTTGCCCTTTCTTCTTGAATTCTTCCCCGAACTCCGGATACTTGTTGTACAGTTCCACCAGCACTTCGGCCATGATTTCCGGATCGGTCGTTCCGAACGGCGTGTTGTAGCCGATGTTGGAGATGAGCAGGTCCGACGGTTTGAACGGCACGATGACCACGGACAGGTCGAGCAGCCCTTGCTGCACGGCGTCGAGGTTTTCGCCGAGCTTCGCCACGCTGCCGCCGTAGGCCTCGGTCCATTTGATCTGGTAGCCCGTGCCTTCCAGGCGCTTGTTGACTTCCGGAACGAAGAACTCGTGCGCCTTCTGGGTCCACACGCCGCCTTCGACCGTATGGCCGGAACCGATGCGCAGATTGATCGTTTGCACATTGTCCGAGCCGCCCGATCCGCCGGAACCGTCCGAACCGCCCGACGAACCGGAACCCTGGGACCCGCCCGAACCGCCGGAGCATCCGGCCAAAATCAACACAAAAACCAATCCCAAAATAAGTACCGCGTGGTAAGGCTTCGCCATTTTCTTCATGAGTCAAATCCCCCTTGTCTGTGGATGGATTCATTCCAGAGCCGCGAAAGACACAAATTTGAGCTCGGTCATTTCTTCGACGGAATATTTGACGCCTTCCTTGCCAATGCCGCTGTTCTTGACACCTCCGTATGGCATATGATCTACCCGGAAGGTCGGGACGTCGTTGACAATGATCCCGCCGGACTCCAGCTCTCTGGCCGCCTTGATGGCGGTGTGGATCGAATCGGTAAATATGCCGGCCTGCAGACCATATTGCGAATCGTTCGCGGCGCGGATCGCCTCGTCGACCGATTTGACCCGGTTGACCATGACGATCGGCGCGAACGCCTCCATCGTGCACAGCGACACATGGGACGGCACATCCGTCAAAATCGTGGGCGCCAGGATCCCTTCGCCGATCCGCTCGCCGCCCGCCGCGACGCGGGCGCCCTGCTCCGTCGCCTCCTTGATCCAGGCTTCTATACGGTCGACTTCCCCGCTGCTGATGAGGGCCGAAATGTCGGTGTCCTCGTCCAGCGGATCGCCGATTTTCAGGGCCTTGGCGCGGGCGATGAATTTTTGCAAGAATTCGTCGTAGACAGCCTCGTGCACGTAGATGCGCTGTACCGAAATACAGACCTGGCCCGCGTAGGCGAAGGCGCCCGTTACACACTTCTCGACGGCGGCGTCGAGATTGCGGATGTTGTCGATGATGACCGGCGAGTTCGACCCCAGTTCCAGGGTGACCCGCTTGAGTCCGGCCAGCTGCCGGATGCGCAGGCCCACTTCCAGGCTGCCGGTAAACGTCACCATCTTGACCCGGGGATCCTGCACCATCCGGTCACCGATGACGCCGCCCCGGCCGGTGACGATGTTGAGGGCGCCGGGCGGCAATCCCGCCTTTTCGAACACTTCCACGATGTACAGGGCGCTGAGCGGCGTCTGGCTCGCCGGTTTCAGCACGACGGTGTTGCCCGCGGCAAAAGCGGGGCCGAGCTTGTGCGCCACCAGATTGAACGGGAAGTTGAACGGCGTGATCGCGGCGATGACGCCGAGCGGCTCCCGCACGGTAAAACCGAGCTTCTGTTCCGCCCCCTTGGCGGCGTCCATCGGGATCGTTTCTCCGTACAGCCGCTTGGCTTCCTCCGCCGAGAACCGGTACGTCTGGATGGTGCGGGTGATTTCCGCCCGCGCGGCCTTCAGCGGCTTGGCGTTTTCCTGGGCCAGGATCCTCGCCGCTTCCTCCATGTGCGCTTCCAGATAATTCGCCACCCGCGTCAGGATGGCGGACCTTTCGTGGGCCGGGAGGCTGCGCATGACCGCCTTGTGCCGCTCCGCCGCGGCGATCGCCTCGTCAACGAGCTTCTCGTCCGCCAGCGGGATTTCCGCGATCTCCTGGCCGTTGTACGGCGAACGGAGCTTATAGTACTCTTTCGTTTCGATCCATTTCCCGTCGATGTACAATTTTTTCCTCGTCATCCTTGCGCGCCCCCTTTCTTCTCATTGACCTTCATAAGCTTTGCGGTAGATGCGCAAAATTGCGTCCTTGTCGAGTCTGTATGGAGTATTGACCAGCAGCCGGTCGATCCTGGACGCTTCCTCCGCCATGACGTCGAGATCGTCTTCCCTGACCTGCAATTCCTTCAGCGTGGAAGGCAGATTGAGATGCTTCAGCAGGGAATGCAGATAGGCGGTCACCGCGTCGGGCGCCTGAAGCGGCTTGTCCCGGAAATCGCCGAGGTGCAGGAAACCGGCGATGTCCACCATTTCGTCCACGCACGTCTTTCCGGTCACTTCGAACACATACGGCAAAAGAAGCGCGTTGGCGATGCCGTGCGGAACATGATAACGGCCGCCGAGCGGGTAGGCCATGGCGTGAACGGCTCCGACGCCGGCGTTGGCGAGCGACACGCCGGCCAGAAAGCTGACCCAGCTCATGTTTTCCCGGCCTTCCAGGTCGCTGCCGTTGAACACCGCCTTGGCGATGTTTTTGGCAAAGAGCCTCATGGCCTTCTCCGCATACATCCGGGTGAGCGGTGTCGCTTTCGTGGAAACGTACGACTCGATCGCGTGCGTGAAGGCGTCCACGCCCGAGGCGGCGCTGACGAGGGGCGGACAGCTTACCGTCAGGACCGGATCGATGATGGCCACGTCCGGCAAATAACAAGGGCTGACGATTCCGCGTTTGACGTTGTTCGCCGGATCGCCGAAAATGGCGTTCATCGTCACTTCCGAGCCGGTGCCGGAAGTGGTCGGAACGAGAATGCACCTGATGCTCCTCGACTTCGGCGCTTCGTTTCCGGCCAGGATGCGGGAGACGGTCGCTTCATCCTTGTCGGCCAGCGCCGCGGACGCCTTCGCCACATCCAGGGCGCTGCCCCCGCCGATGCCGATGACGAGGTCGCCCTTGTGCTCCGAGACGAAGCGAATGGTATCCCGCAACGTGGAAAATTCGGGCTCCCCGGAGATTTCAGTATACGTTTTGACCGGGACGGAATGCCGGGCCAGTTCACCGAGCACCCGTTCGACAACGCCCGCCTTTTCCAACCCCTTGTCACTAACCAGAATGATCGTTCGCGGCGCAAGTCTGGCGATTTCGTCATGAATGGTTTCGAAAGCGCCCCGCCCGATCCTCACATTGGCGGGCATGCGAAAGTCATGCGCGTTCACGGTTTTCAATTTTCTCTCCACTCCATTCAGACGGACATGATCTGCACCCTGGGTGTGCGCCGGACCCCGGCGGCTTGCACCGGGGGCCCTACCAGACCGTCCATCCTCCGTCCACCGTCAGCGTATGGCCCGTGACCAAATCCGAAGCGTCGGAGGACAGGTAGATGACGGCGCCGAACAAATCACTCTCCGTTCCCAGACGGCCCAGCGGGATCCGGCTGAGCACATCCTCCAGAAAGCTCTTGTCTTCGAACATAGGCCGGGTCATCGGTGTTTCGATGAACGTCGGCGCGATGGCGTTCACGTTGATGCGGTGTTTCGCCCATTCGATGGCGAGCGCCTTCGTCATTTGGGACAACCCGCCCTTGCTGGAACAATACGCGGCCCGTTTGTAGTAGCCGACGAAGGCCATTTGCGAAGACATGTTGACAATCTTTCCCCGATTTCGCGGGATCATGTGGCGGGCGACCGCCTGGCTCATGAAAAAGGCGCTTTTCAGATTGAGATCCAGCACTTTGTCCCAGTCTTCTTCCGTAACTTCCATGGCGGGCTTGGCGATGTTCATTCCCGCGTTGTTGACCAGGATGTCGATTTTGCCGAAATGGCGGTGGATCGCGTCCACCTTCTCCGGAATGTCCCGGACTTGGAACAGGTCCATGGAAACGGCCAGCACGTTCCGTCCAAGCCTGCCAATTTCGTCCGCCACTTCGGCGAGCTCTTTTTCGCTCCGCGCCACCACAGCCACGTCCGCTCCCGCCTGGGCCAGGGCCACGGCGATGGCTCTGCCGATGCCTTTGCTCGCGCCGGTCACGATGGCCGTTTTGCCTTCAAGACTGTACAGCTTCCGTAAAATGTCCATCCGCTTTCCTTCCCCGGATCGTGGATCGTTGTTCCATTACTCCCAAAGGGCGATGGCTCTGACCGGGCTTCCCGTCGCGCCGACGAACTTGAGCGGCATGAGCAGGAGCTGGAAGCGGTGCACCGGGATTTTGTTCATGTTGGCGATGTTCTCGGTGTGCACGATCAACCTTTTGCCGTGGATGGTATGGTTCGGATACGTGATGTCGGCCGGGTTGTCCGTGCTGACCGCGTCGGTGCAGACGTTGACCACGCCCTGGTCGAGAATCCATTCCGTCGCTTCCGCGCTGAGGCCGGGATACTGGGTGACGAACGCCGCGGCGTCATGCCACTTTTCCGAGGCGCCGGTGTAATACATCAGCGTGTCGCCGGGCCGGAGCGTTTCTCCCGCCTTGGCCAGGCCGTCCTGGATGTCTTTCAGGGAAATGTGGGTTCTCGGCGGAACATGGGACACGTCGATCCACACCGCCGGCGTGAACATATGCTCGAGCGGGAATTTCTCCACGGACAGATCCGGTCTGTGCTTGTTGAAGTGGTAAACCGCGTCGACGTGGGTGGCGATGTGGTCGGCCATGGTAATGCCTTTGACCGCGTAGCCTTCAAACGGCGTGTCTCCGAGACGCATCACGCATTCTTCGTGGGTAAGGTGCCACCAGAACGCCGTCCGGGCATGCCCCGGGTACACAGGGGTATCCGGGCTGATTTCCCGCGTCAAATCGAGGGCGTTGTACTCTTTCCCGAACAGCCGCACCTTCGTGAATTCGGAATACGGAATCGGTTCCTTGACTTGTGCCATCCTGGTTTTCCTCCCTGTTGTCATTTTTTTCATGAAGCAAAAAATTTGCGGGATTGACAAGACGGAGCGGGACTTTCCGGCGAATGACCAAACGGCCGCTATGTGGTGTTGCGCACGATCAGTTTCGGTTCCAGCACGACGGGTTCCGGCAATTCATCCTTGCCGATCCCGTTTTCGAAGATGTACATCAACTGATCCAGCGCGATTTCGGCCATTTTGGTTTTTTGTTGCGACACCGTCGTCAGTCCGATGTACGGATTACTGGAAATGTCGATATTATCAAAGCCGACGACGGCCACATCACCGGGAACTTTGAGCCCGTTTGACGACACGGCGCTGAGCACCGTGATGGCGAGCAGGTCCGACGCCGCGATGATCGCCGTCGGACGGTTTTCTTTTTTCAGAATGTCCGAGACAAACCGCAGGATGTTTTCGCTGGTCAATTTTCCGCTGAACAGCAGTTCTTCGTCGAAATGGAGACCGAATTCTTGTACCGCGTCCAAAAATCCCAGGTAGCGGTCGAAAAACGTGGAGTATTTGAACAGACCTCCGACAAAGGCGATGCGCCGGTGACCTTTCTGGACCAGATGTTCCACGGCCAGGCGGGACGCCTTCCGGTTGTCGATGGTGACGGAGAACAGCTTGGAATTGTCCGGTTTTCGGTTGAAAAACACGACATGGAATCCTTCGTCCGCCAGTTTCTCGCACGAGCGATCCGCCCGTTCGACCGTTCCGACGATCATGCCGGAAATGTTTTTGTTGATCAGGAACCTGGCGATTTGTTCCATGTCTTCGTCGTCGCTCGTGTCGTAGATCAGAATGTCGTAGTTCCGTTCCCGGGCCCTGTTAATGATCACCTTGGCCGTTTCCGAAAAGAACGGGTTGGAAATGTCCACCACGAGCCCAAACGTTTTCGTCTTCCGGGTGATCAGGCTTCGCGCCAGTTCGTCCGGTTCAAAGTTCAGCTCCCGAATCGCCCGTTCCACTTTTTGTCGTGTGGATTCCTTGATGAACGGATACCCGTTCAGCACCCTGGATACGGTTGACGGCGATACGTTGGCATACCTGGCGACATCTTTGACGGTAACGCGTTTTTTCATCCCTGACTCCCCAAGGTTAACGTCGTGTCACCGGAATCAAATTGGCATCGATTTCAATTCCATGAAATTCCATCGCCCTTTCTGCTTTCTGTAAGTGAATTCTTGCAATCGATTTCGGATTTGATTATATGTACTGCGTCAAACTTTTGTCAATATTAATTAGGGGCCCGGAGTGCTGTCCGAACCAAAAATCGCTTAAAATCAAGGAAAAAAGACTTATGGCATGCTTCAAACGAGACACCGGAGGGCTCTACGGTTTCCCCTTCGAGAGCCTGGAATCATTGAAATCGTTTGCGATATGAGTATCGGTTATCTGCCGGGGGATTTCCGCTATGCAAGAACACGACGCCAACAGCATGACAATGGAAAACGCAGCCCATCGGCTTCTCATTCCGGACATATCCTTTCCGGCGCCAATTGGTCGGAATTCGAAACCCGGTCACCGCCTGTCGGCATTCCTCCCGAATTCTCCTTATATCAAAACAGGGCTTGCGCGTCTGTTCTTTCATGCCACGCGCCACGCGCACGCGCGGATTCACCGAAGGGAAACCGCCGCATGGGCCTCCGCTTTGTTCGCTTCGGCGAGGAGCGCCTTCGCCGCCGCCCGGGCGCTCGAGAAGGCGCGTTCCGCCAGTTCCCCCTTGCCTTCGCAGCCGTCGCCGCAGAAATAAAACGGAACATTTTCGACGCGGACCGGGAGCAGCCGGTTTCCGACGATGTTTTTCACGCTGGCCGCCATCGCCTTCTTCGACACGCGCTTGACGACCGTTTTTTCCCGCCATCCGGGGTAATGGCGGTCGAAGGCCGCCTCCATTTCCGCCGTCTTGGCGTCCAGAAACGCTTTCCGCTCCTCCTCGTCCGCAAACCGGTCGGGCAGGTACGCGATGCCCTGCAGCAGCTGACCGCCCTCGGGCGCCACCGTATGGTCGGTCGCCGACACGTCGCTGATGAACAGCTTCCGGTCCATGTCGCTGATGTACGAAAACGGCCTGGCCACCACTTCCGACAGGCCGATGTCGTACACCAGCACCTCGGTCGGCGTCACGTCCTCGAATTCCGCCAGGAACGGCTCCCACGGCGTGCCGCGGAGCAGCTTCACCACCTGTTGCACCGGCATCGCGAACACGACGCGGTCGAATTCCCGCTCGCCGTTCCTGGTGCGCAGCACGAATTTCCGATCGCGGTAGCGAATCCCCTCCACCGGCTCCTGCAGCCGGATCTCCCAGCGCCCCGAACGCTCGATCTTGCTCTTCAGCTGGTTCGTGATGACCGCCCAGCTGCCGAGCACGTAACTGACCGGCCGGCTGGAAAGAAACAGGTTTTGGTAATATTCGCTGATGACGCGGCCCGGCACCCTGCGCGCGTCCGAAGGCGCGATGAAGAAGTTGGAGCAGACGAGATGTTCCCACAATTCTTTGAGGTCCTCGCCGCACTCCGCTTCCGCCAGGTAGTCGCCCAGCGTGGGATAACGCTTCAGCTGGTGGATGTTCGCCATGATCGCCGCGATTTCGGCGACGAAGCGCACCTTCTGGGCGGACGGCAGCACATCCGTCTTCCAGATGTTCATCGCGTCCAGCGGCGCGAGGGACAGATTGCCGTTTTTCGCGTAGACGACGCGGCGTTTGTCCACCTGCTTGCTGCTGAACGTCAGCCCGAGTTCCTTCTCGAGATTGGACAGCTCGTGGCGGTCGATGGCGTACACCGCGTGGGCGCCGTAGTTGAGCGTGAAGCCTTCCTTCTCGTAGGTGAACGCGCGTCCGCCCAGCTGCGGGCTGCGTTCGAACAATACGCCTTCGATGCCGGCATGTTCCGACAGGTAGGCGGCCGCGGTAAGTCCCGCCAGTCCGCCGCCGATGACGGCCACTTTCAACGTGGTCAGCCTCCTTTGCGCGGGTGCGGGCGGATACGCGGGTACGACGATCTCCCGCGCCTTGAGCCCCGCCCACGCCACCGCCAGATTCGACTGCAGCGCGGAAAGCAGGTCTCCCTCCCCGCGCAGCGCCCAGGCTTCGATCGTCCCGAAATAGACGGCGACGAGCAGCTCCGCCTTCCGGCGGTCCGGGAGCCAGTGCATGACGGCGTCGCACAGCCGCCGTTTCCTTCGTTCCTGCGCGCGGCGCACCGGTTCATGGCTCATCGCCAGCGAAATTTTGCTGCGCGCAAGACGCGGCCGATCCGCAAAATTAGACGCAAGGTCTAAAAACAGCCGGTTGATATGTTCCTCCAGAGAAGGCACCAAGGCCGGCGGCGTGTCCAGCCACCGCCCGACGAGCTCGTCCTGGACGGCGTCCAGTTCCGCCAGCAACTCTTCCTTGCCCGAAAAATAATGGTAGAACGTGCCCTTGGAGATGTTCGCCGCCTGCAGGATGTCGTCCACGGTCACCTGCTCGTAGCCCCGTTCCGCGAACAGCGCCAGCGCCGTTTCGACCACCGTGCGCCGCTTTTTCCGCGTCGCCGCCCGCATAAACCCCATGCCGCAACGCCCCTTTACAAGGACTCCCCGTCTCGCGACCCTTCCTGTTCACATTTTAGACATAATTAGACCGTTAGTCTAATATCGATGCGGCATGGGTTTCAAACGCCTCCGCGAACGATCGCCCCGTTCACGCCGGCAAGACGGAAACGGGGCAATTGTCGCGGGAAATCGAACGTGTTATAAAGAAGAAAATCAAGTCGAAAAAAGCAGGGAGCCCTGACATGCCGCAACCGGAGCAACGCAACGACACCATCACCGGTTTGAGGGGACTGCTGGCCTCGTCCGTCGTCCTGTACCACGTCTACACCGGCTCGGTGGACGACGGCATCCTGAAAGCCGACTATTTCCCCCAGTTCCGCCAAACGGCCGGGCTGCTCGCCGTCTATCTGTTCTTTGTGATCAGCGGTTATCTGATCCCGAGAAGCCTCATGAGCCATGGAAGCGTCCGCCGTTTTGCCGTGGACCGGGTCCTTCGCATCTACCCCGTGTTTTTGGTGATCCATCTGCTCATTTTTGCCATTGGACCGGTGATCGGTTACGGTTGGTTCAGGAACATCTCCGTCTCCGATTACATCCTTCATTTCTTTTCCAATCTGTTTTTCCTGCCGGGCGTCTTCGATCTGCCCGTCGCCCAGATCGTGGCGTGGTCGCTTAGCTACGAAGCCGCGTTTTATCTGCTTGCGGGCCTCGTGTTCTATCTGTGGAACCGCAGCGGGTGGAAGCGTTCCCTTCTGCCTGTGCCGCTTGCCGCATCCGCCTGGCTGATCTGGAAAGATCCCGCCTTCCTGTTTTTCGTCGCCGGAATCCTGCTCGGCACCGTCAGGCGGCTGGAAACCCTGCCGCCGTCCTTCACCAGGCTGGACGGACTGATCGCCCTGGCCCTCGCCTGCATCCTGTTCGATCCCGAATTCATCTACGGATCGCTCATTTTTGCGCTGTTTTTCTTCCATACCGTGGTCCGGCAATACGGCCTGTTGTCCTCGCTGCTTCGCACAAAACCGTTCATGTATCTGGGCACCGTCAGCTACAGCCTCTATTTGTGGCACACGGTGGTGATGTTTCCCGTCAAGCGCGCCGTCGTCGCCCTGGTTCTTCCCGCCGAATGGATGGGAGTGGCGGCGTTCGGCATCGTCTCCTCGGCGGGGGCGCTTCTGGTTTCCCACTTCTCCTATCATTTGATCGAAGTGAAGCTGACCCGTTCCATCCGCGGAAAAATCCGGTTCGCCGGAAAAGCGGCCGGCCTCCGCACGGCCCAGGGATGAGGGACGTCCGCCGAAAAAAAACGGGTCGGGCGGAAAACCGCGCGGGTTTTCCGCCCGACCATGCCGTTCGGGTCGCGTCTTGCGATCTCCGCGATACAGGCATGAGCCTCCGGTCGGCGTTCATCCGGGTCGCTTTCCGGCCGATGCATGGGCGCCCATTCCAATCAGCATGACGGCGATAAAAACAATCCAACTGGCCGGCATCCCCCGGTTTTCCACGCCTTCGCCCCAGACGGCGGCGCCGGGCCCGGGCTTTTTCGCATTGGCGGCGCGCATTTCGGCCCATCGCCTCAGCAAGACCGGCACCTCTTCCCGTACGCCGCGCATATCCACGTAGACCGCGTCCACCTCCAGGGCGGTCAGCCCGCGCTCGTTCAGCAAAGCGGGAGACGGCCCCGCCGATTTCAGGAAAATGACATATTCCCTGCCCTTTTCAAAGATGCAGGATGGCTTCGCTGGCTTCCGCCAGCTCCATGACCGACCACGGCGCCGGACTGCACGCTTGCGCCGCTTGCGGATATGCCGCAAAAACACGAAACAGGAAACCATAAAGAAGACGGAAACAGGAATCATTTTCCGCACGGATCTTCTTCCCCTCTTCGCCCGACGTCCCCGGGCCGCGTTGCGCATCCGGGTCACGGACGGCGATGGATGCCGTTCTCCCCTTGTGGTCCCGCGTTCTCCAGATAATGCACGGCCATGGACGCCAGGAGGGCGGCGCCGATCGGCAGCGCGTCCTCATCAAGGTTGAACATGGGGTGGTGCAGGGGATAGGCCGTTTTCTCCCCGTTGCGCGTGCCGAGACGGAACATGGCGGACGGAACCCGCTGGGCCACGAACGCGAAGTCTTCCCCGCCCATGCTCGTTCTGCCGTACTCCCAACGGCCGGGCCCGAGGGTTGCGTCGCACGCCTGTTTGACCAGTTCGTTCATTTCGTCGCTGTTCACCAGCACCGGGTAGCCTTCCTCGTATTCGTATTCATAGCTTGCGCCGAAAGAGGCCGTCACGCCTTGAACGACCGCTTCGATCGCCGCCCGGATCCGCCTTTGCGTCTCCGGGACGAGGGTGCGCACCGTGCCTTCCAGCAGCACCTCCGGGGCGATGGCGTTGAACGCGTGGCCGCCGGCAATCCTGCCGATGGTGACGATGGCGGCATCCAGGGGGTCCGTCTGCCGGCTTACGATCTGCTGCAAGGCGGTGATCACCTGGGCGGCGACCGCCACGGCGTCGACGGTCTGATGCGGCGCGGCGGCATGGCCTCCCCGGCCGATGATGCGGATGATCACCCGGTCCGCCGCCGCCCAGCCGGCGCCCCGGATCACCGCGACGCGGCCGGTGGGATGAACCGGCGACACATGCAGCGCGACCGCCGCGTCCACGCGGGGATTGTCCAGCACGCCGTCCTCGATCATCGCCCGGGCCCCGGCCAGGCCCTCCTCGGCGGGCTGGAACATGAATTTGACGTTGCCGCGCTTTACGCCCCGTTCCCGCAAAATTTGCGCCGCGCCCATCAGCATGCTGGTGTGGGCGTCATGGCCGCACAGGTGGGCCTTGCCCTCTATTTCGGACATGTAATCGATGCCTTTGTCCGCCTCCGGAATCGGCAGGGCGTCCATGTCGGCCCGGAGCAGAATCGTCGGCCCGTCGCGTTCGCCGCGAAGCAATCCGACGACGCCGGTCCGGCCCACGCCCGTGCGGACTTCGAGGCCAAGTCCGCGCAGATGGTCGGCCACCTTCGCCGACGTGCGGTGCTCTTCGTAGCCCAGTTCCGGATGCCGGTGAAAATCCCGGCGCCACTCGATCATTTGGCCGTGCAACCGCCTTGCGGCCTCCAGCAGTCGTTTCATGGCGCCCTCCCTCAATCCCGGAATGCTGTATCATGAGCTTAAAAAAATTCCTTCTTTTTTGCAACGAAGGCTTCCCCGGGCTTATTATGGCGCGTCCGTCGCGTGACAGCGAATCGGCAACCGGCGTCTGCCTTCCGATGCCGGCGCCCGGGATCCGCCGGCGGGGTGAGGTGCCCGGTTCGCACCCAACCCAACGGACATATGGTCCGTTAGCGGCCGGAAATCGAAGCGTTTGAAAATTCAACGGACATACAGTCCGTAGCAGCATCGCGTGGCCTGAATGCAAACGTTTCCATAGGTCCGGGACGCCTTCTAACGGAACATATGTCCGCGAATTTTTCGCGAAGCCTTCTTTCTTTTGTTTTACGGACTCAATGTCCGTTACCCGCCAAGTTCCCGGAACGGCGGAAAGCAGTGCGGGGGAAAGTTGTTCGGGGAGAGCTGGACGAAAGACAACCGTGCAGGGACGCAACGCGGCGAACAGCTGGACGAAGGACAATCGTGCAGGGACGCAACGCGACGAACAGCTGGACGAAGAACGGCTTTGCGGAAGGCGGCCGTGCGGAGGACGGCAGCGCGGGAATCAGCCGTGCGGCGGACAAAATACGGGGGACGGCCCGACCGGAAGGTCAGGCCATCCATTGTCCGCCGTTGACGTCGATCATCTCGCCGGTGATGAAGCCGGCCGCGTCCGATGCGAGAAACAGCGCGGCTGCGGCGGATTCCTCCGGCGTCCCCTCGCGGCCCAGCAGGATCTGTTTCTGATACGCGGCGCGCATCTGGGGCGTGGAGAACCGGTCGTGGAACGGCGTGCTGATCACCCCGGGCGCGATGGCGTTCACGCGGATGTTGTACGGCGCAAATTCCCGCGCCAACCCCCGCGTCAGCGTCGCGACGGCGCCCTTGGCGGCCGCGTAGATGAAGCTTCCGGTTCCGCCGCCGGTGCGGGCCGCGATGGACGACACGTTGATGATGCTGCCTTTGCCAAGCGGCTTCATCATGGGCAGGACGGCTTTCGTCACAAGAAAGACGGATTTCAGATTGACGTCCATGATGCGGTCCCAGATCGCCTCGTCCGCTTCCTCGAAGGGGATGCGCTTGATCAGGGAGCCGGCGTTGTTCATCAGCACGTCGACGCGGCCGAACGTCTCCCGGACGCGTTCCGCCATCGCTTCCACGGCGCCGGAGTCCGCCACGTCGCCGATGACCAGCAGGGCCCTGCGCCCCATCCGTTCGATTTCCCGGGCGACTTCCTCGCCCTTCGCCACGCTTTGGTTCGCGTGCACCACCACATCCGCCCCGAACCGGGCGAAGGCCAGGGCCGCGGCCCGGCCGATGCCCGTGCTGCTTCCCGTCACCCACACCACGCGGCCGGAAAAATCGTATTCGTACATGATGCGTTCCCGCCTCCTTGCGTTTCGGATCGCCCGTCTTGTACATTATCCAGCATACTTGCAATCGGAACGAAAATCCATAACCGCGGGTGAATTGGCGAAAATTGCGCAATGAACATTTTGAGCTGCCGCCCGAAAGAGGTTATAGTGATAGGCAGAAAACCAACGAACACACAAGCAGCTTGGAGGGGCAGCGCATGGAAATCCTGATGAAAAACCTGTCGCGGGACGACGCCCACAAGGTTCTCACCGGAGCCGTCGTACCGAGACCGATCGCGCTGGTGTCGACGAAAAGCCCGGAAAACGTGCACAACCTGGCTCCGTTCAGCTACTTCACCGCGGTGTCCAGCTCTCCCGCGATGATCCTGGTCTCGGTGGCCGACCGGAACGGCCAAAAGAAAGACACCCTCCGCAACATCGAGCGGCATCCGGAATTTGTGGTCAACGTGGTGACGGAAGACATGGCCGTCCCCGTGAACAACGCGGCCGCCGACTACCGGCCGGACATCAGCGAATTTGACGAAGTCGGCCTGACTCCGGTACCGGCAAAAACGGTCGACTGCATGGCCGTCCTGGAATCCCCCGTCCGGCTCGAATGCCGCCTGCACCAAATCATCCCCCTGGCTTCCAATCACCTGGTCATCGGTGAGGTTCAACTGGTGTATGTCCAAGACGACCTCTATATTCCCGATTACAAGATCAACGTCGAAGCCCTGCGGCCGCTGGCGAGAATCTGCGGGCCTTATTACGCCAAACTCGGCGAATTTATGACCTGCAAGCGAACATTCGACCCGGGCAAAGTGATTTCGTGATGCACCGGAAGCCCGGCAGGCGGCTGCCGGCGCAAAGCCGCGGCAAACCGCGGAAAAAAGCCGGAGGCCGGACGGGAATTTTCCGCCCGGCTTCCGGCTTTTCATGCCCGGGTCTTTTTTCTTGCATCCTGCGAAGGGAAGACAAAGGCCTTCCGTCTAAAGTCCTGCCAAAGACAGCCCGGGGGGGAACCGCAACCATTCCGTCCGCAACCGGCGGCCATCCATTCCGAAACCGCATCCGTCCAACCCGGGCGTATGCCGTATGTAGTCCAACAAGCAATCGTATGTAGTCCGGTCCTCAACCGTAACGCTCAGGCGGGTCGCCTTCCCGGCTCTACCTTTCCAGCCGGCCTTCCTTGATCCAGTCCAGGATGAGCGAGTAGGAAATCCCGGTCCTCTTGCTGATTTCGTAGGCATTCATGCCGGGATTGGCCTTGATGGTTTCTTTCACCTCGCGCAGCATCCCTTCGTATTCCTGCAAGCAGTCGGGACACAGTTTGATGGCCAATCCTTCCGGCCGGTACATTTTGCCGCACCCGGCGCAGTTGGCGACTTCCAGCTTGTTCGTCGTCATTTCTTTCCCTCTCCTTGTATTCCGAACAACAATCCTCAACCAAGGGAAGCCCGCTTCCGTGACTTTTGTGACTATTTTACCATAATTGTGTCCGGGTTTGACAAACAAAAATAACCGAAAAGTACTAAAAAGTCGCCAGAAACTGTGAGTGACGACCCATTCTCGTCGTTTTCCAAAGCCGGGAACGGGGTTTGACAATGCTTCCTTCCGGGCAATCGAGTAGAAGGGGGCGGCTAGCCCCCGTCCTCTCACACCACCTGGCATGCGGGTCCGCACCAGGCGGTTCCGAAGAGTTAACGAAATGCCAAGTAACATTCAAGCATGCTGACCAGCCCTTGCGCCTGAAAATATCGGGTGTCAAGGGCGTTGTTCAGGTTGCGGGACATCTCCCATGGCCCCCGGCGTGAGTTCGCCATCATATGGACGAAGTGTTCCGGTACCCCCAGCGCCCGCAGTTCACGGTAGCGCGTCCGTA
>LZRV01000063.1 GCA_002159065.1 Paenibacillaceae bacterium ZCTH02-B3 | reverse complement strand
TGCGTGTCGGCATGGATGGACAAGTGTGGCTGTGGGATCAAGGGCGGGCCTGGCCTTGTGTGGAGACACAGGCCACACAGACCCCGGCGCCAACAACGGCCAAAAAAGAAGCGGCGCCTGCGTCCCCGCGCAAGCCCGCTGCAAACCATCCCTGGAGAAAACCATTCTCCAGCAAGCAGTTACAGCGTAGCACAGCATCCGGCTAGTCTGCAAGAGGACGGGGGCTGTTTAATCAGCTATCATCCCTGACATTTTCATAGAACAGTTAACCTGACATTTTCACAGACGCTTGACACATTTTTATTTTTTTATGAAAAAAAAATGTTCCCGATCTCCGGAATCGGATTCGGGAACGTTTTGACGTTTCGTGCGGCTTCACTCGACGTTTTTGCTGACGTGCTGCTCGATGAGGTCGACCGTTTCCTGCCGGTTCCGTCTTTTGAGCGCATCCAGGATTTTCAGATGCTCTTCGTGCAGCACCGCCTTTTTCTCCGGCACATAGCCGTATTTCCGCCACGCTTTGATCCAGGTCTGGTGAATCTGCTTTTGCAAGCCGATGATGAACTCGTTTCCGCCGATTTCCGCCACCTTCGCCTCAAAGCTCAGGTCGAGCGCGCCGTCCTCGTCCTCTTCCGCCAGGATTTCCCGCGCGTTTTCGTCCAGCAGCTGCTGCAGTTCTTCCAGCGCCCGGTCGTCCAGAGCCTTGAAGGCCGACTCGAAAACCATCCGCTCAATGCCTACGCGGGCTTCGATCAGTTTTTCCATGAACGTCTTGTCGACCGTCAGGTGCTCGACCAGCAGGCGCGGATCGCTCTCTGCCCGCGCCGGATTCGCCACATACGTGCCGCTTCCCACGCGGGTTTCCACCTTTCCCATGGATTCCAGCACTTTCAGGGCCTGGCGGACCGTGGTGCGGCTTATGCCCAGGCTTTCCGCAATCTCCCTTTCCGAGGGCAGGCGTTCGCCCGGCTGCATGTTGTTTTCCACGATCATTTGTCCGATTCGTTCAACGGCCGTCTGGAAAACGTCCGTGCGTTTGATGGGCACCAGGGTAATTCGTCTGGTTCCGGTACTCATGCTCATCACCTTCAAAGAATTGTAAAGGTCTCTTTCTACAGGCAAAACGCAAATTCCTTCAGCGCCTTTCGCACCCGCGCATTTTCCGCAACGGCCGGATCACGTGCCAGAGCGAAATTGCGGCGAATCCGAAAAATTGGCTAGACAACCATCCTTTTTGATTTTAATATGAAAGTACCCCGACATCAAGACAACGAGGAGGCCTGAGTATGAATTTGCGCAGCAATTTTGAAAGGGGCTCCACGCGCTGGGCGGTGCGAAGATCCCAGTGGAGGAGCATGGGCATCCGCGCGGAAGACTTCGACAAACCCAAAATAGCTGTCATCAATTCCTCATCGACGCTTTCGAGCTGCTACATCCATCTGGATGAAATCTCCCGGATCGTGCAGGAAGCGATTCGCGCGGCCGGCGGCCTGCCCTTCGAAGTCCGTACCGTCGCCCCCAGCGATTTTGTGACGAGCGCCGGCAGGAAGGCCCGTTATCTGATGCCGACACGGGACTTGATCGTGAACGAGATCGAGGTGATGGTCGAAGGCGCCGTACTCGACGGCATGATCTGCCTGTCTTCCTGCGACAAAACCACCCCGGCACATCTGATGGCCGCCGCGAGGCTGAACATCCCCACCCTGCTGCTGACCTGCGGATACCAGATTGGCGGCTTTTGCCACGGCCGTTTCGTCGATATCGACGATGTTTACGAATCCATCGGAACGGTGGAAAGCGGCCGCATGTCGCTGGAAGAACTGGAAGCCATGACTGAATCCGCGATTCAGTCGCCGGGCGTTTGCGCGGGACTGGGCACCGCCAATTCGATGCACATCGCGGCCGAAGCGATCGGCATGACACTGGCCGGCAACGCTCCCGTCTGGGCCGGTGGCAGGAGATTGCGCGAACTCGCCCAGCAGGCCGGCAAACGGATCGTGGAAATGGTGCTTGAAGACCTGAGACCGAGGTCGATCCTGACGCGCGCCGCGTTCGAAAACGCTGTCATGGTCACGCTGGCGGTCGGCGGATCGGTCAACACCGTCCGGCATCTGTCGGCCGTGGCCACCGAAGCGGAACTCGATTTCATCGTCGTGGAACTGTTCGAGAAGCTGTCCGATGAAATTCCGCTGCTCACGGCGGTCCGTCCTAACGGAATTTACAGAACGGAAGATCTGGAAGCCGCAGGCGGCGCCATGGCCGTGATGAAACGGCTTGAATCGAAGCTGCATCTCGACGCCCTTACTGTCACGGGCAAGACGGTGGGCGAGAACATTGCAAAGTCCGCAGTTCTCAACGACGAAGTGATTCGCCCGCTGGACAATCCGCAAAGCCGTAGACCGGGCATCGCCATTTTACGCGGAAACCTGGCTCCCGAAGGGGCGATCGTCAAACTGTCCGCCGTTCCGGGGGAAATCACCGGCTTTGTCGGAAAGGCGAAAATCTTCGAATCGGAAGACGAAGCCATCCGGGGGCTCGGCAACGGCAAAATTCAGGACGGAGACGTCGTCGTGCTGAGAAACATGGGACCGCTCGGAGGTCCCGGGACCGTGTTTGCGGCCAGTTTCGTTGCCGCGCTGAACGGCGCCGGCCACGCGCAAAACGTCGCCGTCATCACCGACGGAGAGCTCTCCGGATTGAACCGCGGCATTGTTATCGGCCAGCTAATGCCCGAAGCGGCCGCGGGCGGGCCGCTCGCTGTCATTCGTGACGGCGAAACCGTCCGCATTGACCTCGAAAAACGGACCATCGACGTCGACATTCCGGAGGAGGAACTCAACCGCAGGCTCGCCGAATGGAGGCCTCCCGAAGTCGAGGTCAAACCGGGAAGCTGGCTCGCGATGTATCGGCAGTTGGTGCAACCCATCTCCAAGGGTGCGGTACTGGGCAGGCGCGATTGACCGGTTTTGGCAAAACCAGATCGCAGGCGAGGTGAAACATGATGGCTCACATCGTGGAACAAGCCAAAAACATCCCGATTGCGTACGAAACGGACGTTTTGGTGGTTGGAGGCGGAGCGACGGGCGTTGCGGCCGCAATCGCGGCGGCCCGTGTCGGCTGCGATGTGATGCTGGTCGAGAAGTACGGTTTTTGCGGAGGAATGGCGACCGCCGGGATGTCCGGCACGATCTGCGGCCTGTTTACCTCCGGCAAGACCGGCAAAAGGGAACAGCTCGTGCACGGTTTTGCCGGGGAATTTTACCGGCATTTGCAGGACCGGGGCGGAGTTTCCGATCCCTTTCCTTTCGGCGACACCGCCCTGGTGGTGCACGACCTGCATGTCTGGAAAGAAGTCGCCGACGATCTCCTGACGGAAGCGAAGGTCAAAATTCTGTACCACACGTACTGCGTCGGAATCGTGCACAAAAACGGCCTCGTTGAAGCCGCCATTATCGAGAACAAAAGCGGCCGGAAAGCGATCAGAGCCAAACGGTTCGTGGACGCCACCGGTGACGGCGATTTGTGCGTGTGGGCCGGTGCGCCCCATGTGATGGGCAAAAACGGATCGGTGCAGTATCCGACCATGGTGTTCCGAATGAATCACGTGGATGTGCAGCACTTTTTGCGGGACGGTCTGCACCGGGTGGAGGAACTGATTCACGAGGCGGAGCGGAAAGGATTCGATTTGCCCCGCAAGCACATCTATCTGTTGCCTTCTCCGCGGCCGGGCGAGATCCTCTGCAACGTCACCCGTATTGCAAAGGAAAACGGCGATCCCATCGACGCCACCAACGCGGAAGACCTGACCGAGGCGGAGCTCAGGGGCCGCAAACAGGTCAGGGAATACGAGCGTTTCTTGAGGCAATTCGTTCCCGGGTTTGAAAACGCAAGATTGAACGACGTCGCCGCCCAAATCGGCATCCGCCAGTCCCGGACCATCCTGGGCAAAGGCATGCTGCGCAACGAAGACGTGATGCAGGCAAGGAAAAGCAAGCGAGCCGTGGCCAAGAGCGCCTGGTGCATCGAAGCCCATGGCAAGGACGGCATCTACATGTATTATCTCGACAACGATTACTACGAAATCCCGTTCGATACGCTCGTCCCGCAAAATGTCGAAAACGTCATGACCGCCGGCAGAACCCTGAGCGCCGAACATGAAGCCCTCGCGTCCGCGCGCGTAACGGCGCAATGCTTCCTGACGGGCTATGCGGCGGGCGCCGCTTCGGCCTTGTCGCTGAAACATGGAATCAAGCCCGGAGACGTGGATTATGACGAGCTGAAATCCGTCATCGATTATTGACCTGCAACGGCAAGGGACAGCCGTCGCGCGCAGGCGCGTATCAGCTAAGGTGCCGCCGCACGTGACGGCCTCCCCTGCAGGCGGCAAAGACATGCCCGCCAATGATCCTCGCACACCGCCCCCGCCGCCCCTGTTTCAACTGCATCCTTTTCCCCTCAGAGCAGCCGCGCGTGATCGCCTTATCAAGCCGAAGCCAGCGGAAAAACCGCTGTTCTTTCGCGCCATTCCTTCAATCCCCGGAAAAAATGCTGTCAACGTTCATGGCATGAATGCTTCCCCGCCCGAATAAATACCAATTGAACGCGTTCAATCCCAAACGGAGGTTCGGCCGGAAAGGAGAGTCGATGGCGAAACGGAAGCGGAATCCGAAATGGTCGGTGTTCCTGTTGCGGGAACCCGACCGGGCGGTCAGACAATTCGAGGTTTCCCGGACCCTGGCGGCCGCCCTGCCCGCCGCCGCGGTGCTGACGGTCGCCGGATGTCTGGCGGGCCTGGGCGTGGCGGCCGAACAGCGCGTCCAGGAGCTGGAAGCCAAATTGGATCGCCAGTCGGCGGAACTGGAGGAGACCGTCGCGGAAAAAAACCGGCAAATCGTCTTCCTGAGCCGCCGCCTGGCGGAGCTTGATCGTGAAGCCGCGGACATGCGGCGCCGCTTGGAGCAGATTCACGAGCTGGAAAGCAAATTGCGCGCGTTCATCCAGGAATACGGAGAAGGGGTCGTTGCCCCCGAAGCGTCGGGCGTGGAAAACCGCGTGATCACCGCCGCATTCGGAGGCGCCGCATCGGACGCGCTGGCGGAGAGCGCCGCGGAAAACGATTTTGCGGAGCTGATCCGCCTGCTGGACAGCCTGGCGCTAACCATGGACGCCATCCGCGAACGGGAGCGGCAGCGGCAAATCGCGGCCACTTCCGAGCCCACCGCCTGGCCCACCGTATCCCGGAAGCTCACCTCCGGCTTCGGCTACCGCAAAGACCCGTTCACCGGGCGCACCGCGTATCACGCCGGCGTCGACATCGACGGCAAGACCGGCGATCCCGTCTTTGCGGCGGGAAGCGGCGTCGTGAAGGAAACCGGCTTCCACAGCGAGCGCGGCAATTACGTCGTCATCGCCCATCGGAACGGCATCGAATCCTCGTATTACCATCTGCAAAAAATCGAAGTCCGCAAAGGCGACCAGGTCATGCGCGGCGACCGGATCGGCAGGCTGGGTAACACGGGACGCAGCACCGGTTCCCATCTGCATTTCCAGATCACGGTGGGCGACCAGCCGGTCAGCCCGCTGCGCTATTTGCGCCTGGTGAAGGAGGACTGAATCGGTCATGGGCTTGCGGCGCAAGAAACCGTCCCAAACGCAGGCGACCGACACCCTCATCGGCGCCGGAACGGAATTCGAAGGCATCCTGAAAACAAAGGCCGGCCTCCGCATTGAAGGCCATTTCAAAGGGACGATCGAATGCCAGGGAGACCTCGTCGTCGGCAAGCACGGCACCGTCAGATCCCAGGTCACCGCGCGCAACGTGACGGTGGCCGGCAAAATTTTTGGCGAGGTGACCGCGCGGGACCAGCTGGTGATTCTCACCCAGGGCGAGATTGAAGGCAACATCTCCGCCGCTTCCCTGGTCATCGAGGAAGGCGCGAAGTTCAACGGCGTCAGCCGGATGACCCGAATGGAAAAAGACGGCGCGGGCAAACAGCAATTGGCGGGAAAAGCGGAGCGGTCCGACCAGACGGACCGGACGGGCAAGACGGACCGGTTCGATCCCTCGGACCGCCCGGCCAAATCGGAGCGGTCGGATGCGGCTTTGGAAAACGCCCAGGCCAGGGGGCGGCAGGCGGGCTGACAACGCCGCCCTCGCCCCCTCGGCCGCTTCAAGCGCATCGCAACGGACATTGAGTCCGTTGCAGGCCGAATGATGGCCCTGGCAAAAACACAGGCGTACCGGAACCCTCTCCCCGGCTTCAGGCGTACCCTTTTCAAGCGCCGGAACACGGATTATGCTTAGAATAGCCGGAGCAAGCCGGTGAAAACGGCGGCGCCGAAGAGCGCCCTTTCCCCTTTTCGCCGGCATTTTCGCAAAGGAGGGTTACCGGTGAAATACCGCCGCCTTGGCAAAACGGAGCTGAAGGTGTCCGTGGTCGGCGTCGGCGCCTGGCAATTTGGCGGAGAATGGGGAAAAACGTTCACGCAGGCGGAAGTGGACGCGATTCTTCGCCAGGCCCGCGACCTGGGGATCAACTGCATCGACACCGCGGAATGCTACGGGGACCATCTGTCGGAATCGCTGATCGGCAAGGCCATCGAAAAGGAACGGGACAAGTGGATCGTGGCCACGAAGTTCGGCCACAAGTTCCACGACAAATTCACGCGCACGGATGAATACCGCCCGGATCAGGTGCTGGAGCAGCTGGAGGGTTCGCTGCGCGCCCTGCGGACGGACTACATCGACCTGTACCAGTTCCATTCCCTCGGCAACGAGGCGTTTGACCAGGACGACCTGTGGACGATGCTGGACAAGCAGGTGCAGGCGGGGAAGATTCGCCACCTCGGTCTGTCCATCAGCAAAAAGCAAAACATCTATCAGGTGGACTCCGCGACGCGGGTCGGGGCCAAGACGATCCAGATCGTCTACAACCGGCTCGACCGCAAAGCGGAAGAAGAGGTGCTGCCGTCCGCCATTCGGCAGGATCTCGGCGTCCTGGCCCGGGTGCCGCTGGCCAGCGGATACCTGAGCGGCAAATACAAGCCCGGCGCCACCTTCGACGCGAACGACGTCCGCCACCGCGAAGATCCGAAGGAGCGCGACGAACTGCTGGAGCTCGTGGAAAAAATCCGCCGCGAGGAAGTGCCGGAAGGCGTCCCCATGGCGACATGGGCTCTGGCATGGTGCCTTAGCCACCCGGGCGTCACCTGCGTCATTCCCGGCTGCAAAAGCCCGGAGCAGATGATCGAGAACGCCAAGGCCGCCGACCTGGACATGGTGAGCGAAGCGCATCCGCAAGCCTGGAAAGATTGACGGCGCCCGCGGTCTCAGGGCCGCTTGGACTGGTCCGCTCGCAACGACACGGCTGCGCCAACGGAAGACGCCGCATAAACAAAGGCGCCCGCACGCGCGGGCGCCATTTTCTTTCCGTACAATGCCTTACGCCACGTCCCGCCGGCCGAACGCCAGCCACGCAACCGCCACGAACACCGCAAAATGCACGCCGAGCACCGCCAGGGAAAACCCCAGCGTCATCGGATATTGCGGCAACGGCCCCGGCCCCCCGTCCAGATAGGACGTCAACTGCAGATGCGGAAACAGCGTGTACTTGACGATCGGTTTGTCGAGCAGCGACAGCAGATTGGTAATCAGACCGCCCGCCAGCAGGATGAAAATCGAAAGGCCGATCGTCAGCCCGCCGCTGCGAAACGCCGCCGACATCATGAACGCGAACGAAGCGACCGCGACGGCGGAGATGAACTGGTACAAATACCACAGCAGCATGTAGCCCCACGGGTTTTTCCGGCCCATTTCCGAAAACATGTCCTCCGGCGAGGCCGTGTAGCCGAAAAACGCGGTTCCGACGACCAGCGTCACCGTGAAGGCCGCCGCCGTAAGGGCCAGGCCGAACAGCAACATGGCCAGAAACTTCGAGAGCAGAATGGAGGAACGCCGCCACGGGCGGATGAGCAGGAGCTTGATCGTGCCCTGGGAGAACTCCCCGGCCACGGCGTCGGCCGCCTTGACGACAGTAAAGATGGCAATCAGGCTGGCCAGAATGTTGGACGCGATGAACATGAACAGCCAGTTGGACGGCGGGTCTTCCGGGGTCACCGAAATAATGGCCAGGGACATCACCAGGGGGATGCCGATGATGAACGCATACATCACCCAGGTACCGACACGCCGGTAGATTTTCATGTTTTCGTTCTGCAGAAGCCTCAAGAAATCAGCCAACGGACTCCCCCCTGGTCACTTCGAGGAACTGGTCTTCGAGGGTCTTCGTTTTGACGCGGATGCCGTAGACGCTGAAGCCCGCTTCCACCAGCTTGCGGTTGATCTCGGCCACGGTTTTCCGGTCCGCCGTCACCGCAAGGCGTCCGTCCTCGATCCGTCCTTTCCCGAGTCCGTCCAGGACACGGAGCGCTTCTTCCGGCCGTTCCACATCGAACCACACGTCGTCCGGCGCCGCTTCCGAAGACTCCGAATCCCGGCGGACGGCCCGGATATCGACAACCCGTCCTTTCTGCAAAATCGCGACCCGATCGCACATGAGCTCCATCTCGGACAGCAGGTGGCTGGACACGAACACCGCCGTCCCCTCCTCGCGCGCCAGCTTGCGCAGGTAGTCGCGCAGCTCGCGGATTCCCGCCGGATCCAGCCCGTTGGTCGGTTCGTCCAGCACGAGCAGTCTGGGCCGGTGCAGCACCGCCTGGGCGACGCCCAGCCGTTGCCGCATGCCGAGGGAGTACCGTTTGACCTTGTCGTGAATGCGCGATTCCATCCCGACCAGCCGCACGACTTCGTCGATGCGGGAACGGGAAATGCCGGGTGCCATCCTGGCGAAGTGAACCAGGTTTTGATACCCGGTCAGGTACCGGTACAGCTCCGGATTTTCCACGATGGCGCCCACCTGGCGGATGGCCTGGGGAAACTCCTTCCGGATGCTGTGCCCGCCGATGAGGATGTCCCCGGAAGTGATGGACATCAGGCCCACCATCATGCGAATCGTCGTGGTCTTCCCGGAACCGTTCGGTCCGAGGAAGCCGAACACCTCCCCGGGATACACTTCCAGGGAGATGCGGTCAATGATCGTGCGGCCCCCGATTTTCTTCGTCACATCCTGAAGCCGCACCACGGGACTTTGGGTCATGTGCCACCTCCGACAGGATCACTTGCCGAGCGAACGCTCGTTTCTCTACATGTTGATACGCATCAAGCGCATGAAAATGTTCACCCTTTTCAGGATGCCCAAATTTTAACCCCGGACTTTCGGAGTTGGCGGCTCCTCAAGGTTCCGGGGTCTTATCGGTCTCGGTTTATTCACCGTCGCTTTCGGTTTTGGCGGAGGGCTGGTTTTTGCTGATCCAGTCCAGGATGGTCTGTTTCATTTTACGCACTTTCATGAAAGCTACAGTGGCGCTGTTTTTCACCTGGTGCGGGGGGTCGTCGAAGAAAACGAGTCCCCTCTGTTCGTCAAAGCCCTTTACTTTGTTCATGTTGACGAGATTGACCCGGTCCAGCCGGTAAAAGCCCATGTCGTGCAGATGCTTTTCGTAAAGGCTGAGCGACGGGACAAGGGGATAATATTTATCCGTTTCCGTAATAAAGGCGATGACGCCGTCTTCATATACCATATGGGTGACTTCGGACAAATCCAGCATGATGACTTGCGTCTCGTTGTTCCGGTCACGGGTGACGGGGTGGATCATGTCTATCACTCCGCTTGTCCGGTTTGGCCGGTGGGACGGCTGCCGGAGACGCGCTCCGGCAGCCGCGCGCAGCCTGGTTACTTCAGCAGCTCTTCCGGAACTTCGGGACGATGGCCAAAAGCCCAGCAAGCTGTGGTGACAAACATGATCGCAACGGCGCCAAGGCATGTGGCGAACAGATAAGACAGGCGTTTACGCATGCTTTGTCCCTCCTTTCCAAGGAATTAGGGTTAACCCTACGGAAAAAAAGGAGAGTGCGAGCAGGGAGGATTGAAACGCCAGATTGGAACATACCAGCAACAATCCTGCCATCTTCATGATCTGCAGACCTCTGTCGGAAATGCGCGTTCTTCCTTTCAAATCGGAAGGCGCGAAGAAAAAAACCAATAAGACGCTGGCAACCGTCAGGACCAGTCCGGTCATCCTGTCAATCGGGATAAACGGAATCAGGACGACCACCAACGTGGAGACAACGACGCAGACCGTGGCCGACTTGAAATGTAAACCGCCCGTCAAATTGCGCAGCACGGCCACGGCGAAAAGCGCTAAAGCCGTCTCTTTCAATGTTCCCAGAAACGCGGCAATAAGCAGGCTGAAAACAATGGTAAGCACATTGGTAAGCAGGGATTGAAGGGCGAACACCATGACGGCGGAACTTACATGCTTGCGGTCATTGTGGGTTTCGATAAACAAGACGATTCGACGGGTCAGTGCCTCAATCACACGCTCTTCTCCCTTTTCATATTTTCATAACTGTAATTCAAATAGTTTAACAGCACCAAAAACGTCACCGTCAGGAGGGGAAAAAGATACGTCGCATAAACGGCGACAAACGATATGAAACAAATCACAACCGCCGAAGCGATGGTGATAAAGAGCAACATAAGATGGACGCGGTCAAACACGACGCGCATGTCGGCACGGTCCGGCACGAACGTGAAGCCGATCCGTTTCCGGGTCAGGTAGAAGTAAGAGAGGAGCGACACAACGGACGCGATAATTTGTATGGCTTTCAAGAACATGAAATTTCCGAACAACCTGTCCAAACCATAAATGGCGCTCGCCACCATCACGACAACATCTTGAATGGTTATATATGTCATGTAACCTGTAACCGCCATCAGCGCCGAATAAAAGATATGAATGCGAAACAGACGCCAGAGAAAAATGATGATCCACGCCAACATGAAGAAGGACGTGATGGTCGGTTCCTCCAAGGGAAACCGCAGCAAGTACGACGTAATGGCCAGAACGACAGATGCGATGATGGTGTTGATGAAATTGTTTTTGTTGAACGAAAAGCGAAACAAACTCAGGATGAGAGAAAACCCCGCAATCGATTCGAAAACGTTTACGGTAAAATCCATCAGGAAGGTCCTCAGTACATCCGACATGATATATCCTCTCACTGATTGTTAATTCCTACCGTTCATTATAGATGATTGGATGGCAGAATAAAATGATTTATCAGAATATTAGTTTATATAAATTTTCGTTATAGATCGTCTTTTTTCGACATTTCTTTTCATAATCCAAAAATCTCGCAAACAAAACAATATAACCGTTCGCCCGCTTTCGAGTGTTCCAGTCGAAAACAGGACGAACGGTTATGCATTTTATGCAATCCTTATTCAATTTGTATCCATTTTCGTCTTCCAAATGCGCAGGGCTGGATCAGGTTTCCGGCGTCCGTTCCGCGGAGGAGGCGCCGTTCGTCTGGCAATCCTCACAGATGCCGTAGACCTCGAAGCGGTGGTGCAGGATTTTGTAGTTGCCCGGCAGGTCCACCCGGTCCTCCATGGGGCAGTATTCCAAGGGCAGCGTTTTTTCGCAGCTCAGGCAGATCAGATGATGGTGATGGCGGACATGGCAATTCGCCCTGAACTTCAGGCCGCCGTCCATCATGACAAACTGCTCCAGCACGCCCATGTCGGACAGCTCGCGCAGGTTGCGGTAGACGGTGTCCAGGCTTACGCCCGGATGACGGGCGTTCATCTGGTCATATACCTCTTTTGGGGACAGATACCCTTCATGTTCGGCGAAAATCCGCGCCAGCGTTCTCCGCTGTTCGGTTATTCTCCAGCCTTTCCGCGCCATGGCGGACAGCATTTCCCGCATGGTTTCGGAGGCGGTCATGTCGGTGTCGTTCCTTTCCAATCGCACCGGTCGACACCCGGCCAACCGGCGGGCATGATCTCCTCTTATTGTAACGCACCTCGTCCGGGCCGACAAAGAACGGGTTGATTCGCGGGAGGAAAACTGCGGAACGAGCGGTTAATACGTCGGAAATGACTTGGCCCGGTCCGGCTTCCCGTCTTCCGCCCGGATGTTCCGGTCGGAGACGCAGTCCATCCTGTCCCCCGGTCAATTCCAGCGGCTGGCGACCGCCCTCTTGCGGGCGCAGAATCCCACCCCGTCCCGCCCGGTCCCCCGCACTTGTCCGTTCCCGCCCTTCATCGTAATATGTTTATAAGGCGGAATTGGGGATGGTTTTATGCGCAAAAAAAGGGTGCTGTTGTTCTCCGAAGGCTTTGGCACGGGGCATACGCAGGCGGCCTACGCGCTCGCGATGGGACTCAGGCACCTGTCCCGGAACATCCAGACCCGCGTGATCGAGCTCGGGTCTTTTCTCAATCCCGTTCTGGGTCCGCTTATTTTTGCCGCCTATCGCAAAACCGTCTCCAAGCAGCCCCATCTGGTCGGCAAGCTCTACCGCGGCCATTACGACAAGTCGCTGAACCGGGTGACCCGGTTCGCGCTGCATAAGCTGTTTTACAACCAGGTGTCCCAGGTCATCGATCAACTCAAGCCCGACCTCATCATTTGCACCCATCCCTTCCCCAACGCGGTGGTCAGCCGCCTCAAGAAACTCGGCCTCAAGACGCCTTTGTACACGCTCATCACCGACTACGACGCCCACGCCACCTGGACCAATCCGGAAGTCGACGGGTATCTCGTCAGCACCGCGGCGGTCCGCGACAAGCTGATCGCCCGCGGCGTTCCGGCGTCCCGCATCGAGGTGACGGGCATTCCGGTGCACCCCAATTTCTGGCATCCGCACGACCGGAACGAAATCCTGCGGACGTTCAAGCTGAAAGACATGCCGACGGTGCTGGTGATGGGCGGCGGATGGGGACTCTTGTACGACGAGGAACTGATCGGATACATGACATCTTTTGCGGATAAGGTCCAGCTGATTTTCTGCGTGGGCGACAACGAGAAAATGCGGGAAAAAATGCTGGCCGACCCGAAGTTCCGGCATCCCAACATCAAGGTGTTCGGCTATACGAAGGAAGTCAACAAGCTGATGGACGTGTCCGACCTCCTGGTCACCAAGCCGGGCGGGATGACCTGTACCGAAGGCATGGCGAAGGGCATTCCCATGCTGTTTTACAAGCCCATCCCCGGCCAGGAGGAAGAAAATCTGGAATACTTCGTCAGCCACGGGTTCGGCGAACTCATGTCGTCCAAGGAAACCATCGACCGGTGGTTCCGCCTCATCCAGGAACCGTACGCCGCCGACCGGCACCGCGACCGGCTGATCGCCATCCGCGACGCCGAATACAATCCGGCCCGCTGCTCGGAGGCGGTGCTGAGGATGATCCGGGAGCCGCATTCCGCCGGCGTGCAGGACACCTGCTAGCCGGGCGCCGAAGGTTTTGAGGTCCATTATTGCCGTGAAATTAAATATCGGGAGGAAGCCCATGAAGCTGCTGTCCATCGAGCCCACGCCCAGCCCGCACACGATGAAGCTGAACGTGGACGAGAAGCTGAAGCCGGGCGAGCGTTACACCTACACCGACGCGGGAAGCGCGCCCCCGCTGATCGCCCGCCTGCTGGCGATTCCGGGGGTCAGAAGCGTGTTTCGCACCGCCGATTTCATCGCCGTGGACCGCAAGCCGAGCGCCGACTGGGCGGCCATCCTGGAAGGCGTGCGGGAAGTGTTCGGCGCGGCGGGCGACGCAGCGGGAGCGGCGGGCGTCGGGGATGCGACCGGATTCGGGGAAGCGCGGGTGCTGGTGCAACTGTACCGGGGCATCCCGATCCAGATCCGGGTGCGCGCGGGAGGGGAAGAATTCCGCGCGGCCATGCCGGAGCGGTTCGAGCGGGCGGTGCGCGAGGCGGCGGGCGCGACGATGATCCGGGAACGCAAGCTGGAAGAGCTCGGCGTGCGGTACGGCGAGCCGCGGGAAATCCTGCAGGAAGTGATCCAGGAGCTGGACGCATCCTACCCGGAAAGCCGTCTTCGCGAACTGGTGGAACGAGCGAAGGCCGCCGGCCCCGAACCGCCGCCTCCGGAACCGCCGGCGCCGCCGACGCTGGAGGAAGCGGAACGGGCAATGGAATCGCCGGACTGGCAGGTGCGTTACAACGCGCTGTCCCGGCTGAAGGCGGAGCCGGAGCATCTGCCGCTGCTCGCCAGGGCGGTCACCGACCCCCACGCGTCGGTACGCCGCATGGCCGTCGTGCTGCTCGGCGATCTCCGCTCGCCGGAGGCGCTGCCGCATCTGTTCACCGCCCTGCGCGATCCGTCTCCCGCCGTGAGACGAACGGCCGGCGACACGCTGTCCGACCTGGGCGATCCGGCCGCCATCGGACCGATGACCGAAGCGCTGTCCGATCCGAACAAGCTTGTCCGCTGGCGGGCGGCCCGCTTCATGTACGAGGTCGGGGACGAGTCCGCCATCCCCGCCCTGGAGCGGCTCGCCGCGGGCGAACCGGAATTCGAGGTGCGCCTGCAGGCGGAAATGGCCATCGCGCGCATCAAGAGCGGCGAAGAAGCCGCCGGAACGGTGTGGCAGCAGATGACGCGCGCCCGCCAGCAGGAGAAAAAACGGGAAGAATGACCGGCAAAGCAAAAGCGGCGCGTCCCCGCAAGCAGCGGGTGACGCGCCGCCCGTCTATCCGGAGGTTCCGGAGGATGGCACCCGCATTTGCCCCTGAAGGTTCTCCGGCGGCACGTCCGTATCGCCCAGATGCTTCCGGAAAAATCCCAGCACCGTCGGCCAGAACCTGGGGTCCTGGTTCGAGCGGCTGTGCCCCTCCGTGTCCACCAGCAGATGCGCGGCGTCCGGAACGCCGTCCAGAATGAGCTCAAGTTCCGCATGCGGAATGAAATTGTCCCGGATCGAATGCACGTGCAGGGTGGGAACCCGGCGGCCGGCGCGGTTTTCGGCCAGCACCCGCACGGGATCGGCGCGCCGGATCGTTTCCCACGGAATGCGGCTGCGCAGCGCGAAGATCCGCATGATCAGCCACCGGAGCGGATGTTTCGGCAGCCGCCGGCGTCTGAGCTCCGCCTCCACCATGGTCTCGAAACGCACCGGCATTGCGTCGGTGACCAAGGCGGCGATGGGCGCGTTTGCCTCCAGCGCCAGCACCCCCGCGAAGCCCCCCAGCGAATGGCCGAGCACGCCGATCCTGCCTCCGTCTACGCCGGGCTGACGCCGCAGCCACTCGAGGGCGGAAATCAGGTCGTCGCGGAACTGGAGGCCGTTGGGCGCCCGGATCGCGCCGCTGTCCCCGTGTCCGCGGGCGTCGTAGACCAGGACGGAGTAGCCCGCGGCATGGAGCGGAACGGCATAGCGAAGCATCCGGGTGCGGTTGGAGCCCCAACCGTGCGCCACCACCACCGCCGGACGGGCTGAAGTCGGACCGGAAGAACCCGGGCGGGGAGAACTTGCGTCGAAAGCAAACGGGCGAACCGACGACGGATCGGAAAAACCGGAGCGGGCGGCTTCCGCGTCGGAGGAAGACCGGCAGGCCCGCGACGGGCCGGCAGAACCGGGACGGGCGGTTTCCGGCGCGCGGGCGGAACCTTCCGCATCCGAAGCGGCGGTATCAGGTCCGGCGCCGGAACCGGTTCCCCGCGGCATCCACCACCCCCGGATGACGGCGCCGCCGCTTGTCCACTCCACTTCCTCGAACGGCACCGGAGGCAGCTCCGTATTGGGCACGCGCCGCGGCGTCTGCGCCTTGACCGCCGCCAGCCAGATGAGGCCGGCCAGGACCGCGAGCGCGGCGATTCCCGTACATGCGGCGACGATCCCCCACATTCCTTCCCCACTCCTTCCGGAAAGCCGCAATTCTTGCCGCGGCCCATGCACTTTTTTCCAATCTTGCAATCTTCCAAACGAGATGAAGCGGTTCCAAATGCGATATAATGATAAAAGAGTTCCATGATACAAGGAGGTTGCGCACGTGAAAATCGATTACCACGGCCATTCCTGCGTACAACTGACGAGCGGCGGCAATTCGATTGTCATCGACCCCTACCTGACGGGCAACCCGGCGGCTGCCGCCAAACCGGAAGACATCAGGGCGCAGGTCGTGCTCCTGACGCACGCCCACTCGGACCACATCGCGGACGCCGCCGACATCGCCAAGCGGAACAACGCCCTGGTGGTCGCGATATACGAGCTCGCCACCTACATGAGCTGGCAAGGCTGCAACGTGCTGGGGATGAACATGGGAGGCAAGGCGTCGGTCGGCTTCGCCGACGTCCGGATGATCCAGGCTTTCCACAGCTCGGGCATCATTGTGCAAGACCAGAAAAACATCATCTACGCCGGCATGCCGGCAGGGTTCCTCATCCATTGGGACGGCCTGACGATTCTCCACGCGGGAGACACCAGCCTGTTCTCCGACATGAAGATGATCGGAGAAAGATACAGCATCGACCTGGCGTTCCTGCCGATCGGCGACCTGTTCACGATGGGACCGGAGGACGCGGTGACGGCGGCCGAATGGCTGAAAGCCAAACGGGTCGTGCCCATCCACTACAACACGTTCCCGCCGATCCGGCAGGACGCGGACCGGTTCGTCCGCATGCTCGGCGAACGCGGCATCCAGGGCATCGCGCTGAAACCGGGCGAATCGGCGACGCTGTGATCCTGACGGCTAACGGAGCGGCAAAACGATCCCGCAACCCTTACGCGCAAATGAGACGGACATACAGTCCCGCGTCACGCGGCGGGCTGTATGTCCGTTTGCCGTTCGGAGAAGTTCGCCGGGACGATGCGGCCGCGGCTCCAGGCGGCGACCGCGTCACAGGATGCGCGCGGTGATCATCGAGCGGACCGCGCAGGCGCCCTTGCACATGACGCTGACCTCGATCTTGCAGAAACGTCGGCTCAGCTCGATCACATTGGGCACGATTTCGATCTCGTCGTCGATTTGCAGCGGAATCAGATAATAATGGGAAGAACTGTCCACGATCAGGTCGCCTTTCTTGTGCTCCAGCACCGTCCGGTAGGCGGCGCGGTTGATCAGCGTGGCGAGGATGCCTTCCGAGGCCGTGCCTTCGTCGTTCATCATCTGGGGCGTCACGCTGCCGCGGAACACCAGCCTTCCCTGTTCGTCCCGCACCCCTTCGAATCCCGACCAGATCTGCACCTCGAAGGTCTCGCCGATCTGCGGCTGGCGATGGAAATCCTGCATCGCCTTCAGCACGTCTTTGCGGCTGATGATGCCGATCATCTTCCCGTCCGTATCCACGACCGGCAACAGCTCGATGCCTTCCCAGAGCATCTTGTGCCCCGCCGACGACACGGACACGTCGGGCCGGATGACGATGGGATTGCGGGTCATGAACTGGCCGACGGTCTGGCTGGTCTTGGCGCCGATGATGTCCTTGGCGGTGATGACGCCGACCGGCCTGCCCTTGTCGTCCAGCACGGGATACCGGGTGTGGCCGGTCTGCTCCATGAGCTTCAGCATGTCCTTGATGGTGTTCGTTTCCTTAAGCGAGTAAACTTCGACGTTCCTGCGGAGAATGTCCCCGACCAGCATGATCTTTTTCTTGATCAGCCGGGCCTCGATGGCGCGGTTGATCAGCGTGGCGACGGTGAAGGTGTCATAGGGGCTGCTGATGACGGGCAGCTTCAGCTCGTCCGCCAGCTCCTTCACTTCCGGGGTGGTGTCGAAGCCGCCGGTGATGAGAATGCCGGCGCCCCGCCCGACAGCGCCAAGGTGCGCCTGCACGCGGTTGCCGACGATCAAGAGGCACCCGGGCTCGACGTACTTCATCATGTCCTCCAGCTGCATGGCCCCGATGACGAACTTGTTCAGGGTTTTCTCAAGACCCTCCGCTCCGGCGAGCACCGATCCCTCGACGATGTCCACGATTTCGGAAAAGGTAAGCTTGTCGAACTGGCGCACTTCCTTCTTCTCGACGCGGATCGTGCCGATCCGCCTTCTCGTGCTGACCAGTCCCTGGTTCTCCGCTTCCTTGATGGCGCGGTAGGCGGTGCCTTCGCTGATGTTGAAATCCCTTGCAATCTCCCGCACCGAAATCTTCGTGCCGACGCCGAGCGAGCGGATGTACTGGGCGACCTGCTCGTATTTGGTCTTGTAATCCGCGCTGTCCCGGTCCATGGCCATGGCAACCCTCACCCGAACGTTTTTTTCCTTGTTGCACCAATTATAACCTACATTTCGCCAACAAAAAACAGAATGCCTGCCCGCATGCCGTTTCACGAAGGTTGTCGAGTGCGGAACGTTCGGGTGTGGGGGATCCGGACCCGGCGCCGCCGGGAGAAGCGGGCCGGTTCACTCCACTTCGATTTCGGTGAACATCGAGTAGTACAAGACCATATGGAAGGGAGCCAACGGATACAGATCATATTCGGGGTGGATCAGCCCGTCCTGGAACACGGCGTCCCGTCCGGCGAAACCGCCGCGCTCCGGCGCCAGGCGCATCCGCTCCAGATCTTCTCCGGTTCCCCGCGCGATGTTGCCCATGCATCTCCCTCCCCGTCAACGACCGTCATGCAAGAATTGTTTTATAATTTCCGTCTGCGGTGATTATTATATATAACATTTATTTTGTTTGCAATACAATTAAATAAAAAATTAATTTTTTATATAACATTATTGTGAACAATATCATCCCGTTCCGCGATCAATCGGGACAAAAAGAAACCAACCGAATTGACGGGATCTTTGCCCCAAAGCCAGCCTCGATCTCCCGGCTTCCGCCATCGCAACATGGGCGTAAAAAAAGGCCAACCGGAAATTCCGGTTGACCAGATCACACGAAACCCGCCACCCGCGGCGGGATGGACCGAAGACAAGCTCCCGCGTGCAGCCGCGCCGTGAGAACGGGACGGCCCGGGCGCGGGAGCGTCGCGAAAACAGCCTGTGACGAGAGCGGATCGACCCGCCGCCATACGGCGCGATCTCCGCAACCCGGACCGTCCCCGGGCGGGAACGCGGCATCACAGCACGCGGCGGGCGGTGACGAACTTGTCCTTCCAGTACCCGGTGCTCAGGTTGTTGATGGCGACGCCGTTCTTCGAAGGGATATTGTGAATGAATTCTCCGTTGCCTATGTAGATGCCGACGTGATTGATGCCGGATGAGCCTGTGGCGAACAGCACGAGATCGCCTTTTTGCAGATTGCCGTAAGAGACGGCCTTGCCTTCGTTTTGCAGGTATCGGGTGCCCCAGGGGAGCGGAACGCCGTTTTGCTCGAACACATATTCCACGAAGGACGAACAGTCGAAAATGAGCTTGCTCGTGTTGCGCACCCCGTATTGGTAAGTGACTTTGCCCATGAGACTCTTCGCGGTGGCGATGATCCTGTCGGCCAAGGTTCCGGCGCTTTGGCTCCCGCTTCCCGAACTTCCGCTTCCGGCGCCGCTCTGGTATGTGGTGTATTTGGAACTTGAGGATATGTATCCGACTTTTCCGTTTTGGTCGACGACCTTGAGCCAGTAGGCGTTGACCTGCTCCAGAACCTGCACCGTTTCGCCTTTTTTCAGCATTCGGTAGATGCTTGCTGAGGTACTTGGCCCGGCCCGGAAGTTGACGCCGTAGATCACTTTGGCTTCCACCGCGGCCGCGTCCGCCGGAGGAGCCGGAAGGGCCCACGCCGCAAACGCGACCAAGAGGACCAGCACGGACGATACGGCTTTTTTCAGGACGTTCATGGCGGTTTCCTCCCTTTCCCATTGTTACTACCATCGTAATCCATGGCGCGGCCGCTTTTCATTAGGGAATTGTTGGAAAGGGGAAATCAGGAAGTTATGATATACTGGATACGAGGTTTGAAGAAATGGTTTTTTCCGGGTGAAAGACGACATGACCCGCATTCTCGTGGTGGACAACGAGCGGGAACTGTTGGATCTGTTGGAATTGCACCTGGCGGAATTCGGCATGCGCGTGTCCAAAGCCGCTTCCGGAAGAGAAGCGCTGAATCTGCTTCACCAATACCCTTTCGACCTGGTCATCCTGGACATTCTGATGGACGAAATGGACGGTTTCGAGGTGCTCCGGGAGATTCGACAGGCGAAGATGAAAATGCCGGTGATCCTGCTCAGCGCCAAGCATGAACTGGAAAGCAAAATCTTGCGTGAAGGCCATCTCGATTCCCTTCTGCAAACGATCATGGCCGATTATGTGCTGATCCTGCAGGACAAGGGCATGGAATGGCACCTCGATCTGCCGTCGAAGCCCGTTCCGGCCGCCTTCGATCACGACGGACTGTCGCAGGCCGTCCGCAATCTGATCGACAACGCGATCTTGCACGGAGGCGGCGGCAAATACCTGGGGGTCCGGCTGATCCCGGAAGGAGACCGGGTCCTGATCGAGATCGAGGACCGGGGCAAAGGGATCCCGCCGCACGAAACGGAACGCATTTTCGAACCGTTTTACCGGGTCGACCGCGGCCGCCCCAGCGACGGGCTCGGGGTGGGACTCACGCTGGCGGACGCCATCGTCCGGCGGCACGGAGGCGTCCTTGAGGTTTCCTCGGAGCCTTATGTCCGCAACGTGTTTCGCATCATTCTGCCGGTCGGGCCGGCCGCCTCCGTCAAAGAAAAAATGGAAGGGACGCAGCCGCCCCCGCGAACCGGGACGATTCCGGACAGTCCGGAATCATCCTGATATCAGGAGCCTGCACGATTTTTATTGCGCAAAAACCGTGACGGAATGGAAGCGAACAACAGTCCCGCGCCGAGCGCGACCAGCAAAATTCATGCGGCCGGTTCGTCACAGGTCGGCCCGGCGTCCGCCTGAACCCGGGCGGCGGACGTTCCCTGAGCCGCATCCTCCGGAAAATGCGCCCCGCCCGGATTCGCCGGTTCGGGAATCGGATTGCCGTCGTCCCCTGAGCCTTGATGAAGCGGAAAAGATGCAGCGCCAGCGCTTTCGCGGCCATTTTCATGGCGGAATATCAATCTATCACCCATACATACTATGGTTGAATCCTTTTTATGCACATGATAGAAGCGATAAAGAATCGAGTAGAAGGGGGCGGCTAGCCCCCGTCCTCTCACACCACCTGGCATGCGGGTCCGCACCAGGCGGTTCCGAAGAGTTAACGAAATGCCAAGTAACATTCAAGCATGCTGACCAGCCCTTGCGCCTGAAAATATCGGGTGTCAAGGGCGTTGTTCAGGTTGCGGGACATCTCCCATGGCCCCCGGCGTGAGTTCGCCATCATATGGACGAAGTGTTCCGGTACCCCCAGCGCCCGCAGTTCACGGTAGCGCGTCCGTA
>LZRV01000062.1 GCA_002159065.1 Paenibacillaceae bacterium ZCTH02-B3 | reverse complement strand
CAAACGGGTGGAAATCCCCAAACCCGGAGGCGGGGTAAGGCTGCTGGGCATCCCGACCGTCATGGACCGTCTGATCCAGCAAGCCCTGCTGCAGGTGCTGACACCGATTTTCGACGTTGGGTTTTCCAGCTCAAGTTTTGGGTTTCGTCCGGGAAGGCGCGCCCATGACGCGGTGCGAAAGGCCCAGGCGTATATCCGGGACGGATACCGCTGGGTGGTGGACATGGACCTGGAGAAATTCTTCGACCGGGTGAACCATGACATTCTGATGGCCCGGGTAGCGCGGAAAGTGAAGGACAAGCGCGTTCTGAAGCTGATCCGGGCGTACCTTGGCGCAGGGGTCATGGTGAACGGCGTGGTTCAGGCCACGGAGGAAGGGACGCCGCAAGGCGGACCGCTCAGCCCGCTTCTGGCGAACATTCTGCTGGACGACCTGGACAAGGAACTGGAGCGAAGGGGACTGAAGTTTGTCCGGTACGCGGACGACTGCAACATCTTCGTGGCCAGCAAACGGGCGGGAGAACGCGTGATGGAATCGGTGACGCGTTTTGTGGAAGGCAAGCTGAAGCTGAAGGTGAACCGGGACAAAAGCGCGGTGGACCGGCCGTGGAAGAGGAAGTTTCTGGGGTTCAGTTTTCTGCCGGACCGGGAAGCGACCATCCGGTTGGCTCCAAAGACGGTGGAACGCTTCAAGGAACGGGTCAGGGCCATCACATCCAGGACCCGGCCTGTCACCATGGAGCAACGAATCCGGGAACTGAACCGGTACATCACGGGATGGGTCGGGTATTTCCGCATTGCGGCCGCAAAGTCGCACTGCGAAACTCTTGACCAGTGGATACGCCGGCGGCTGAGGATGTGCCTATGGAAGCAGTGGAAACGGATACGGACGCGCTACCGTGAACTGCGGGCGCTGGGGGTACCGGAACACTTCGTCCATATGATGGCAAACTCACGCCGGGGGCCATGGGAGATGTCCCGCAACCTGAACAACGCCCTTGACACCCGATATTTTCAGGCGCAAGGGCTGGTCAGCATGCTTGAATGTTACTTGGCATTTCGTTAACTCTTCGGAACCGCCTGGTGCGGACCCGCATGCCAGGTGGTGTGAGAGGACGGGGGCTAGCCGCCCCCTTCTACTCGATTTCGGACGGCGGCCTGATGCGTTTTCCGATCAGCCCTGTACGGAAGGGTTCGCGTCATCACCGCCGGAACCCGCCCATAGAATAGCATACGGGAGGCTTCCGGCGCCGTTTTCGGAAACGGTCGGGGCCGGAAGAGGAATGATCCGGCGATGCGCCCGGCGAAGGGTTGTTTTCCCGAAGGGAAAAACCGCCGCGGGAGCCTCCCTCCAGCAACCGCTCCGGACGCAGTGGGGAGGCAGCCGCATGAAGGTCACCGTCCGCGCAGGCGATACGTTCTGGCGGTACAGCCAGCTGTTTCGGGTGCCGCTCAACCTCATCCTCGACTCCAATCCGGGGGTGGACCCCGCGCGCCTTGCGCCCGGCGCTTCCGTGGACATTCCCGGCTACGAAATCGCGCAGCACCGGGTGGCGCCGGGGGAGAGCCTGTGGCTGATCGCCTCGGCCCGGGGGATCCCGCCGGAAGCTTTGCTGCTGGTCAATCCGGGCATCGACCCGTACAACCTGCAGGTCGGGCAAATCGTCCGCGTGCCGGTGCGCGTCACCTGGCTGGTCGTGCAGCCGCAGAGGCTGTACGATTCGAACGCCCTCGCCGCGGACCTCAATCGCCTGACCGCCCTGTATCCGTTCATCCGCCGCCGTTCCATCGGGAATTCCGTTCTCGGCAAAGAAATCACGGAACTTGCCATCGGCAGGGGAAACAAGCGGGTGCATGTCAACGGCGCTTTCCACGCCAACGAGTGGATCACGTCGCCGGTGCTGGTGCGCTTTCTGAACGAATACGCCCTGGCCCTCACCCTCGGCGGCAGCATCCGCGGCCTTGTCATGGCGCCTTTCTACGAGATCGCGACGCTGTCGGCGGTGCCGATGGTGAATCCGGACGGCGTCGACCTGGTGATCAACGGGCCGCCCGCGCAGCAGCCCTACCGCGACCGGGTGCGGGAGATCAACGGGGGAAGCCTCGATTTCTCGGGGTGGAAAGCCAATATCCGGGGCGTCGACCTCAACGACCAGTTTCCGGCGATGTGGGACCGGGAGGTGGCGCGCTCGCCGCAGAAGGCGCCCGCGCCGCGGGATTATCCGGGCACCGCGCCGCTTACCGAACCGGAAGCCGTCGCCATGGCCAATCTCACCCGCGAAAGCGACTTCGCCCGGGTCATCGCGTTCCACACGCAGGGAAAGGAAATCTACTGGGGTTTCCAGGGGCTGGAGCCGCCGGAATCCGAGCGCATCGTCGCAGAGTTCGCCCGGGTGAGCGGCTATACGCCGGTGCGGTACGTGGAAAGCTACGCCGGCTACAAGGACTGGTTCATCCAGGACTGGCGGCGCCCGGGGTTCACGGTGGAAGCCGGAAGAGGCGTCAATCCGCTCCCCCTCTCGCAGTTCGAGGAGATCTACCAGGAAAATCTGGGCATCCTGCTGGCAAATCTGTACATGTGAAGCGAATCCGCCCGAGGTTTATAATGGAGGGGGTGCATGTCAAAACACAAAGGAGAGAACAACCATGCGGACGGATTTGTCCCCGGAAGGCGCGACGGTCGGTTTCATCGGTCTCGGGGTCATGGGCGGATCCATGGCGGGACATCTGCTCCGGGCCGGTTACCGGCTGTGCGTTTACAACCGGACGAAGGCCAAAGCGGACAAGCTCCTCGAACAGGGCGCCGAATGGTGCGATTCCCCGGCCGAAGTCGCGCGGCGCGCGGATGCGGTCATCACCATGCTGGGATTTCCCCGCGACGTGGAAGAGGTGTATTTCGGTCCCGGCGGCCTCCTCGAAAACGCGCGCCCCGGAACATTTCTGATCGATATGACGACGTCCAGCCCCGATCTGGCGGTGCGCATCCATGAGGAAGCGAAACGCCGGCGCCTGCGCGCCCTGGACGCGCCCGTGTCGGGAGGGGACGTGGGGGCGAGGGAGGCGAAGCTTTCCATCATGGTCGGCGGGGACTTCGAAGATTACGAGGCGGCCCTGCCCATTCTGCGCGTGATGGGGACCAACGTCGTGTACCAGGGAGCGGCCGGCGCGGGGCAGCATACGAAAATGTGCAACCAGATTGCCATCGCGTCCAACATGATGGGCGTGTGCGAGGCGCTCGCTTATGCCCGGAAAGCCGGGCTCGATCCGGAAACGGTGCTGAAAAGCATCGCCGGCGGCGCGGCCGGCAGCTGGTCGCTGAGCAACCTGGCGCCGCGAATCATCCGCGGCGACTTCTCGCCGGGATTTTACGTGAAGCATTTTGTCAAGGACATGGACATCGCGCTGCAAGAAGCGGAAAGGATGGGGCTTGACGCCCACGGGTTGAAGCTGGCCAGAACGCTGTACGGCCGGCTGATGGAGCAGGGCGAGGAAAACAGCGGCACCCAGGCGTTGTACAAGCAGTACGAGTGAGGGCTCAAAGATACACGAAATAGATCGCCAGGGCCAGCGCGATCCGGTACACGGCGAACGGCACGAGCTTTACCCGGTTGACCAGTTTGAGGAACGCGCGGATGGTCAGCAGCGCGAACACAAAGGCGCTGATGAATCCGGCGATGAAAAAAGGCAGGAATTCCGGCGTGAAGTAGGACAGGTTTTTCACCAGGGAAACCGCGCTCGCCCCGGCCATGATCGGCACGGCCATGATGAAGGTGAAATCGGCGGCGGCGCGGTGCGTCATGCCGAGCAGGACGCCGCCGGAGATGGTGGAGCCCGACCGGGAGAATCCGGGCCACAGCGACAGGCACTGGAACGCGCCCACGATGAACGCCTGGCGCAGGGTGATCTGGTCGACGGACGTGACCTTCGGCCGGCGCGGGCGGAACCAGTCGGCCAGAATCATGAGCGCCGCCCCGGTCACCAGACCGAACACCACCGTGGCGGACGAAAACAGATGCTCGTCGATATAATCGTCGAACAACAGGCCGAGCACGCCCGCGGGCGCCAGCCCCGCGAGGACGACGGACAGCCGGAGCCGGCCGCCTTCGGTTGGGGAAGGGGCCGCGCCGGATATATCGGACGGGCCGGACATGCCGGACGTGCCGGCAGGGCCGGACGACGCGCCGCCGGTCTGTCCGCGCCGGCCCCGTTTCCCCAGACCGAGCAGCTCCAAGAAGCGGTCCCGGAACACGAAGATTCCCGCCAGCACCGAGCCGAGCTGGATGACCACCTTGAACGTGTTGGCGGGATATTTTCCGAGCAACGCATCGGATTTGAGCCACATGTCGTCCACCAGGATCAGGTGCCCCGTGGACGAGACGGGCAGGTATTCGGTCAGCCCTTCCACCAGCCCGAGCAAAATCGCCTTGATGATCGCGGGCAGATCCATTCGCGTTTCCCCTTTGCACGCGTCGCCGCATCCGTCCGGAACGGGCGGAACCGGACGCGGACGAGCCGCGCCGCATTACTCCAATTATATGAAAAGCCCGGCCCATATTACCACACCAAGCCCCCGGATGTCCACGCCGGGCGGGGGCCCGCATAAAAATTCCCGCGCGGGAAACGCTAAGGATGGAAAAGACATCCAACCGGGAGGAATGTGATGTCCAGTTTCTGGGTCAAGGCGTTCGTCCTTCCCGCCATCCTGGCGCTCACCGCCTGGGTGCTGCCCGGCGTGCGGTACGACGCGTGGTTCATGCCCGTTACCGTCGGTCTCATCCTCGCTGTCGCGGGCATGCTGATGGAGTACCTTTTGCTTCGGGAAGGCAATCTTTGGTTTGCCACGTTTGCGGATTTCGTCGTCGCCCTGCCCGTGGTCTACTTTTTCTCCAACCTGTTCGCCGGCGCGGAAATGACCTTCACCGGAGCCCTGATGGCGTCCCTGCTGATCGCGGCGGCCGAATTTTTCATCCACCGTTGGCTGCTCAGGACCGGCAGGGTGGACAAGCTGGCCTGACGCGCGATCCGCCGGGACGGGGGACGTTTGGCGCATAATCCGGCTCCTCAGGCGAAAAATAACTTCCAACCCAACCCGGGGGATGCGACAGGAAGGAGCTGGAGGATGCCCCATGAAGAAAACGGTGCTTTGCCTGCTCACGGTTTGCCTCGTCCTTACCGGATGCGGCGGCGGAGGCGCCGGCCGGGGCGGGGAGGAAGGCGGCCCGCGGGCGCAGAACCTTTCGCGGCCGAAGGCCCTTGAGGTTCCCCAGCGCAAGCGGTCGATCACCACCGTCGGCTTTCTCGAACCCGTCGTCTCCGAAAAGGCGGTGGAAGAAGTGAACCGGGTCGGCGACCATTTGTCCTATGTGGCGGTGTTCAGCTACCGGGCCCGCGCGGACGGCAGCCTGGAAGGGGTCGACGACGACGCGGCGATCCGGGCGATCCGGCGCGCGGGGTCGGTTCCCATGATGGTGCTGACCAATTTCGCGGAAGGCAACTTCTCGCCCGACATCGCCCATGACATTTTCGCCGACAGGGAGGCTTCCCGCAACCTCATCCGCAACGTCCTGGACACGATGAAGGCGAAGGGCTATGAAGCCCTGAACATCGATTTCGAGCACATCCGTCCGGAGGACCGGGAACTGTTCAACGGATTCCTGACAAAGATCATTCCGGCGGTGCGGAATGCGGGTTACCCGGTCACGACGGCGCTGGCGCCGAAGACCGAAGACACCCGCACCGGCGCGTGGCACGGCGCCCACGATTACAAAAGGCACGGGGAGCTGGCCGATTTCGTCATCCTGATGACCTACGAATGGGGATGGTCCGGCGGGCCGCCCATGGCGGTGTCGCCCATCCCGCAGATCCGCCAGGTGCTCGATTATGCCGTCACCGCCATCCCGCGCGAAAAAATCGTCATGGGCGCCCCCCTGTACGGATACGACTGGACGCTTCCGTACCGGAAAGGAGGTCCCTGGGCAAAGCGGATCGCACCCCAGAAAGCCGCAGAACTGGCCGCCGCCAGGGGCTTGCGGGTGCAATACGACGAGACCGCCCAGGCGCCCTTTTTCCATTACACCGACGACGCCGGCAAGACGCATGTGGTGTGGTTCGAAAACGAATCGAGCATGCAGGCGAAGTACGACCTGGTCAACGAGTACCGCCTGCGCGGCGTCGCCTATTGGGTGCTCGGCGAACCGTTTCCGCAAAACTGGACGCTGCTTCGCCGCAATTTTTACATCCGCAAGGCCTGGGCGAGGTAACATACGGCCTTGCGGCTTTCGGACCGCCATCGCGGACCGGCCCGGCTCCCGGCCGCTCCGGGAGCGGACCGCCGCTCTCCGGAGCGGCTTTTTTTGTTTGCGCGCGGCAATCTGTGCTAAAATAATGCATCGAACGAAACGGATGGATGTGAGGCGCATGGCGTTCGATTTCGACCGCCCGGTGGACCGGCGCGGCACGCTGTCCTACAAGTGGGACCAGTCGGAAAAGCTGTTCGGATCCGGCGAAGTGCTGCCCCTCTGGGTGGCCGACATGGATTTTCCGAGCCCGCCCGCCGTCGTCGAGGCGATCCGGCGTCGCGCGGAAGAAGGCATCTATGGCTACACCTTCCGGGATGAGGCGTACACCGAAGCCGTTCTTGGCTGGTTCCGGCGTCGTCACGGATGGGACATTCCCAAAGATTGGCTGGTGGACACCCCGGGCGTGGTGACCGCGCTCAGCCTGGCGGTGGAGTTGTTCACCGAGCCGGGGGACCGGGTCATCCTGCAATCGCCGGTATATTATCCTTTTTACGACGTGATCCGGATGAACGGCCGCGAAGTGGCGAAAAACCCCCTGGTCATCCGGAACGGGCGGTACGAGACCGACTGGGACCAGCTGGAGGGGCTGATGCGGGACGGCGCCCGCATGATGCTTTTGTGCAGCCCGCACAATCCCGGAGGCCGCGTGTGGTCGCGGGAGGAACTGGTCCGGCTTGGCGAGCTCGCCCGGCGGTACGGGGTGTTCGTCGCCTCCGACGAAATCCACTGCGACCTGGTATTTCCCGGCCATCGCCATGTGCCGTTCGCTTCCCTGTCCGAAGCGTTCGCCCGAAATTCGATCACGTGCCTGGCGCCGACGAAGACGTTCAACCTTCCGGGGATTCCGGCTTCCTTCGCCGTCATTCCCGATCCGGAGCGCAGGCGCCGGTTCGTCGCGCGGATGAAGGCGCTGTCCCTGCATATGGCGTCGTTCTTCGCGCCGACGGCGGTGAAAGCCGCGTACGAACACGGGGCCGAGTGGCTGGATGCGCTGCTGGATTACGTGCAGGGCAACGTCGAATACGCTTTGGCCTTTTTCCATGAGCGGTTGCCCGAACTGAAGCCGATGCGGCCGGAAGGAACGTACCTGCTCTGGGTGGACTGCCGCGCCCTCGGGCTGGACGCGCAGGGAATCAAGGACCTGATGTTCCGGGGCGCGAAGGTGGCGTTCAGCGAAGGATCCGTTTTCGGCAGCGAAGGGGAAGGCTTCGTGCGCATCAATCTCGCCTGTCCGCGGGCGACGCTGAAGGAAGCGCTGGAGCGGTTCGCGCGGGCGGCGGAATCCCTCGCCGGCCGCCGGACCGGTTAACCGGATTTTTTGCGAAAAGAGAGGTCAATCTTTTGAAATCGGTGCCGTTATCCGCGTCCTCCCCCGGATTGCTCGCCAACCGGTACGTGCGGACGATCCTGGTGTCCAACGTGCTGTTGCAGCTGGGCATCTGGGTGAGGAATTTTGCGATTTTGCTGTATGTGGCCGACGTCACCAACAATGATCCGTATTATGTTTCGCTCATCTCCATCGTCGAATTCGCGCCCATATTCGTGTTTTCGATGATCGGCGGCACTTTCGCGGACCGCTGGCGGCCGAAGCGGACGATGGTCTGGTGCGATCTGTTGTCGGCCGTTTCCGTATTCGTCGTGCTGGCGGCGATCCTGTTCGGGTCGTGGCGGGCGGTGTTTCTGGCCACGTTCGTATCCGCGGTGCTGTCGCAGTTTTCCCAGCCGTCCGGGATGAAGCTGTTCAAGCGCCATGTGGAGCCGGAGAAGCTCCAGGGCGTCATGGCGATGTTCCAGACGCTGATGGCCATTTTCATGATCCTCGGCCCGATTCTGGGAACGTTCGTTTACGAGCAATGGGGCATTGAGGTTTCCGTCGCGGTCATGGGCTTCATGTTCCTGGCGTCGGCCGCCGTGCTCGCGTCGCTTCCCCGGGACGAACGGGAACATGCGGGAAGGCGCGACGGGTTTCTGCGGGAACTCGCGGCCGGATTCCGCTATGTGGGGACAAGCCGCGTGCTGCTTTCCCTGGGCGGCTCGTTTGCGGCGGCGGGACTGGCCGTCGGGCTTCTCCAGCCCCTGGGGATTTTCGTGGCCGTGGAAAATCTGGGGAAGGACAAGGCGTTCCTGCAATGGCTTCTCGCGGTCAACGGCGCGGCCATGCTGGCGGGAGGCTCCCTGGCGTTGGGGCTTGCCCGGAAGATCAAGCCGGCCCTGATGCTCATCCTCGGCATGACCGTGAACGCCGTCTGCACCTTCGGCATCGGCTGGTCGACAGCCGTCCCGCTGACGCTGGCGCTGCAGGCGTTGAACGGGCTGTTTTTCCCCTGCATCCACATCGGCATCAACACGATCATCCTGCAACAAGCGGAGGAGGCGTTTGTCGGCCGCGTGCTCGGCACGCTCAATCCGATGTTCATGGGCATGATGGTGATCGGCATGTCATGCGCGGGACCGCTCAAAAGCGCGCTGTCCCTGGGCCTCATCTATACCGCCGCGAGCGCGCTGTTTCTCGCCGGAACGGCGGCGCTGGCGCCGGCCCTGCGCCAGTCCGGTTCCCGCGCCGCCGCATCCCCGAAGGCGGTCGGCGGGTAGAGCCGCCGCCTTGAAAGTCGCGAACCCGGAAGCTGCCGGAATAAAATTCGGAGGTGGGCATCATGAGCGGGCAGCAACACGTCATGAGCGAAACGATCGGGGTCATCATGCGGCACCGTTCCATCCGCAAATACAAGCCGGATCCGGTGCCGGAAGAAACGCTGGAGGCCATTGTGCGCGCGGCGCAGATGGCGTCCACGTCCAGCAATACGCAGTCTTACAGCGTGATCGCGGTGACGGATCCGGAACTGAAGGGCCGTCTGGCGGAGATCTCCGGGGGCCAGAGCCAGGCGTTCGTGGCTACGTGTCCGTTGTATCTCGTATGGTGCGCCGATCTCTACCGGAACCGCGTCGCCTGTGAAATGCACGGCGTGGAGCTTGTGTCCTGGACGACGGAAAACTTCCTCATCGCCTCCGTCGACGCCGCCCTCGCCGCGCAAAACGCCGCCCTTGCCGCGGAGTCCCTCGGTCTGGGCATCGTTTACATCGGCTCGCTGCGAAACAATCTGCGGGAAGCGACAAAACTGCTCAAACTGCCTCCCCTGGTCTATCCGGTGTTCGGCATGTGCGTCGGCTATCCCGACCACGATCCCGGCCAACGGCCGCGGCTGCCGCTGGAAGCGATCCTGCACCGGAACTCGTATGATCCCGGCAAGGCGGCGAAAGGGATCGAGGCTTACGACGAAGTTATGCACCGCTACTATCTGGAGCGGACCGGAGGCCGGCGGGACACCGTCTGGTCGAAGGAAATGGCCGCAAAGTTCGGACAGCCGCAGTGCGCTTACCTGCGCGAATATCTGGAGGAACAGGGATTCCTTTTGAAATGAAAGATGGAAGGCGGCCGGCCCGCCATGTATCGGATGTGCCCGTCCGCGCCCATAATGGGAGTGGAGGTGCCTCTTGCGACCATGGCTGGGCTGACCGCTTTTTTTGCCGCCTTTGCCGGCGCGCTGCTGGCGATTTTGCTGGCGGCGCCGCTTCCGTTTCTGCTTCTCAAACCGGTTTTCGCATGGATGGTGCGGCGGTTCGTCAAGCTCGTCATGAGCGAACCCTACAATGAAAACCTGTGGGAAATGATGACCGCGCTTCAGCATCATCCTCCCCGAATCGTCGTGGAGAACGCCCTCAGGGCCTCCTCTCCCGGCGTTCTCGAGCGCCCGTTCGGCAGCCCGGTGAAACGGATGGATTTCTCCGGGTTGGTGTTTTCTCCGGCGCAGCTTTCCGTCCTGCCCGCCCCGGAATCCGCCCACGTGGACCTGCGCCTGACCATCGGCCCGGCGGCCGACAAGCCGCTGAAGCTGGAACTTCCGATTCTGGCGGCGGGGATGGCGTACGGACTGGGTCTGGGCGAAAGGGTGAAAATCGCCATCGCCAAGGGAACGGCCGCCGTCGGGACGGCCACCAATTCCGGGGAGGGGCCCTTTCTGCCGGAAGAGCGGGAGTACGCGCGCTATTATATTTTGCAGTACCACTCCGGCCATTGGGCGAAGGAGCCGGAAACGCTGCGGCAGGCGGATGCCATCGAGATCCGCCTGGGACAGGGGGCCATCGCCAGCGCGGTGGGTCAGATCCGTCCGGTTTCCATCGAGGAAAAGGCCCGCCACATGCTGCAACTGCCGGACAATCAAAACCTGGTTCTCCCCTCGCGGCACGCCGAGATCAAGCGGCCGGACGATCTGGCGAAACTGGTGGACAAATTGCGGAACCTCACCGGCGGCGTACCCATCGGCGTGAAATTGGCCCCGGGCGCCAGGCTGGAGGAAGATTTGGAACATATCGTCCGCGCGGAAGTGGACTTCATCAGTCTCGACGGGGGGGAGGCGGGCACCAAGGCGGGCGCGCCGATCATGGAAGACGATTTCGCGCTGCCGACCATCTTCGCCCTGGTGCGCGCGGTGCGCTTCCTGCGGGAGCGCGGGGTGAAGGATCGGATCACCTTGCTGAGCGGCGGCGGGTACTCCACGCCGGGGCGATGCCTCAAAGCCCTGGCCCTGGGAGCGGACGGCATTTATATGGGAACGTCGCTTCTGTGGGCGATGACCCACGACCAGGTCCTGAAGGCGATTCCCTGGGAGCCGCCGACCCAGCTCACCTGGGGCAGCGGCATGCTGGCCGACCGGTTCGACGAAGAGGAAGCGGCGGGACGCCTGGCCAACTTCCTCACGTCATTCGCGGAAGAGATGAAAATGGCCGTCCGGTGCCTCGGCAAAACGTCCCTGAAGGAACTGAACGCCGACGACCTCGTGGCCCTTGACGAATGGACCGGCAAGGTCACCGGCGTTCGCCTGGCAACCGAACCATACAGGTAACGGGAGGTGCCCGGACCGTGCGGTCCGCGGAGACCTCCCGAACAGCGCATCCCGCGGGCGACACGCGTTCCGGTGAGGACGCGACCCGCCGCGGGGCGAAATTTCACCCGTCTTCCCCGTCCGCTCCGCCTGCCCCGGATTGCCGCGGATCCTTGGCCCTGCCGCTTCTGCGGAGCGCTTCCCGCAGCAGATATTCGATGTGGGCGTTTACGCTGCGCAATTCGTCCGCCGCCCAGCGTTCGAGCGCTTCGTAAAGTTTCGGATCGATGCGCAGCAGGAAGCTTTTTTTGCCAGGCATGGCTTGCGTCCCGCGATCAGTACAGGGTTCCCGCGTTGATGACCGGCTGGGCGGAGCGGTCGGAGACGATGGCCACCATCAGGTTGTTGATCATGGCCGCCTTGCGTTCTTCGTCCAGCACAAAGCCTTCGGCCTGCAGCTGGGCGATGGCGGTCTGCACCATGCCCACGGCGCCGTCCACGATCTTCTGGCGGGCGGCGACGATCGCCTCGGCCTGTTGGCGCTGGAGCATGGCGGAAGCGATTTCCGGCGCATAGGCGAGGTGGGTGAGCCGGGATTCGAGCACCTCCACGCCGGCGACGGCCAGCCTGTCCTGCAGCTCCCGCGTCAGTTCCTCCGCCACCTCCACCGGATTTCCCCTCAGGGACACGCCTTCCCCGTTGAAATTGTCATAAGGGTGACGGCTGGCCACATGGCGGAGCGCCGATTCGCTCTGGATTTCCACAAACTTTTCATAATTGTCCACTTCGAACTGGGCTTTGGCCATGTTGACCACCCGGAAGACGACCACCGCCGCGATTTCCACGGGGTTGCCCCGCACGTCGTTCACTTTCAGCGTGGAAGAGTTGAAGTTGCGCACGCGCAGGGAGATTTTTTTTCGGTTGGCCAGGGGCACTGTCATGTAGAAGCCGGCGTTGCGGATCGTGCCGCTGTATTTGCCGAAGAAAATGACGTTGACGCCCTGGTTCGGCTGCACGGTGGTCAGGGACATCAGGAAAATGAGACCGGCGAGCAGCAGCAGAACGCCTCCTGCGATGGCGGCCGGGTTTTCTTTGCCCCATTCCCCAAGCAGCCAGATGCCTCCGACGATGGCCGCAATGGAAATCACGAGACCGACAAATCCGTTCATCGCAAAGGCCTTGGTTTCTTGCATGATGTTCACCCTCCGAGGCAGGATATTCATTTGATATTTGAATGATATCACATATGTGAAAAAATGTAAACCACCCCTCCGCCGGAGGGGTGGTTTGGCGAAGCATTTCGATGCGGATTGCGGTGAAAAAAAACGGTTCTACCTGTTCAGCCAGCGGAACAGGGAAAAGGCGAGGGACAGCACGACGCTGATGAGAATGCAGGTGACGATGGGGAAATAGAACTTGAAGTTTTCCTTTTCCACCACGATATCGCCGGGAAGGCGGCCCAGGTTCAGAAACCGTCCGCCCGCCATCCACAACAGGCCGACAACGATGAGGACGATTCCCGCGAAGATCAGCAGCTTCGGAAACTGGTTCAAGGCCATCACCCTGGCAGCGATGCGTTTTTTTCTTCATGTTCCTTCCATCTATTATAGCCGATCCGCGGGCGCGCTTCATCCCGCGATGCACAGATACAGCTGGATGCCTTCGGCGATGGCCGACGCGATGCGCGTCTGTCCGGCCGGCGAGGCGAGAAGCCGGCGGTCGCCCTCGTCGTTCAGAAACCCCGCCTCCACGATCACGCTGGGAATGTCCGCCTTGCGCAGCAGATAATAGGCGTCCCCGGGCCGGATTCGCTTCCGGGTCCCGTACAGGCGGTTCAGGCTGTCCTGCACGCATTCGGCCAGCAGCACGCTGCGGCCTTCCGGCTGGTAAAGCACGATGGGCCCGTGGCCGCCGCCTCCGGGCGACCAGTTGGCGTGGATGCTGACCAGAAGGAGGGTTTCGATCTCATGGGGCAGGGCGCCGCGCTGCGAAAGATCGCGCCGGTGACGCGAAGCCCGGTGCCAGCGGTTTTCGTCGCTGAGCGCATAGTCGCCGGTCCGGTTGAGCGCCGCCACGATGCCGCGCCCTCTCAGGATAAGATACAGCCGGCGGGCGATGGCGAGGTTGACGTCTTTCTCCATGATGTCGTTCCAGTGCGCGCCGCCGTCGATGCCGCCGTGCCCCGCGTCGATCAGCACGCCGGCCGCGGGCAGGGTCAGGCGGGCGTGTTCGGGCGGCCGGGCGGCGGGGGCGGCGGGGCCGGCGGACCCGTCCGGCGGGGAAGGCTTGACGGATGCGGCAGATCCGGCGGGCACGCCGTACGTGAAGAATGCGGGCGCCGTAAACGCGGCGTGCGCGGCGGGTGCGGCAGACGCCGCGGGACGGGAAACTTCAGCGCGCATATAGGGGGAGACGGCGGCCACCTCCGGCCGGACGGCGCCAAAGAACGGGAAAAGAAGCATGAGCGGGATGACAGTCCGTATGTTCATCGTTTCCTTGATCCCTCCGGTCCATTAGCGTGGCATGGAAGGCGGGATTGCATACCGCCCCGGGCGGAAGGCGCGGAAACGAACGCGCGTCAGGGGGAGCCCGCCGGAGGAACAACGTCCGGTCAGACGCCGCTGTGGAAAGGGGCGTCCGTTTGGCGCGAACGGGGATGGGATATGCTGGAAAGATGGAAGGGGTGAACCGATTGGCTTCCATGAGCGGTGAAGAATGGCTGCGTTATGTGGTGGAGCGGACCCTGTCCGTCTGGGGGAGCGGGCGGGGCGGCCGGGTCCGCCGGGCATCGGACGAACCCTGGCCGCAGAAATGGTTTGGCATCATCCCGATGGGCCTCAGGCTTTGGTGGCGGGGCCGAAGGCGGCGAAAGACGCGCGCGCCGGGAACGTGACCGCTCATTTGTAAAATTTGCCGAGTTCCTTAAGCTGGGCGTAAGGCACGAAGCGGAGGCCGAACTGGTCGAAGACCAGGTCGATCCGCCCGCCCGACCAGGCGACATACCCGACAACCGGCAGGGCGTACAGCACCGGGTCGCCGAACGGCTCGGACACGAACCGGACGGGGAGGCCTTCCCGCAGCCGTTCAAGGATCGCTTGAGGGGAATCCGCGGGCAGCGGCGCCTCCCCCGTGATCCAGGGCAGGCGGTCATAGGGATCGAACGGCTCGCCCAGCAGGATGCCGGAGACCTTTTCCCCGGGCGCCGGCGAAGGGATTTGCGCGGACGGCGCCGCCCGCGCCCACGCCTGTTCGTCCAGCGGCAGCTCTTCGCCGGTCTTGGCGTCCAGCCAGTGCAGATTGCCGTCCACCCGGACTTTCCACGCCGCGGCCAGCGGATGGCGGTATACCCTGGTCATCGCGTATTCGCCGGAAGGGGGCAAAAGTCCGTTTTCGCGGAGCGAACGCAGCGCGACGGGTTCGGCGAACAGGGGGTACGCGCCCAGCCCGTATTCGCCGAGCCGGTATCCGCCCTCCGGACCGTCTTCCGCGTAGACGACGAGATATCCCACCGGCTCACCCGCGTCCGGGTCCGTCAGCGTGGCCAGCCAGCCGTGGGTACCGGGACCCAGCGGGTCCAGGCGGATTTCGGCGGCGGTCCAGCGGCGGAACGCTTCCTCTTGCGCCAACGCGTCGATCCAGACCTTCAGCTGCGCCCGCAGATCCTGTTGCTGGCCGGCAGGTCCGGTTTCCAGGCTTGAGGGAATTGACGGCGCGGCGGAACCGCCGCCGGAAGGAGCCCCGGCGGCATGCGCGACGGAGGCGGGCTGAGCGGCAACCGGGACCGGGGCCGGGCAGAAAAGCCCGGCGGTTGGAACCGTCAAGGCCATGCCGGCCTGAGGAACTTCTTGCTGCGGCACGGCGAAGGCCGCCGTCGCCGCGACAAGCGGGATTGCCGCGAAGGCGCGCAAGGTTTTGCCCAGAGCGGAGGCCGGGGCGGACACCATTGCCCGTTTGCGCGGCGTCGCCGGTTTTCTTGGCATCGTCTCACCTGCTTTGCATGGTTTTCGAATCGGTCCCGCGGCGGACAAGCCCCGGGACTTCCAGTGTATCGCGAAGCGGCCCCAAAAAGCTGTTGGAACGTGTCAGGGAAGGCGCTCCGGCCGCGCTTCTATTTTTGGCGGATCGGCGGCCCCGGCGTCTGAAAGGGTCAGTCGATGCCGGGGAAATGAAAGATGCCGCAATTGATGACGGTTACCGTCATCCGCGGGCGGAATTGCCGGTCGATTTCCGCCTCGCGGTCTTTCAGCCGCTCCTCGAGCGTCCGTCTTTGCTCTTCGCTGTCCGCCCGTCCGATCAGTTGCCGGTAATAGTGTGACACCCGCTCCAGCTCTTCCCGGCGGCGTTCCTCCGCTTCCACGGCCCAGGAGAAATCGCCGCGCCGGAGTTTTCGCTCCAGATGGGCTTCCAGCCTCGCCATGCCCTTGCGCGGCTTGAGGGTGCTCATGAGAAGCCGGATTTCCGGGGAAAGGCGCGCGGTCAGTTTGCACGCCTTAAGCCGTTCCCCGAAGTTTTCGTCAATGACGCCGGTGGCCAGGGAGATGCCCCAGCTGTACAGATCCTCGCGCTTCATGTCGCATTCGAAGGCGACCTTGAAGTTCACGCCGAGCCAGGCGGTGTACGCGCGGGAAAACGGGTCCGCCGAACGAGCGCCCCGCGGCGGTTCCGCGAACAGCAGCACGTTCCGGCCGCGCTGCCGGACGTAGTCGAAAATCTGGTGAAGCCGGGCGGAACCGAAATGGAGATATTCGGTCAGGACGCGCCCGCCGGGCAGGGGGAGCGCCGTCGTGCCCGCGATCGCCGCCGCGATGCCGGTTCCCGCCGCATCCGACGCAAAGGAGTATCCCGGCACGGCCGGGCCGGACAAAGCCGCGGGGGATGAAGCCGGTACAGTTCCCGCAGATCCGGCCGAAGCCGAAGAGGACGCGGCCGGCGCAGACGCGCCGGGAGCGGACGAAGCCGGCGTGCCCGGCGGTTCGAAGTGCCACGCGAACGTCATGGTTTCCGGCTCGGCGCCGGTGCGGTCCACGAAGCTCCAGTAAAACGGCCGGTTCGTGAGGGCCCGGTCGGCTTCCGGCGACAATTTCACGACCACATGGGACGGGCTCCGCTCGATGATACGGCACCCGGTCTGCTCGAGGAAGGAGACGACGAACCGCGCCACCTCGCCGCCGTTCACCCTTGCCCCCTCCTCCGGCGGCTGAGGCCGGCGATGACGTCGCCCAGCCGGTCGATGCCCCTCCGCAAATCGCCTTCCCCTTCCGCTTCCAGGAACAGGCGCGCCAGCCGGCGCTCCAGCGTCTCTTCCCGTTCCAGGACATGGATGATTTCTTCGAGTTCGCCGATGACCATTTCAAACATGTTGATCTTTTCGTGCAGCAGCCGCACGATATGTTCTTCGATGGTTCCCAGGGTGCAAAGGTTGTAAATGTACACGTCCTCCGTCTGGCCGAGCCGGTACACCCGGCCGATCCGCTGCTCGATGCGCATGGGGTTCCAGGGCAGATCGAAGTTGATGATGCGGTTGCAAAACTGCAGATTGATGCCTTCTCCGCCGGCTTCGGTGGCCACCAGCACCCGGGCGCGGCGGCGGAACAGCTCCGTCATCCAGTCCTTTTTGCCCCGGTTCATGCCGCCCCTGTACGGCACGGCCGCAAGGCCGTGCTCCGCGAAAAACCGCATCAGGTAGTCCTGCGTGGCCCGGTATTCCGTAAACACCACGACCTTGCCGTCCATGCCCCGAATGAGTTCCAGGGTCTTCTCCGCCTTCGTGTTGGTCTTGACCCCCTTGAGGAGCTCCACCAGGCGTCCGACCCGTTCGCGCAGCAGGGAGCCTTCTTCGGCTTTTTTGAAAATGTTGAACAGGGTCAGGAACACCGCGTCGCGGCTTGAGCACACTTCCCGCTGCAGCGTGACGAGCTGCAGGGCGGCGGCGGTGCCCAGTCCTTTCTCGCGGGCGCTCGAGCGCACATATTCGGTGACGCCGTCGTACAGGGCCTGTTCGTCGGGAGAGAGGGTCAGCGGCACGGTGGTCACGAACCGGCGCGGGTGCCTGAGGTCGCTGCTCTCCCGGCGGTTGCGGATCATCACCCGGCCAAGGGCTTCCTGCAAGAGCTCCCGGTTTTTCGGCACCCGCCGGTCGGCGACGAAGGTGGCGGAAAATTCCGGTTCCCCGCCGAGCTGCCCGGGCTTGAGCACCGTGATGAGGTTGTACAGCTCGCCCATGTCGTTCTGCACGGGGGTGGCGGTAAGCAGCAGGCAGTATTTCTTGCGCAGCGCGCAGGCAAATTTGTAGTTGCCGGTGCGCTTGTTTTTCAGCTTGTGGGCCTCGTCGATGATCAGCATGTCGTATTCCCTCTCCAGCAGGAGGCTCCGGTGCGGTTCGCGCTTGGCCGTGTCGATGGAAGCGACCACCACGGCGTTGTCCCAGTGATGCGATTTTTTCTGGGCGACGGCGGGAATGCCGAACTTGTCGTTCAGCTCCCGCACCCATTGCAGCACCAGCGACGACGGCACGAGGATGAGCGCGGTCCGGACGAGGCCGCGCACGATGTATTCTTTAAGCACCAGACCGGCTTCGATGGTTTTGCCGAGGCCCACCTCGTCGGCCAGAATGGCCCGGCCGTGCATGTCGCGGAGCACCCGCTTCGCCGTTTCCGTCTGGTGTGGCAACGGCGTGAAGCGGGGCAGCATGCGCAGGGACCACAGTTCGTGAAAATCCCCGATGCGCATCGCCTGTTCGGCTTCCCAGGCCAGCCGGTAGAGCGTCCAGTTGTCCCACGGCCCGTTGTTTTCCAGGCGCCGCTCGAGCTCCTCGAACGCGGACCTGTCCACGCGCAATTCCACCAGGGGGTGCACGCGCCGGACGGCTTCCCCGGCGGCCGGAGGACTTTCAGGGGTGCGCATGAAATGTTCCACCTCCCCATGCCGTGATGACCCTCGGGAAAAAAAGAGCGCATTCGTAGTATGGACGCAAGGCAAACTTTTCAAAACCGGCGGCGGCGGGCGGGACGAAGGTGGTCCTTTTCTCCCTGTTCACCCGGCATCGGCGGAGGCGGGATGGGACGTTGGAATCATTTTTTCGCCAACGCAAAAAAAAGGAGCGCGAACGAGAAATCGAAAGCGAGCCCGCGATAACGCGACAGCAATCGCCAAATTTCACCATGTTGCCGGACTGGCTCATTCACAATATGTTGTGTACTATTAAGGCTGTCGACCACAAGATATTGTAATCCGGCGTGAATTATGGCAAAATGATACATGCAAACTGGCGAACAATCTCGCGGAGCGGGAGGGGCCCATTTGAAACCGACGACCAAAACGAAACGGTTGGAAGGTTTGAGCGAAAAGATTTTCCTGGATCGCTACGCCTGGAAGAACGCCGACACTTCGGCCACCAAGGTCGGCGACACGGTGCTGGTGCTGACCAGGGACGATCCGAAATTTCCCGCCAAGGAAGTCGGGGAAGTCATCGAGCGGGACGGCCGCAACGTGAAGGTCCGGCTGCGCGACGGCGAAATCGTGGAGTCGACCATCGACAAGCTGACGCTGACCGTCGAGAAGACGCCGGAGGAAATGTGGGACCGGCTCGCCGCGGCGATGGCTTCCGTGGAAGCGACGCCGGAGAAACGGGAGGAGTGGCGGGAAAAATTCCGCTGGATGCTGGACGACTGGAAGCTGGTGCCGGGCGGGCGGATCGCCGCGGGCGCCGGCGTGAGCGACGAGCTGACGCTGTTCAACTGCTATGTCATTCCGTCCCCGCATGACAGCCGGGGCGGCATCATGGAGACGCTCTCGGAAATGACCGAAATCATGGCCCGGGGCGGCGGCGTCGGCATCAATCTGTCGTCGCTGCGGCCGCGCCGCGCCGTGGTGCGCGGGGTCAACGGCTCCTCCAGCGGCGCCGTTTCCTGGGGCGGGCTGTTCAGCTACACCACCGGCCTCATCGAACAGGGCGGCAGCCGCCGGGGCGCGCTCATGCTGATGATCAACGACTGGCATCCGGACCTGCTTGATTTCATCACGGTCAAGCAGACGATGGGGCAGCTCACCAATGCCAACCTGTCCGTTTGCATCAGCAACGCCTTCATGAAGGCGGTCAAGGAAGACCTCGACTGGGATCTGGTGTTCCCGGACACGACGGATCCGGAGTACAACGAGCTGTGGGACGGCGACCTGGAAAAATGGAAGCGGATGGGCAAGAAGGTCGTCCACTACCGCACCTACAAAGCCCGCGACATCTGGCACACGATCATCGAATCGGCCTGGAAGTCGGCGGAACCGGGCGTCGTGTTCATCGAATACTACAACCAGATGTCCAACAGCTGGTATTTCAATCCGATCATCTGCACCAACCCCTGCGGCGAACAGGGCCTGCCGGCGTGGGGCGTCTGCAACCTGTCGGCGATCAACCTGTCCAAGTTCTACGACGCGGAAAAGCGCGACGTCGCCTGGGACGAGCTGTCCAGGGTCGTCAGGTACGCCGTCCGTTTCCTGGACAACGTCATCGACAAGACGCCGTACCATTTCCCGCAAAACGAACGCAACCAGAAAAACGAACGCCGCGTCGGCCTCGGCACGATGGGGCTGGCGGAGCTCCTCATTCGCCTGGAGATCCGCTACGGCAGTCCGGAAAGCCTGGAATTCCTCGACAAGCTGTACGGGTTCATCGCCCGCGAAGCGTATCTCGCGTCCACGGAAATCGCCGCCGAAAAAGGCCCGTTCCCGATGTTCGACGCCGAGAAGTTCCTGCAAAGCGGCTTTATGAAACATATGACCTCGGTGTATCCGGAGGTCGGGGAGGCGGTCCGCAACCGCGGCATGCGCAACGTCACCGTCCTCACCCAGGCCCCCACCGGTTCCACCGGCACCATGGTGGGCACTTCCACGGGCATCGAGCCGTACTTTGCCTTTGAATACTACCGGCAAAGCCGCCTCGGCTTCGACAAGCAGTACGTGCCCATCGTGCAGGAGTGGAAGGACGCCCATCCCGGCGAGGAACTGCCGGAATGGTTCGTCACGGCGATGGACCTGGGCGCGGAAGATCACATCCGCGTGCAGGCGGCCATCCAGCGCTGGGTGGACAGCTCGATCTCCAAGACGGCCAACTGCCCGGCGGACTTCACCGTCGAAGAAACGAAAAAGCTGTACGAACTGGCCTTCGAGCTGGGCTGCAAGGGCGTCACCATCTACCGCGACGGCAGCCGCGACACGCAGGTGCTGCACACGGCGAAGGACGAGAAGGACGAGAAGAAGGAACGGCAACCGGAAGCGTCCGCGCCGGCGGCCGGCGAAGCGCAGGCGGCGACGTCCGGCGCTCCGGCGGCGGCCGCGGTCCCCAAAGCCGCCCCGGAACCCGTTCTCGACCGGCAATACAAATCCCGGCCGAAGGTGCTGCAAGGCGCGACGTACAAGTTCGACACGCCCTTCGGCAAAGCGTACATCACCATCAACGACCTGGACGGCAGCCCGGGCGAGATCTTCCTGAACGTCGGCAAGGCCGGCTCCGACGTGTTCGCCATGTCGGAGGCCCTTGGCCGGGTGTGCTCGCTGTTCCTGCGCTACGGCGACCACGGCAACAAGGTGCAATTGCTCATCAAGCACCTGAAGGGCATCGGCGGCACCGGCGCCATCGGCTTCGGCGCCAACCGCGTGGAATCCATCGCCGATGCCGTGGCCAAGGCGCTGGAGATGCACGTCGGTCTCGCGAACGGCAACGGCCACGCCGGAGCGGGCGGATCGGCGGCCGACGGCGGGGCGGTCGCGCCAGGTTCTTACGGCCCGGTCGCGCCGTACGCGTCGGCGGACCTGTGTCCGTCCTGCGGCTCGGCGTCCCTCATCAGCGCGGAAGGCTGCAAGACGTGCGCCAACTGCGGATACAGCAGATGTTCGTGACACGCGGAAGCGGCTGGTTTCGGAGCCAGCCGCTTCTTTGTTGTACGCCCAGCATGGGCGTCATCTCTACGGTGAAAGTCCGGAATGGGGGCTGGCGAGCGCCTACCATTAGCCAAAGGCAAGGGTGCCTGCCGCGAGGCGGGATCTGAAGGAAGCCGGAGGCAAACGCACGGGCCAAGGTACACGAACTGGATTTGAGGCAGAGCCGGTCGGATGAGTTGCCCAAACACAACGAAATCCAAAGCCGCCAAGGGCTAATTCTGTAAACTCCGGTGGTCGCGGGCGGAAAGATGACGCTCTTATCTGGGGAGGCCTGCGGAATATGCGAAGTGACTTCGTAACCGCAGCCGGGAGGCTGCGCTGAATCCGCAGGAGTCAGCAGAGGCCATAGTACGGGAGTACGGGACGGAAGGAAACCGGAAGGGCCGAACCGAAGGGAGAGAAGAAACCGATGCGTTCGCGCGACAGGCAAAGACAGCCGAAAACCCCGCAAGGGGGCTGCCGGCGGGAGGCAGCGGTGAAGCCGCGAGGTACCGTCGGAGCGCCGAGTCTGTCGCCGGCACAAGTCGACCTTTCTTCTCGCGGAAGCCAAGACGACTTGCTGGAACGGATGCTGGAGGGAGGAAACCTTCGACTCGCCT
>LZRV01000061.1 GCA_002159065.1 Paenibacillaceae bacterium ZCTH02-B3 | reverse complement strand
GAGCACTTCGCATATTCCGCAGGCCTCCCCAGATAAGAGCGTCATCTTTCCGCCCGCGACCACCGGAGTTTACAGAATTAGCCCTTGGCGGCTTTGGATTTCGTTGTGTTTGGGCAACTCATCCGACTAACCCTGCCTCAAATCCGGTTCGTGTACCTTGGCCCGTGCGTTTGCCTCCGGCTTCCTTCAGATCCCGCCTCGCGGCAGGCACCCTTGCCTTTGGCTAATGGTAGGCGCTCGCCAGCCCCCATTCCGGACTTTCACCGTAGAGATGACGCCCATGCTGGGCGTACCCAAAAAAGTCCTTTTCCCTTCAGGAAAAAGGACTTTCCGGATTGTCCGCCGCTTGCGGTTCAACTGCGCTCCAGCGCCGCCGGCGCGGCCGTCCGTCCTGCTTCGGAAACACCTTCCTCCGCATCCCCCCGGCGCGCCCGGATCGCGTAGGTGCAGCGCATGCCCCCTTCCGCCAGACATTCCGTGCGTTCCACTTCGGCATCCAGCAGCGTTTCGAACAGGTTCAGCTCGCAGCGGCACGCCTGCCGGTACCGGCCCGCGACCGCCGAAATGGGACAGTTGTATTCATGGAGCAGGTAACGGTCCCCGTCTTCTTCCCATTCGGCCATGTAACCGGAGGAAGTCTGGATGGCGGCCAGCTCGGCCACCTTCTCCCGCAGCGGTTTGCCCCGCAAACGGTCCTTGAGGCGGCTCTCCAGCTTGTCGCGCCGGCCGGCAAACAGCCGCTCCACCGTCTCCGTGCCGGCCAGACCTTCCAGTTCCTCCAGCAAGTCGAGGGTCAGCTGGGCATAGTTGCGGGGAAACATTTCCTCCGCCCGTTCCGTCAGCGCATACCTGTATGCCGGCCGCCCCACCGCGCGGCGGGTGACCGTGACGCTGACGAGGCCGTCCCGTTCCAGCGTCTGCAAGTGCCGCCGGACCGCCATTTCGGTGATCCCGAGCGCCCCGGACAAATCCTGGACGCTGCTGTCTCCCCTCGTTTTCAGCAGATGCATCAGTTGCCGGCGGGTCGAACCTGAACCGGAGGTCAGCATGATTCCTCACCCCGTCCCGCCTGCGCAGGCCGCCGTCCGTCCCGCCGCAGACCGTTCTGGCGTTTGCCTGAACCTATTTTACAAAAAAACTTCGACACGCGAAATCATTTTGCGACAAACGGTCCCAATTCCCGTTCGAGATAGGCGTTCACCTCGCGGGCGAAGCGTTCCAGACCGTCGGCCAGCCATGCGGTAAGCGGGTGAAGCCGGTGCCTCGGCCACTCCGTGTACGAACGGACCAGCTGCCCGCGAACCTCCGCCAGTTCGCGGAAACCCGCCGCCAGGTCGCCGCCGATGACGCCTTCTTCCGCGATGATGTCAACGATGTCCCCGTAACTGGCCGCGTCGCGCATGAAGAAGCCGTCGATGAGATCGCTGCCCACGTCGGTGACGATTTCCGCCGCCAGATGAAGCGCCCGTTCCTGCGCCAGCCCTTCCAGCGTCGTGCCGGACCAGCGCTCCGCCAGTTCGCGCAGCGCCCCGGCCAGTTCCGGCACCGCGTCCAGACGGCGCCGGATCGCTTCCCGGTTGACCTGGTACACCATGATGATCCCGCCCGTCATCCGCGATTTTTGCGGTTTTTGCGCTTGAGCCGGACGACCATCACAACGGAGCCGACCAGCACGATCAGGACAACCAGCATCGCTTCATATACGGAAGAGTCCACTTCGCCTTACTTCCTTTCCGTCGGGTTTCGGCGGGCCGCCGGACGGCGTCCGCATGGATCAGGGAGTCGCTGCGCATAATACGGAAAAAATTCGCGGGGAGGCGACACCATGCGCTTGCGCGCCACCTGGGCCGCCGTGCTGATCGGAGCCGCCCTTTGCCTGTTCAACGCCACCGGCCGCGATCCGCACAACCTTTTTTTCTTCATGTTCAGCGTTCCCGTCTGGATTGCGGCGATGTTCACCGACATTCACAAGGTCAGCGTGGAATGGATGTACGTGCTGACCATTCTCGCCTACGCCGGCCTGGGTTTTCTGATCGATCTCGGCGTGGCCCGCCTTCGGTATCCTCCGAAGCAATAAGCCATGGAGACGACGGCCAGCGAAAAAGGAGCCGTCCGGCTCCTTCCCTCTCGCTCAAGCGATCCGTTCGGACGCCTTCCGCCCGCGCACCCGTTTCATCGGTCCCCTCGGGCATCCCCGCGCGACACCCGCTCCCCATTCACCGCTCTTCCTAAATATTATCGGAAATTCCCGCCGGTTCTCAACCGTCCGGTTCGCCGGGAAGCCGGCTTTTTTGCGCTTTTGGCAATCGTGTGAACGCGCCGGAATCTTCCGCCCGCAGGCGGTCCGGGCGGAGATATTCCAGCACGATGTCTTCCCCCTGGGCACGGATGAACGCCGCCAGCAGCGAAATCCGGTGGTGGTATCCGCGGCAGGCGAACCACGCGGTAAGACCGCCGCGGTCCCGCTGCTGCGCATAGATCCGGATGCCGGCCTTGCGGAACAGATGGCGCAACCCGGCCATCTCGCGCAGGATGCGGTCCTGGATCGCCAGGAGCAGCGTCCGGTACGCACGGCGCATCTTCACCCACGACGCGTCCAGGGCACGCAGATCGTGATCCGTCACGCGCAGCAGGATGTCCAGCAGCAGGTAGCGTTTGACGCTCTCGAACTCTTCTTCCGTCAGGCGCATCGGCGCGCGCGACGGCGCCTTCCGCTCCCGATCGCGCGTCTCCCGGTCCCGCCCGGGCGGCTGATGTTCCGGATCGGGCGAACCAAGCTTCCCTCCGGACGCCTCCGGCTCCCGTCCGCGGGCAGCTTCCTCAGCCATGGCGGCGCCACCCCCGCATCGCCGGTTCGCACGCAAGGATCCGGGCGGCGTCGAACGTCCGGGGGCCGCGGCGGAGAAAGCAGTAGGCGCGGATCTTGCCGCCCGACGCGCCGTCCACCCGGACGAGACGGTCGCTGACGGCGCCGGCGCGGTCGAGGTAGATGATCCGGACGACGCCACCGGTTTGCCGCAACAGGCGGGAAACCGGGGCCGGCACCGGCAACGCCGCTGCCGAAAGCGGCGGCGCCGGGCGCGCGCGCGCCGGGAGAGCGGATGAAACCGGCGGTCTCATCGCCATGCACCTCCTCCTCGCACTGAGAAGAAACACGAACATTTGTTCTTATTATATACCAAAACAGGGCATCCTGCCAATGCGCATGGGGATGGAAAAGACGAAGCCGCTTCCCCCTCCGGATGACCCGCATGTCTCCGGGGAGGAAAGCGGCTGTCCGACAATGCGCGGGATGCCGCGGTTCAGGCGGCCTTCTTCCGCCGCCGGCTGGAGATGTCCATATAGACGGCCAGAATCAGAATCGCGCCCTTCACGATGTACTGCCAGAACGACTCCATGTTCATGATGCTCATGCCGTTGTCGAGGCTGACCATGATCAGCGCGCCCAGGATGGCGCCGGTGACCGTCCCGGTGCCTCCCATCAGGCTGGTGCCGCCGATGACGCAAGCCGCGATGGCGTCCAGCTCGTACATCGTGCCGGCGCTCATCGTCGCCGCGTTCACGCGGGCCGTCAGCACGATCCCCGCAATGGCCGCCAGCGTGTTGCACAGCACGAACACCATCAGAATCCGCCGCCGGATGGGAATCCCGGACAGCCGGGCCGCTTCCGGGTTGCCGCCGATGGCGTAGATTTGCCGGCCGAACACCGTGTTGCGGGAGATGAAGGTGAAGAGGAGCGCCAGCACGATCACGATGATGAACGGGATCGGAAAGCCCTTGTAGCTGTTCAGCACCCAGACGGCCCCCAGGATGAACGCGCCGATCAGCGCGATGCGCAGCACGCTTATGGACAGCGGCGCCACCTTGAAGCCGTAGCGCTTGCGTCTCCACCGGCTCCCCAAGACGATGACGGCCGTGCCGATCACGCCGACCGCGCCGGCGATCCATCCGAGAAATTCGGGCAGGTAGTCTTGTCCGATGGCTTTCAGCGAAGGATCGAGCGGCGCCACCGTCACGCTTTTCGTCGTGCCCAGCAGGATGCCGCGGAACATCAGCATCCCGCCCAACGTCACAATGAACGCCGGCACCGCCAGATAGGCCACGATCCAGCCCTGCATGAGTCCGATCAGCGAGCCCAGGGCGATCGTCACCAGCACCACCGAAACGGGATCCCAGTCATACCAGACGTTCAGCACGGCGGCGATCCCCCCGGTCAGCCCGACCAGCGAACCGACCGACAGGTCGATCTGTCCCGCCACGATCACCAGCACCATGCCGATGGCCAAAATGGACGTCACCGACATCTGCAGAAACAGGTTCGACAGATTCGTGGGCGTCAGGAACCGCTCGTGCATCAGGGAAAAAAACGTCCAGATCAGCACCACGGCGCCGATCATCGAATACGCGCGGGCGTCGAACCGGAACAACCGGGCGAACGTCCCCGTCCACGTCCCTGTCTCCGTCCGCGCCGGCGCCGTCTGCGATTCGGTGTTCATGCTTCCATCCCTCCCGTTGCCGCCTTCATGATCCGTTCCTGGGTGGCTTCCGAAGCAGGAAACTCCGCCGTTTTTCGTCCTTCGGAGAGCACCATGATCCGGTGGCACATGCCGATCAGCTCCGGCATTTCGGAAGACACGATCACGACGGCCACTCCATCGCGGACCAGCTGATTGATGATATTGTAGATTTCGAACTTCGCCCCGACGTCGATGCCCCGCGTCGGCTCGTCGAGAAACAGGATTTTCGGCCGGGTCGTCAGCCACTTGCCGATGACCACTTTCTGCTGGTTGCCCCCGCTGAGCGTTCCCACAATGGTCTCCGGCGAATTCGCCTTGATCCGGAGCGTATGGATGGCCTGCAGGCCGCCCGCGGTTTCGCGGTTATGGTCGATGACGCCCCTCCATGCGAAAGCCTGAAGAGAAGCCATGGACACGTTGCTCTTCACGTTCATGCCCAGCACCAGCCCGTATTTCTTGCGGTCTTCGGACACGAGCCCCATCCCCGCGCGGATGGCGTCGCCGACGCTGCGGATGCGGACCGGCCTGCCTTCGATTTCCACCTCGCCCCGGCTCTCTCCGGGATACGCGCCGAAGAGGCTCATCACGAGCTCCGTCCGTCCGGCGCCCATGAGCCCGCCGATGCCGAAGATTTCGCCTTTGCGGACTTCGAAGGACACGTCGCGAATCACCGCCTTGCCCGGCTGGTCCGGGCTCATGACGGTATAATTTCGCACCCGCAGCATGACGTCGCCGGGGCTCGCTTCGATCCGCGGGAAACGTTCCTTGAGCTCGCGGCCGACCATCAGGGAGATGATCTTCCCTTCGTCGACCTCCGAGACGGGATAGGTGCCCACCGTCTGGCCGTCCCTGAGGACCGTGATCGTGTCGGCGATGGCCAGCACTTCGTTCAGTTTGTGGGAGATGTAGATGCACGTCACGCCCCGCTGTTTCAATTCCCGCAAAATCCCCATCAGGATGCCGACTTCCTGCTCCGTCAGGGCGGCCGTCGGCTCGTCCAGGATGAGGATTTTCGCGTTCTTGGCGAGCGCCTTGGCGATTTCCACCAGCTGCTGCTTGCCGATGCCCAGATTGCCCGTAAGTTCCCGTGGATCGACGTTCAGCCCGACCTCCCGCAGCCAGCGTTCGCTTTCCTTGTGCATTTTCTCCTTGTTGACGATGCCGAACCGCTTGAGTTCATGGCCAAGAAACAGGTTTTCCGCCACGGACAGGTTGCGCGCGAGCGCCAGTTCCTGATAGATGATGGCGATCCCCGCCGCTTCCGCGTCCCGGATGTCGTGAAAATGCCTTTCCACACCGTCGATCAAAATCTGTCCCTTGTAGGTGCCCACGGGATAGACGCCGCTCAGCACCTTCATCAGCGTCGACTTGCCGGCCCCGTTTTCGCCGCACAGCGCGTGGATCTCGCCCTTGCGCACCGTAAAGTTCACGTTGTCCAGCGCCACGACGCCGGGGAACACCTTCGTGATGCCCCGCATTTCCAGCGCGACGGTCATCGCGATTCACCTCGCACATGCAAAGGGGAAGCGCGTGAAACGTCGGTTTCACGGCCTCCCCTGCCGCTTCCCGCGGTTATTGGACGTTCTTGTACACGTCTTCCCTCGAATGGAAACCGTCGGCGATCACCGTCTGGTCGATGTTCGTCTTGTCGACGGAGATGGGATCCAGCAGGATGGACGGCACGTCGATCTTGCCGTTGTGGACGGTGCGGTCCGTTTGGATTTGCTCCCCTTTGGCCATCGCGACGGCCAGTTCCGCCGCCTTCTCGGCCAGCAGCTTGATCGGCTTGTAGACCGTCATCGTCTGCGTGCCTTCGACGATCCGCTGGCAGGCCGCCAGTTCCGCGTCCTGCCCGGAGACCGGAATCTTGCCGGCCAGGCCTTGCGCCGCGAGGGCCTGGATGACGCCGCCCGCCGTGCCGTCGTTGGCCGCGACGACCGCGTCGATCTGGTTGTTGTTGGCGGTGAGGGCGTTTTCCATGTTGGCCATGGCCACCGCCGGGTTCCAGTCCTTGGTCCATTGGTCGTACACGATCTCGATGTCGCCCCGTTCGATGTAGGGCTGCAGCACATCGAACGCGCCCTTCTTGAACAGGTGGGCGTTGTTGTCCGTTTCCGAGCCGCCGATGTAGACGTATTTGCCCTTCGGCACCAGCTTGACGATGGCTTCCGCCTGCATTTGGCCGACCCGCTCGTTGTCGAAGGAAACATACAGGTCGACGTCGGAGTTTTTGATCAGGCGGTCATAGGCGATGACCTTGACGCCCGCCGCGTGGGCTTTCTCCACGATGGCCGCCGTCGCTTCGGCGTCGTGCGGGATGACGACCAGCACGTCCACGCCCTGGGAGATGAGCGATTCGGCCTGGGCGATCTGCTTCGCGTCGTCGCTGTTGGCCGACTGCACTTCCACTTCCGCGCCCAGTTCCTTCGCCTTCGCGACGAACAGGTCGCGGTCCCGCTGCCAGCGTTCTTCCTGCAGCGTGTCCATGGACAACCCGATCAGGATCTTTCCGTCATCCTTTTTCCCTCCGGATCCGGAACCTTCCCCCGAACCAGAAGAACCGCCTCCGCCTCCGCACGCCGACAGCGCCAGCGTCAAGGCCAGCATGAACGCCGGCACCGCCATCGCAAGGCGGCGTTTGCTCCCGTCTGAGTGCCTCATGTTCCCCTCTCCTTCTCCAAAAAAGGTTTTGAAACGCTTACACTCCGAAAAATTACCATTGAAAAAGCCGGTTCGGCGGAGAAGGATGCTGGATTCTTTTGTTGCAATCTGGAATTTTTTATGCTCCGGCGTTTCCGGCAATCCGGTCCCGGTATTCGCTGGGAGAGAGGCCGCACACCTTCCGGAACACTTTGCTGAAATAGTTCGGGTCACGGTACCCGACGTCGATGGCGATTTCCTTGAGGCTCAGGGACGGGTCGCGCATCAGCTCCTTCGCTTTTTCCACCCGGCATTCGGTGAGATAATCGATGTAATTGACGCCCGTCCGTTCCTTGAAAATTTTGCTCACGTAATGCGGGCTCAGGCCCACCTGCCGCGCGATGGTTTCCAGCGACAGGTCCTCATGGCAATGGTCCCGGACAAACCGCTCGATTTTCCGCGCCGCGTCCGTCTCCAGGTTGCCGCGATGCTCCTCGGCCGCCCGGACGAGCCGGTCCAGAAGCGCTTTCGCCTCCGTCCGAAGCTGCCGGAAATCCCGCGCCGGATAGGCAAAGAGCGGCTTTTCCGCCGGAACGCCCAGCTCGCGCAGTTCCCGGCTGATCACCCACAGGAGGTCCAGCATCCGCTGCTGCGCTTCCAGAAGCTCCAGGCCGGCCTGTTCCATTCGCCGGACGGCGTCCGCGACGGTCTCTTCGATCCGGTCCCAACGATTCAGCCTCACGTCGTCCCGGAGCCGCTTATCCGACGCGGGGTCCGGCACGTCGCCCGTCCGTTCCCCTTCCCGCGCGGGACAATCGTCAAAAAACCGGTATCGTGCCGCGGCGGCCCCGCCCGCGCAGGCCAGAAGCGCCTCCCGGTAGGACTGCCGGATTTGCTCCAGGGACCCGCACGGGCGGCCGATGCCGACAAAGCTTTCCAGTTCCGGCCACCGGTTCGCGAGAGACAGGAGCCTGTGCGCCAGCGCGGACGCCTGCGCGCGGTGCGACAGGCCTTCCTTCCGGAAAACGATGAGCGGGATCTGTCCGGAGGCCATGGCTCCCACCCAGCAACAGCACGATTGCTTCACCATTTCCTTCACCGCCAGGAAGTAGCTTTCCGCTTCCCGCAAACCGTTCACCGCGACGACCATCGCGAAGGCTTCCCGCGGCGCTTCTTCTCCCAGGAGACGCAGCGTTTCTTCCAGCCCGATCTCATGGGTGTGGTCGAACAGGAGCCGCGCCACCAGATCCGCTTCCACCAGCGGCTTCATCTTCCCGATGGCTTCCCGGCTCCTTGCCCGCTCTTCGCGTTCCCGGCGTTCCTCCTCGATCTTCCGGATGGCCTTGCCCACCGTTTCGATGATTTCGGAAGCCTTGCTCGGCTTCAGGATGTAGCCGACGACGCCCAGGCGGATCGCCCGGTGGGCGTAATCGAAGGTGTCGTACGCCGTCACCATGATGAACCGGATATCCTCATGGCCCGCCTCCCGGATGCGCCGGATCGCTTCCAGCCCGTCCATGCCCGGCATTTTGATGTCCATCAGCACCAGATCCGGGCGGAAGCTGTCCGCCATTTCCAGCGCCGTCCTGCCGCTGACGGCCTCCCCGATCTCCAGGTCCGGGAAGCCGTCCCTGAGAATCGCGCGCAAGCCTTGGCGTTCAATGGGTTCATCGTCCACGATCAGCAGCCTGAACATGGGCAATCCCCCCTTCCGCCTTCGGAAGCCGGAGCCGGACCTTCGTTCCCGCTCCGGGCGCGCTGTCGATGCGGATCACGTCGTCCACCCCGTAAAACAGCCTGAGCCGCCGGATGACGTTGCTGATCCCGATCCCCGTGGAATGGCCCTGTCCTTCGGCGAGCCGCTCTTCCATGATTTCGCGGATCTTCCCCTCGCTCATCCCGACGCCGTCGTCCTCGATGTCCACCGCCACCCGGTCGCCCAGGTCCCGGACGCGAAACGTCACCGTGCCGCCTTTTTCGGACGGTTCCACGGCGTGGATGACGGCGTTTTCCACGATGGGCTGGAGCGTAAGTCCCGGCAGCCGCAGGTTCAGGCATGTTTCGTCGATATCCTGCACGAACCTGAGCCGGTCGCCGAAGCGGGCCTTCTGGATCTCGATATACTGCCTCAGCACCCGGACCTCGTCCCACAGGGTGACGGGCCGGTCCAGCCGCCGCAGGTTGTAGCGAAGCAGGCCCGCCACGTTCGCCAGGAGATCGCTCGTCTCCGGCGAACCTTCCAGGTACGCTTTCTTCGAAAGCGTATCCAGCGTGTTGAACAGAAAATGCGGATTGATCTGGCTCTGCAGGCTTCGCAGCTGGCTTTCCTTCAGCAGCAGCCGGCTCGTCTGCAGCTCGCTTTCCAGCTGGGCTTTCATCTGGATTTCGGAAATCAGCCTGCCCATGTTGACGCGCATGTGGTCGAACGTCCTCGCCAAAAAGGCGATCTCGTCGTTGGATTGCACCTCGATGTGCATGTCGAACCGGCCGCGGGCCAGTTCCCGGGCGGCCAAGGTCAGCTTCCGCACCGGCCGGGTGATGCTGTGGGAGAACCCGTACGAAAAAAGCAGCAGCACCATCGTCACGAACGCCAGGAGCCAGAAACCGAGCTTTTTCAGTTCCGCCGATTGCCGGATGATGCCGCGGTAGAACGAATCGTAGGTCCTCAGTTCCTGCTCCATGAGCTGCTGCGTCATCTCCGCGATGTACTTGGCGTACCGGTCCGATTCCGCGAAATCGATCATCGCCTGCACGCTGTTCAGCTCCCGGGCGGACATGATATACGAGCGGTCCGCCGCCTCCACCAGGCTGTCCACCAAATTCAGGTAATCCGTCGGGTCCACGGCGGTCTCGCTGGCCATGCGTTCTTCGAGGAGGCGCTTGGCGTCGAGCACCCGTTGCCTGCCCGCGCTCAGATTTGCCAGGTTCGCGCCGTCCGGCGTCTGCAGGTAGGTGTTGAGCGCCACCACAAGCTGCTGGCTGGCGGAAGACATCTCGTAGAGCTGCAGATAACGCTGCAGGATGCGGTTGTACCGGTCCAGCATCTGCTGGTTGTAGTAGGTGAGGAACGTCCAGATGGCGGCCATGATGAACAGCATGATCGCCGACAGCGACAAAATTTTCCTCTGGATGCCGCTCATAGGGGTTCCCCCGCCCGCACCAGCCGGAAATCGGTGAAGTAGCCGATGTAATCCAGCGGAAACTTCTCGCCCCGCAGCCACTGGATCATGAGGCGGACGCTGATTTCGCCCATCTGGGCGGGGGACTGGACGATGAGGGCGCTGAGTTTCCCCTGCCCGAGCAGCGTACGGGCTTCGGCATCGTCGTCAAAGGCGTAGATGTGCCGGTTTCCGATGCTGACCCGCTGCTCCAGCACCCGCACCATCGCGCCGATATTGGCCGAGTGAACGGCGATGAAGGCGTCGGCGTCGGGCCAGCGGTTCAGCGCGTCGCCCGTGGCCTGGGTCACCTTTTCCCGCGTGTCGCCGGTCGTCACGATTTCCGTCCGGATTTGGCCGGCATACGGTGCCAGCACGTCAAATATGCCCTTCATCCGCTGGCGCTGGTTTTCTTCCTCCCGCTCCGACCGGAGGATCACCACGGTGCCGCTCTCCCCCATATCCTCCAGCAGCTGCCGGCCGATCATCCGCCCCGCCAGCTCGTGGTTCGTGCCGATGTAGGTCCGGCGGATGCTCTTGCCCGGCGGCACGTCGTTGGCCACGGTGAACACCGGAATCCCATTGCTCCCCGCCTTGACCGTCGTCAGACGGTGGAATTCGTCGGTGTTGAGCCCCTGCACGATGATCCCGTCCATTTTGGAAGCGATTGCAATTTCCATCCTTTTCAAAAACTCTTCCTCGTTCTGGCCGTAACTTCCCCATACTTCCAGATATGCGTTGTACTGCCGGGCCGAGCGGCGGGCCCCCGCCTCCACCTCGTCCCAGAAGGGGGAATCCAGTTCCCGCGTGATGAGCACCAGGCGATAATCGGCCAGAAGGGACGGGGCGGTCTGCACGGGGATCGTCAGATCAAGATGGAACAGGCGCCAGAGGGACACGCCCGTGAACCAGGCGGCGACGACGCACCCGGCCACGAGCGGCAGCACGACGGATTTGCGCATGGATCGGCGTTCCTCCCGTTGCCCGCTTCAAGAGGTTCCTTCATATTGGAAGCGCGCAACAAAAATTGCCCACATGGTAAATGGTAGCCGCCCTTATGCATTTTGGCAACGGATAACCAAAGAGGAAAAAGGGTCGAAGCCTTCCCGCGGCACGCGAATCTCTCTCCCAAGGCGATGCGCATGGAAAAAGGGAGGTCTGCGCCCTCCCTTTGCGTCCTCCCTTATTCCAACGCAAACGACTTCAGCTGCGCGTTCCCCCCGCCACGGTACGTGAAATACAGCGCGTGCACGCCGTCCGGAATCGCGATGTCCGCCGCGTACTCCTTCCAGACGTTCGTGAAATCCACGGGGATGACCCCATGCGCCGGACCGTCCCACGCCGTCTTCACCTCGAAGACTCCCTTTGCGTAACCGCGGACCTTGATCTTGACCCGCTTCACGCCGCGGCAGTCGAAATATTTGAAGCCGGCCGTCGCCGAATCCCGCATGTTCGCGATGTATCCGGGCTCCTCGTCCCCGTCCTTGCCGTCCTGGGTAATCTTCGGGAACCGGCCGTCCATCCAGGCGCCGTAGGTGCCGACGTACAGCTCCTCGTCCTTGCAGAACAGATTGCATGCGATATGGGCCGGATATTCGCCGCGCCCGGCCAACGGGCCGCCGTTCAGGCCGCAGGACGTCATTTCCGCCTGCACGATGCTCCCGTCCTCGCGGAACCGGATCGGCTCCGCGCAGCCCTGCCGGGAATAATGGTGACCGTTCGTCTGGCGGTGGTAGAAAATATACCATTGCCCGCCGATCTCCACAATGCTGCCGTGATTGTTGCCGCCGTAATACATCGGCTTGTCCGCCGGCTTGTAGGAATCGATGTACATGTCGGCGTTGCTGACGATGACCCCGCCGTATTGAAAGCCTTTCGTCGGATGCTTGCTCGTCGCGTAGCACAGTTCATGCATGAGGATCGAGGAATAGATCAGGTAGTACGTGTCTCCGCGCTTGCGGATCGACGGCGCCTCGAAAAACTCGTGCCCCTCGAACCCGGTGCCCGCGCTGTACGGCTCGCTCGGCAGGACGAAGACCGGCTCCTCGACGATCGTCAGCATGTCCGGCCCGAGCACGGTGGCCATGCAGCCTTTCCGCGACCTGTCGCCCCTGGGGCAGAAGCCCGTGTACAGATAGGTCCTGTCTCCTTCCGTCAGGACGCCGGGGTCAAACTGGTGCTGGTCCCCTTCCCGTTCCCCGAGCCGCGTGCCGTCCGGATACCGGACATAGCCGTAAAACTCGAACTTGCCGGCCGGCGTGTCGCTCACCGCGACCGAGACGACGGACACCTTGTCCAGCACGTAGTACAGATAGTACCGCCCGTCCGGACCGACCGTCACGTCCGGCGCGTACAGGCACATGCTGCCGTCCGGATTGAGCGGATCGTCGGTCTTCCGGTAAATGACGCCCTCATAGCGCCAGTCCCCGAGATTGTCCACGGGCGCCGACCAGCACACGTAATCATTCAGGCAGAAGGCGTGGCCGTTGAACCGGTCGTGTGAACCGTATACATACACGCGGTCGCCGAATACATACGGTTCGCCGTCGGGGATGTACTCCCAGGACGGCAGATAAGGATTGAACGCTTGCTTCTTCACCGAATGATCCCTCCATTTACGCTTTGGCTCGCAGCTCGTAACAACGGCCCGCGCGCGCTTCGAACGACAGGACATCGGCATGCCGGTCGTCCCGTCTGACCTCGATCGGATGGCCGCCCAGCCGCACCTCCACGTCCCGGGAAACCCGGACCGTGCAGACGCCGTCGAAGCCGGCCGCGATCCGCGCTTCCGTCAGCCGGCCGGCCTCCCACCGGATGTCGACCGTGTATCCCCCGCGCGCCCGAAGCCCCTTCACTTCCCCCGCGGGCCACGCCTTCGGGAGCGCCGGCAAAAGATGGATGGCGCCGTCGTGGCTCTGCAGCAGCATCTCGGCGATGCCCGCCGTGCCGCCGAAGTTGCCGTCGATCTGGAACGGCGGATGGTCATCCAGGAGATTCGGTAGCGTCGACTTGCCAAGCAGGGCGATGAGGTTGGCATGGGCCTGCTCGCCGTCCTGAAGCCGCGCCCAGAAATTGACGATCCACGCCCGGCTCCAGCCGGTGTGCCCGCCGCCGTGCGCCAGCCGGCGTTCCAGCGTGCGGCGCGCCGCCCGCGCCAGCTCCGGCGTCCGCCGCGGCGTGATCTGATCGCCCGGATGCAGGGCGAACAGGTGCGAGATGTGCCGGTGCCCCGGCTCCGCTTCCTCGTAATCCTCGTACCATTCCTGGAGCGTGCCGAGCCTTGTGATTTTGTTCTTCGGAAGGCGAGTGAGCACCTCTTCCGCTTCCCGGATGAACGGTTCGTCGGCCGCCTTGCCCGCCCGCTCCGCCAGCACCCGCTCCGCCTCCAGGCAAGCGCCCAGCAGCGCGCGGATGATCTGCGTGTCCATCGCCGGGCCGGCGCACAGCACGCCCGTCTCCCCGTTCGGCAATATATATCGGTTTTCCGGCGACACCGACGGACAGGTGACGAGCTCGCCGGATGGTCCCTCCACCAGGTAATCCATCACGAACCGGGCGGCTTCCTTCATCGTTTCCAGCGCACGCCCGAGGAACGCAAGGTCCTGCGTGAACCGGAAATGCTCCCACAGATGCAGGCAGAGCCAGGCGGCGCCGAGCGGCCAGTACGACGCCGGAATGTAGCTGTCCTGCGGCGCCGTGTCCGCCCAGATGTCGGTGTTGTGGTGCGCGGCGAACCCCCGGCAGCCGTACATGACCCATGCCGTCCTGCGGCCCGGCTCCCGCATCCGCTCGATCAGGTCGAAGAGCGGCTCGCAGCACTCCGGCAGGGCGCAGCTTTCCGCCGGCCAGTAGTTCATCTGCGTGTTGATGTTGATTGTATATTTGCTGTCCCACGGCGGAAGAAATTGGTCGTTCCAGACGCCCTGCAGATTCGCGGGCAGCGATCCCGGACGGCTGGAGGCGATGAGCAGGTACCGGCCGTATTGGAAGTAGAGCGCCGCAAGTCCCGGGTCGTCCTCTCCGCGCCGCAGCCGCTCGAGCCGCTCCGGAACCGGCAGTCCGTTTTTCCCGTCATCCCCCGCCAGGGTAAGCGTCACGCGCCCGAACAGCTCCCGATAATCCTCCACATGCCGCCGAAGCAGCTCGTCAAACAACCTCGCGCATACGGACCGGGCATGCGCCAGGCTGTGCGCAAGCGGCTCCTTCACGCGGAAGCCGGTCGCGGCCGCAATCACCAGCATCACGCCGTCCGCCCGTTCCGCGATCAGGTGCTCGCCGATCGCGTCCAGCCTTCCGCCCTCGGCCTTCGCCGCCACCGCCGCCGCGAACGGCATGCCGCCCTCGCCGCCGCTTTCGCCCGCCATGAAAATCGCGTCCGTCCCGCTTCTCCCCGTCCTGTCCACGTACCGCCACATCGCCCGCTCCAGCCGCGCCGTCAGCGAGACCTGCCCCGGACGGTCGGCGGTGACGCGGATCACGACGGCCTGATCCGGATAGCTGGCGAAATATTCCCGCCTGTGCCGCACGCCCCGGTGTTCGAACTCCACCGTGACGACGGCCCGCTCCAGATCCAGCGTCCGCTCGTATCGCTCCACCGCGTCCGGATCGATCCCTTCAAAGTGCAAGAGCAGGTTCCCGAGCGGCTCGTAATGCCGCTGCGTCTCGGGAAGGCCCGACAGGCCCGTGACCGCCAAACGCTCGGCTTCCCGCGGCCTGCCCTCGAAAATCAGCCGCCGGATCTCCGGCAGCACCTTCGCCGCGTCCGGGTTGTTCCGGTCCCGCGGGCCGCCGTGCCAGAGCGAGTCTTCGTTGAGCTGCAGCCGTTCGTCCGCCGGATGGCCGAACACCATCGCGCCCATGCGGCCGTTGCCGATCGGCAGCGCCTCCGCCCAGCCGGAAGCCGGTTGCCGGTACCATAGCTTCACAGCTTTTCCTTTCCCTCCATCTTTCTCGTTCTTGTATCCATTCTATTTTTTTCCGCGGTCATTCGGCAATCGGCCGTTCTGCGGATCCGGCGAAAGTTCCGGAACATGCTCTCGGAACCTCGACAAGGCGCCTTTGGATGACACCGGATGCGCCCAATTGGCAGAAAAGGGGCGGATAACGCGGCATAACGGGCCGGCACGGCGGAAGAACGCGCCTGAACCGGCTCTGTTCCGTTTGCTTTCACGGCGGCGGGGACTACAATAGGGGGCAAGCGGCAACCCCGGACTAGTCGCCGGAAGGGGAAAGCGGCATGGGTTTATGGTTCCGGCTGAAGGCGTTTGCGGGTGCGGGAGGCGCCGTCGATCCGGGCAGGCGTCTGTCGGGCGAAGCGGTCCTGACGATCGGCATCCACAGCCTGTTCCAGTTCGGCGCATCGATGGCGGGCCTGTTCCTGAACCTGTACCTATGGCGCCTGACCGAGGATCTCGCCGTGAACGGCATCTACAACATCGTCGTGTTCCTGCTGACCCCCGTCGGCTTTCTGGCCGGCGCCTGGCTCGCGAAGCGGACCGACCGGCTTCTGACATACCGGATCGGCATCGGGCTGACGGCGCTGTTCTATCTGCTGGTCATCCTCGCCGGCACGGCCGTGGTCCGGCACTACGTCTGGTTCGGACTGTTCAGCGGCATCGCTTCCGGCATGTACTGGACGGCCTATCTCGTCATGATGTACGACGTGTCCACCCCCGCGAACCGGATCCGGTTTCTCGGGCTCAACACGACGTTCTTCAACCTGGCCGGGCTGGCCGGGCCGGCGGTCGCCGGCACGATCATCGGCGTGATGGAAGGGCTGACCGGTTACGCGGCCACCTTCTCGCTGTCCCTCGCCCTCTTCGTCGCCGCGGCCGTGCTCAGCCTGCGCATCCGGCCGTCCGGCTTTCGCCACAAGACGTTCTACATCAACCTCGTGCCCCTCGTGATGCGCCGGCAGCCCGCCTGGCTCAAGGCGCTCTTCGCCTTCTTCCTGTGGGGTCTGTTCCAGGGCATCACGCTGTTTTTGCCCAACATCCTGCTTTACCGGACGGTCGGGCGGGAGGATTGGGTCGGCTATCTCACCATTTTCTTCTCGGGCCTCGTCATCCTCTCCAGCTTCCTCATTTCGCGCTTCGGGCGGGAACATCTCGGAAGGCTGTACGTCCTCCTGTCGTCGGCCGGCGCCGTGATCGGCGCCGCTTTCCTGTTCATCGGCGTCACGTTCTGGACCGTCGCCGTTTTCATGATCCTGTTCTCGCTCGGCAGTCCGCTCATGCAAAATACCCTGTCCCATTCCTACTATCGCCGGATCGCGCTGCTGCCGCTCAGAGGCCAGCTGCGAAACGAAGCCATCGTCATGCGGGAAGTGTTCCTGAACGCCGGACGCGTCCTGTCCATCGCGGCGTTGCTTCGGTTCGCGGACAATCTCGAATCCGCGATGCTGCCCGTCGTCCTGTTTGCGGCGGCGCTGACGCAGACGCTCATCTTCTTCCTCGTCGAGAAACCGGTTCCGCGGCCGGCGGAAAACGGATGAGAACCCCGCCGTAATGCCGTAATCAGAATGCTTCAGGACATGGCCTTCAGGCCTTCCGCGAGGGGGCGGAAAAACGCGCGGAGGGCTTCGGCGGCGGACGCTTCTTCCCGCACCTCGCCCCGGTTGACCAGCACGACGCGGTCGGCGAGGGCCTCCGCCACCTCCGGCTGGTGGGTGGAGAACACGACCGTGTGGCCCTCCCGGGTCAGGCCGCGGACCAGCCGGACAAATTCCGCCTGCCACAAGGGATCGAGCCCGTTGGTGGGCTCGTCCAGCACGAGGAGCGGCGGACGGGCGAGCATCGCCTGGGCGAACAGGAGCCGCTGGCGCATGCCCTTGGAAAAGGCCGCGGCCGGCGTGCGGGCCGCCTCCGCAAGGCCCACTTCCGACAGCGCCTCGTCCACGCGCTCCCGCGGCACGCCGCGCAAATTCGCCCAAAACGCGAGGGTCTCCCGGGCGGACAGGCGGCCGCCGAAGCGGTAGTCGTCGGGCATGTAGCCGATCCGCCGGGCGAATTCCTTCCGGTGCTTCCGCCACTCGTACCCGTCCACGGCGACCGTCCCCCGGGTCGGCGGCATGGCGCCGACGGCCATGCGGATCAGGGTGCTTTTGCCCGCTCCGTTCGGGCCGACCAGGGCCACCACTTCCCCGGGGAACGCGGCGAAGGACGCCTCGCGGACGAGGGTCCGCCCGCCGGCGATTTTCGTGACGCGGTCGACCGTCAAAATCGGCTCAGCCATGCGTCCGTCTCCTTTCCCACATGACATGCGAAAACATGAGCGCGGCGGCGATCCAGACGAGGCAGACCGCCAGGAAGCCGGCCGTCCCGCCGGCGCCGCGGATCCAGTTCATCCACGCGTAATATTCCGGACCGAACACCGATCCGCCGCCCAGCTTCACCACCACGAACAGCCGGACCAGCTCGGCGGGGTTCACGGCCGTCAGCGCGGCAAGGGCCGGCTTGATCCACGGGTGGGGCAAAAGTCCGAGTCCGGCGATGAGCAGCGTCGGCCAGGCAATGATCAGGAAAAACCAGACCGCCACCGAAACCGTGAGCGCCTGCCAGCGGCTTTCCGCCAGCGTGCCGATCACCGCCGCCGCCGCGAGAAACAGAAGGATGAGACCGGCGGCAAACGCGAAAAACATCCCGAGCACGCCGGCGTCCGGCGCCTTCCCGGCCAGCGCGCCGAGCACGCCCGTCAGGCCGAAGCCGAAAGCGACCACCGTGATGAGTACGGCCGCCAGTCCCGCCATCTTGCCGGCCAGGAAGGCGAAAGTGCCCATCGGATAGGTCGCCAGCAGATCCCAGCTTCCCTCCTCCTTCTCGGAAGCGAGGGAGAACGAACCGATGAGCAGCGTCATCAGCGGCAGCAGATACAGCATGAGGTTCAGCAGCGATCCCGCCGCGGCCGAATAGCCCTCCTGCAGCCGGTCCGCCGGCATGAGCAGCAGCGACAGGCTGAAGAGACAAAAAAGGGCCATGAAGGAATAGGCCCATGGATTGCGAAAGCCAAGGCGCAATTCCCGCGCCGCCACATGCGCTGCCGATCTCACATTTGTCCCTCCATGTGCGCCTTCCCGGCATGGTCGGCGTCAGCCTCTTCCCCGTGTCCGGCATGTCCGTTGCCGTTCATCGGGCCGTCGCCGTGCCCTTCGCCGTCCGTCGCGCCGTTGCCGTGTCCCTCGCCTCCGCCGTGCATGCCGCCGTGCGCGTTGTCTTTATGGCGTTCCCAGGTGTGGTTTTGCAGCTGCGCCCAGTCCATGACCACGCCCGTGCCGTGTCCGGACACGTACTTTTCCGCCGAAGCCTTGTCCCGGAAGGACACGACGCCGTAAGCCATGGGCGTCTGGAACGACGGATCGTAGGCATAGAACGCGCTTTCCGCCTTCACCCACTCCAGCGTTTCGTGGTCCCTCACGAACTCGATGGCGATGTCCGCGTCGGGATTTTCCGACTTCCAATCGAACATGCAACCGAGGTCGTCAAATTTGAACACCCGTTTGTCCTTCGTGATCAGCTGGGTGGCGAATCCGTCGTCCTTCACCTGCATATTGCAGGCGGCGCATTTGTCGGTGTCCTCGTTGATCGCCGCCGGCTCGGGGTCGCCGCCGCGCCCGCAGGCGGATATCATCAGAATGGCCGCCGCCAGGATCAAAACCGCTTTCGCCTTTTTCATGATCGCCTCAACCCCCAATACCAGATGTTCAGGACCGCCGCCGCGAGCAGCGTCAGCCCCAGCGCCCCCGCCGCCGCGTCCGAAGGCCGCCGTCCGTCCGGATCGTCGCCGGCCGTTTCCGGCGGTTCCATGAGCGGCGCCGCGTCTTCCAGCCAAGCCTCCCGGCCGGAGGCGTACAGCCCTTCCAGAAACGCCATGCCGGGCGATCCGAAAAACAGCTGGAACGCCGGAACCGCTCCGGTCAGCTTCAGAAAGAACGGATTGACCGGGTTCGGCAGGTCGCTTCTGCCGTCGCCGTCCGCGTCCAGCCCGGCGAAGGCGTCCCAATAATTTTCCCGGACTTCATTGCCGGCGCTGTCCACGGCCTCGGCGTCCGCCACGTTGCCGGCAAAGACGTTGCGTTCGATCAAATTGCCGGCGGAGGACAGGATCTGGACGCCAATGTAGTTTTGCCGGATTTCGTTGCCGGTGATCCGGTTGCCGTGTGACTCCTCGACATAGAAGCCGACCCGGTTGCCCTCCACGATGTTGTCCGCAAAGAGCGAATCGCGCACGTCAAACAGCAGGATGCCCTGCGAATGCACGTTTTCATGCTGTTTGACGAAGACGTTGCCCGTCACTTCCGCTCCGTGCGACGTCATCGCCATGATGCCGGTGATGTTTTGCGACCCGGAATTGTCGCGAACGACCGTTTGCCCGGTGTACATAAGATGGATGCCGTACCGTGAGCGTTCGACCCGGTTGTGTTCCACCACGTTGCCGTCGCCGCCTTCCACGTAGATCCCGTCGTGCATGTCGGAAACCGTATTGCCGGCGATCCGGTTGCGGTGCGAGTCGTACAGGTCGATGCCGTTGCCCCGCCGCGACACGGGGACGTTTCCGCCCGCCCATTCGATGGCGTTGTCGAGAATCTCGCCGCCGTCGGCGCCGACCATCCGTACCGCGCGGGAGGCGGTGCGGATGGTCAGCTCCGCCAGGCGGACGTTGTCCGCTTCGACCAGGATGGTGCCGGCATCCCGGCGCTCCGCGTCTTCCACGATAAGCCCCCGGACCTCCACGCCGTCCGCCGTGATGCGCAGGGCCGGCTCCGGACCATGGTGGACGAGCCGGGCGCCGTCTTCCGCCAGCAGCCTCAGCGGTTTGTCCACCACCACGGGGCCCGCGTATTCCCCCGCGGGAATCCGCACCGTCTGTCCGGCTTCGGCCTGATCGACGAGTTCCTGCAGGGAGGCGGACGTCCGCGCATCCTGCGCCGCCGCGGGCGGGAGGGGCCACGCGGCGGCCGCAAACGCCAGCAAAGCGGCGGCGGCGCGCAGCATCCGATTCCGCGCCGCCATGGTTTACGTCACTTCGATCTTGGCCAATTTGGTGATGTGCAGATCGAGATAATACACGTGAAGGTAGACGTGGATCGTGCCCGTCTGCGGGAAGGTGTATTCCGCATGATACCTTCCGCCGGCATCAGCTTCCGCCTCGATCAGGTTGGCCTTGCCTTCCGTGCGGATCTCGAACTGCACCACCGTGTCGTCGCCGGCGGGCACGCCGTCGATCTCCGCGATCAGCCGCACCGGCGTCCCCGCCCGGGCGGGATCGGGTTCCGTGGTCACGGACGTGCTCACCGAGGCGGGGTCGATGTTCGCGGTGCCGGGCTGCGACCCCTTGGCTCCCGCGCAGGCCGCAAGGATCATCAGGGCGGCCAGGGCCAGCGCGGCCGGCGGCACCTTTTTTTTTCTGTTCATGCGAAATGCCGCGGGGCTCTTCCTGTTGTCCAACAACGGCTTTCGCCCCCTTTTTGAAGGTTTGTTTTCATGGTATCCCCCCGGCGGACAAAAAAAATGACCCGTTCGGGTCATGGTTGTGACAAGTTTTGGGCATGGACGTGACAATGCTGTGAACTTATCTTTCCCCGATCAGGTACTTCAGATACGGCGAATCCACGGGGACGATGAGCACCGGTTCGCCCTGCAGCGTGGTCACGTAGCTTTCCAGCGTCCGGTACAGTTTGTAAAACTCGGGGTCCTTTCCGTACGCTTCGTTGTAGATCCGCGCCGCTTCCTCTTCCCCTTCGGCGATGATTTTCTTGGCTTCCGCCTCGGCCTGGGCGATGAGCTCCGTGGCCTGGCGGTCGGCGTTCGCCATGATTTTCCGCGATTCCTCGTCCCCTTCGGAGAGATATCCCGCCGCGATAGACTGCCGGTCGGAAATCATGCGGTTGAACACGCTCTGCTTGTTCTCCTCCGGCAGGTCGGTCCGCTTGATGCGCACGTCCACGATCTCGATGCCGTAGTTCTGGTTCACCGCCACGTCGGCGACGATTTTCGTCACTTCCGCATTGAGGTCGCCCCGGGCGGTGTTTTCGCTGATGATCTCCCCGTATTCGATCTCGGAAAGCTTGCGCCGCACGGCGTTGTACACCGCGTCGCCGATCCGGCTTTCCGCGTTGGTGACCGTCTTGAGCGAACGGATGAACGCCTGCGGGTCGTCGATGCGCCAGACCGCGTAATGGTCCACGTTGATCGGTTTCTTGTCCCGGGTCAGGATCGGCGTCGGGTTGCTGTTGTAGATGAGCTGGTATTTCGGCAGCGACATCGTGTTTTCAACGAAGGGGATCTTGAATTTGATGCCGGGTTTCTCGTAAATGCGCACCGCTTCGCCGAACCGCAGCACCACCTTGTACTCGCCTTCGCGGACGATGAAGACGGAGCTGAGCGCCACGATGACGACGAGAACGGCCGCGATGCCGATATAACGGAGTCCCTTTGCGGTCATTGCGCATTCCCCCCGCTCTTCTTCAGGACTTCGTCAAGGTTCAGGAGCTGGATCGTATTGCCGTCGCCGTCCGTGATGATGACTTTCGCGTTCGGCAGCACCTTTTCCAGCGCTTCCAGCAGGAGCCGCTCCGCCGTCACGTCCGGATTGGCCCGATACGCTTCGTAAAGGGCGTTGAACTTGGCCACGTCGCCCTGCGCGTTCAGGATGCGGGCCTTCTTCTCCGCCTCGGCCCTTTCAATCAGCGCCTGGGCTTCGCCCCGCGCTTTCGGCAACCGGTCGTTCATGTACCGCATCGCCTGGTTGATCTTCGTGTTCTTTTCTTCCCGTGCGTTGGTGACTTCCTTGAAGGCCTGCTGGACTTCCCCTTCCGGCGGTTCGATGTCCTGGAATTTCAGGTCCAGGACCTGGATGCCGGTTTCATACATGGACAGGATTTCGTCCAGCTTCGCCTTCACTTCCGTCTGGATCACCGTCTTGCCCTCGGTGATCGCGTAATCCAGCCTGGTGGAGCCGATCACGGAACGGATGGCGGCGCTGGCCGCGTTGCGCAGGAACTGTTCCGGATCCGAAATGTTGTACAGGTAGTTTCGCACGTCCGCGATTTTCCATTCCACCACCGCGTCGGCCCACACGATGTTTTCGTCGCCGGTGATCATGAGCGCTTCCTCTTCCACCGGGTAGAAATTGCCCCTGTCATCCTCGCGGTAGCCGATCTGGATTTTCTGCGTCAGGTTGGCCGGCACCTTGACGACGCTCTGGATCGGGTAAGGGAGCTTGAAATGAAGCCCGGACTGCTCCTGCGTCGCCGTGTATTTGCCGAAGGTGAGAATCGCCGCCTGCTCGTGTTCCTGCACGGTGTAAAAGCAGGACGATCCGATGATGAGCAGGAGCACGACGATGACGCCGGCGGTCACCTTCCGGCCGAATCCCGTCGGCAGGTTCACCACCTTCCGCGTTTCCCCGTCAAGTCCACCCTTATACACTTCCAACGGTTGTTCCCTCCCGCGAAATGGTCACACGATTCTTCATACGTTACAGGCGAAAGATCGTTTCGCGAAGCCGGTTTGCAAAATGCGGGAAAAAGGACGGAAAAAGGCGGGAAAGCCGCGGAACGCGCGTGTCAACTCATTTAAAAATGTTACCGAAGGAAAAAGGATCACTCACGTAATTTTGTTACCCAATGAGGCCGTCAGGTAGCCATCACGGGTTTCGGTGTGACATTGGCGGATGTTTCGGGATGGG
>LZRV01000060.1 GCA_002159065.1 Paenibacillaceae bacterium ZCTH02-B3 | reverse complement strand
TGTTGACGCTGGTTTCCCGTTCCGCCTTGACGCGAAAACGCTGGCGATCCCTTTGCTCAAGGATGATCTGATCCAACATCTCCAGCGCTGTCTTCATCGCGCTGGCGAACGCTTCCTGCATCTCCCGGAACATCCACCGCTCAAGCTCTTTCATTGTGGGAATGATTGTGGTAAAGTGCTGCACAGGAGCTTCCTCCTCTTGGTGCGTGTTTCAGCAAATTCACATTTTCACATTACCAGGGGAGAAGCTCTTTTTCTATGTTCGCTTTTTCCAGACTTTACCCCCACGCAAATTTTACTCTAACGCAGACACCCTCCGATCCATCCGTGGGAGGGACCGGTCCCGCGGACGGGACGGCGCATGGACCGGATGACAACGCTTCATTATCCGGTTTTTTTATTGTACAATGGGATAAAGTCCAAAACTGGGAGCCGGGGAGTGGATTTTCGTGCCGATGCTCCTGTCGAACGAATACGGAAAAATCGAAATCGACGACCAGGTCATCGCCGTCATCGCCGGATCGGCGGCGCTGGATTGCTACGGCCTGGTCGGCATGGCATCGCGCAGCCAGCTGCGGGACGGAATCGCGGACATGCTCGGCCGGGAAAATCTTTCCCGCGGCGTCCAGATACGCAGGGAAGGCGACGAGCTGCACCTGGACCTGTACGTCATTGTCAGCTATGGCGTGCGGATTTCGGAAGTCGCCCACAACATCCAGCAGAAGGTCAAATACGTGCTGGAGGAAATTGCGGGCCTCAAAGTGGATGATGTCAACATCTTCGTGCAAGGGGTACGCGTATCACGCTAGGGAGGGAATCGCCACTTGGGCAGACGTTCGTTGAGCGGCGCCGAATGGGCGGCCATGATCATGGCCGGGGCGCATAACCTGTCCCGGCACGTGGACCGCATCAACGCGCTGAACGTGTTCCCGGTGCCGGACGGCGACACGGGAACGAACATGAACATGACGATAAGGGCCGGTGTGGCCGAGCTGGAACGCAGGCCGAGCGACGAAGCGGGCAAGGCGGCGGAAGTGCTTTCCCGCGGCCTGCTCATGGGTGCGCGCGGCAACTCGGGCGTCATTCTGTCGCAGCTGTTTCGCGGATTCGTCAAGGCGGCGGCGGGCCTGCGCGAAATTCGCGTGGCGGAGTTCGCCGCCGCATTGCAGCACGGTGTTGACATCGCTTACAAAGCGGTGGTCAAGCCGGTGGAAGGCACGATTTTGACCGTAGCCCGGGAAGCCGCCCGCGAAGGGGCGCTAATGGCCCGGCGTACGGACGATTTGGCTTTGTGGATGCGCCAAGTGCTTCGGAAGGCGGAGGAAACGCTGGCCCGCACCCCGGAGATGCTGCCGATTCTCAGGCAGGTGGGCGTCGTCGACGCCGGCGGCCAGGGTCTGGTCTGCCTGTACGAAGGGTTTCTCGAGTACCTGCAGGCGGAAGATCCCGCCGCGGACGCGCGGCTTGCGGAAGCGTTCGCGACGGCCGCCCGCCAGGCGCAGGCGGATGTTCCGTCCGGTCGGGCGGAAACCGCCCGTGGCCACGCTCCGGTGCAGGCGCAGATCGCCACGGAATCCATCGTGTTTCCCTATGACATGGAGTTTTTCATTCACCGGACAAGCCCATCCGGCCCGTTTCCCGAGGCGGAGTTCCGCCGGGCCCTGGAACGGGACGGCGATTCGGTGATCATCATCGACGACGGCGACACCGTCAAGGTGCACGTCCATTCCCGCAAGCCGGGCGACGTGCTCAACCTCGCCCTGGCCTACGGCGAACTGACCGATATTCACATCCTCAACATGCGCCAGCAGCACCGCGGCATCATCGGCGGGCAGGAAGCCGGTTCCGCCGTCGGCGGCGCCACCCGGGAAGCGGAAATCCGGCAGCCGGTCGGCGTCGGCTCGGGAGCCGGCGGATGGAGCGCAGGCGATCCGGCCGCCGGCGATCCGCCCCTCGGCATGGAAGCCGCCACCGGCATCCTTTCGCCCGACGACCCGTGGCCGGCGTCCGCAGCGCCGGGACGCGGCGTGCCGCAGCCGCATTTCCACGCCCACGAAATGGCTCCCTACGGCATCGTCGCCGTGAGCGTCGGAGAAGGCAACGCGGAGCTGTTCCGCAGCCTGGGGGTCGATGTGGTGCTCACCGGCGGCCAGACCATGAACCCGTCGACGGAAGACGTGCTGCAGGCGATCGAATCGCTGGCGGCGGAGCATGTGATGGTGCTGCCGAACAATCCGAACATCATCCTCGCCGCGGAACAGGCCGCCAAGCTGGCGGGAAAGCCCGCGACGGTCATTCCCACCCGCAGCATCCTGCAGGGCATGGCAGCGATGCTGGCGTTTCTGGAGGACGAGCCGTCGGACGTGAACGCGCGGCGCATGGCCGAAGCGGCGGAAAGGGTGGTCGACGGCCAGGTCACCAAGGCGGTGCGCGCCACCAGGATCAACGGCCTGGACATCCGCGAGGGGCAATATATCGGCATCATGGGCAAAGAGATCGTGTCCGCCGGCGACGGGCTGTTCGACACGGTGCGCGGATTGCTCGAGCGCATGATGGAAAACGGCGGGGACGTGGTGACCGTGCTGACCGGCGAAGGCTCGGACGAAGAAATCACGCGGCGCCTTTCGGATTGGGTGGCGGAGCGGTATCCGGACGCGGAACTGGAAATCCGGGACGGCGGCCAGCCGCTTTACCCGTACCTGCTCGCGGTTGAACAATAAAAGGAGGGACGACGATGGCCCAAGTGGCGGTGGTGACGGACAGCACGGCCGACATTCCGGCTGCGGAACGCGAGCGGCTCGGCATCGAAATGGTGCCGCTCAAGGTGCATTTCGGGGAAGAAACCTATCTCGACAACATTGATCTTACGCCGGAGCAGTTCTATCAGAAGCTCAAAGCGTTCAGCGGTTTGCCGACCACGTCGCAGCCCTCCCCGGCCGATTTCTTCGAGGTGTACAAGCGTCTGGCGGATGCGGGAAGGCCGATCGTTTCCATCCACCTGTCTTCCGCCATGAGCGGGACGATCCAGTCCGCGCAGCTGGCGAAATCCATGCTGCCGGAAGCCGACATCACCGTCGTGGACGGCCGCTCGGCCTCCTTCGGCACGGGCATGCTGGTGACGGCGGCGGCCGAAATGGCCGCCCAGGGGGCTTCCGCCGCGGAGATCGAGGAACGGGTGATGCAACTGCGCAAAAACACGCGTCTCTATTTCCTGGTCGACACGCTGGAATACCTGCAGCGGGGCGGCCGGATCGGCAAGGCTTCCGCGCTGATCGGCTCGCTGCTCAACATCAAGCCGATTCTGACCATCGACGACGAGGGCATGGTCTCTCCCGTGGAGAAGGTCCGCGGCGCCAAGAAAGCGGTCGCCCGCGTGGCGGAACGGATCGCGGCGGATTTCCCCGGAAGCCCGGTGGATCTCACCCTGGCGATTACGCCGGGATTCACGGAAACGGCGCAGGAACTGGAAGAACGCCTGAAAACCGCCGTCAATATCGGAAGGCAGCGGGTGGTGGAAATCGGTCCGGTCATCGGCACCCATGCCGGTCCGGGGACGGTCGGCGTGTTTGCCCTGCCCATGCAAGGCTAGCCGACGCCCGGGTGTGTGCCCGGACGTTGCCATGATGCCAGTTTTGTCGTCGCCGGAAGCGGGGTAAAGGAATGGAACCCGAGCTCTTCTCCATCCCGGTGGAAAAACTGCAAGGCGTGAGCTCCCGCAAGGCGGAGGAGCTGCACGCCTTGGGTCTTTTTACGGTCGGTGATCTGCTCGAACATTATCCGTTCCGGTATGAGGATTACCGCGTGCGCTCGCTGGCCGGGGCGAAAGACGGCGAAAAGATCACCGTCGCCGGCGTCATCGCCACGGCTTCGACCCTGCAGCGGTACGGACGCAAGACGCGCCTCGTGTGCCGCGTGCGCGTGGACCAGGCCCTGATTGCGGCGGTCTGGTTCAACCGCCCGTATCTGAGAGAACAGCTCGTACCGGGACGGGAGATCGTCATGACGGGCAAGTGGGACGCCCGGAGGCGCCAGCTGACGGTGGCGGACTCGGAATTTCCGGACCGCGGCGGCGGCAAGAGCGGGACGCTGCAGCCGGTCTATTCGATCGGGGGCGGCATCACGCAGGACTGGATGCGCCGGACCATCGCCCGCGCCCTGGACCGGTACGGCGCGATGATTCCGGAAATCCTGCCAGCCGAGATTCTGGACCGGTACCGGTTCATGCCGCGGCGCGAAGCGGTGATGCGCATCCACCGCCCCGGAAAGGAAAGCGACGGCGCGGAAGCGCGCCGCCGCATGGTGTACGAGGAGCTGTTTCTGTTCGAGCTGAAGCTGCAGGCGCACCGCGCGCTGGTCCGCAGGAGGCCCGACGGCGTGGCGCACAGGGTGAGCGCGGAGGACATCCGCGCCTTCGCGGCGTCGCTGCCCTTCGAGCTGACGGACGGACAAAAACAGGCGTTCAACGAAATCCTTCGCGACATGCGCCAGCCCTATCCGATGAACCGGCTGCTGCAGGGGGACGTAGGGTCGGGCAAGACGGTGGTGGCGGCGATGGCGCTTTACGCCACCGTCCGGGCCGGCTGCCAGGGAGCGCTGATGGTCCCGACGGAAATTCTGGCCGAGCAGCACGCCCGGACCCTCCGGCGGTTCCTCGAGCCCCACGGCGTCCGCGTCGGGCTGCTCACGGGCAGCATGACGGAGCGGCAGCGGAAGGACGCGCTGGCGGAGCTGCAAATGGGCATGATGGACGTGGTGGTGGGCACCCACGCCCTCATCCAGGAAGACGTTCATTTCCGCCGGCTGGGCCTGGTGGTCACCGACGAACAGCACCGCTTCGGCGTGCAGCAGCGCAGCATCCTGCGGCGCAAGGGCATGAACCCGGACGTGCTGGCGATGACGGCGACGCCCATTCCCCGCACCCTGGCGATCACCGTGTACGGCGACATGGACGTCTCGACCATCCGGGAACGGCCAAAGGGGCGCAAACCGGTGAAAACCTACTGGGTGAAGCCCGAACGGATGGACCGGGTAATCGGTCTCATGCGCCGCGAGGCGGAGGCGGGGAGGCAGGCGTTCGTCATCTGCCCGCTGATCGAGGAGTCGGAGAAACTGGACGTGCAGAACGCCATCGACCTGCACGCGCGGCTCAGGCTGGCGCTGCCCGGCTTTGCTGTAAGCCTGCTGCACGGAAGGATGACGCCGGTGGAGAAGGACGCGGTGATGGCGGAATTCGTCGCGGGCAAAAGCAGCGTGCTGGTCTCCACCACGGTGGTGGAAGTGGGAGTGGATGTGCCGAACGCCACGCTGATGGTGGTGATGGACGCCGACCGGTTCGGCCTGTCCCAGCTGCACCAGCTGCGGGGCCGCGTCGGCAGGGGCGAGCATCCTTCCTGCTGCGTCCTGGTCGCCGACCCGAAAACGGAAGCCGGCGTCGAGCGCATGCGCGTCATGACGGAGACCGACGACGGCTTCGAAATCGCCCGCCGCGACCTCGAACTGCGCGGTCCGGGGGAGATTTTCGGCACGAGGCAAAGCGGTCTCCCGGAATTCAAGCTGGCCGACCTGATGGACGATTTCGCCGTGCTGGAGCAGGCCCGGGACGACGCGGCGCGCCTCGTGGCCCGGCCGGAATTCTGGACGTCGCCGGCGTATGCCCGTTTGCGCGACCGGCTTCAGCGGGACGAGCTGTTCGCGGGGCAGCCGCTGGATTGACGACGCCGGGAAGGCCGGTGGTCGAACGGTTGGCCGTGGGATGGCCGGCCGGACGCCCCGGCCGCAGGATTCAAAACTCGCCTTGGGGTGGCTTCCGCCGATTTATTTTCCCGGGAAGTCCGCTTTTGGGAAAAATAAATGCCCTTTTGCCGTTGTCGGGCGGGTTCCGGAACAAGACGGGATGGCGAAGTGTTGCCGCGCCGCCTTTCGGCATATGATGAACGGAATGCTGCCGGAAAGGTGGAACGGATGTGGACAACTGGCGCAAACACGGGATCTCCCCGGCGCGCATGGCGCGCGTCCGGGAGAAAATGAAGCAACCGGCCGTCAAGGAACGGCTGAAGGCGCTGACCGAGGGGCTGACGAAACAGGATCTGCAGGACCGGGCCAAGGTGAGGTCGCTGGTCCGGACGGTTTCCCGCATGCTGAAGGAACCGCTCACCCCGGACGAAGAGAATCTGCTTGTGGATTACGTGCTGGCGCAGCGCATCGACCCGCGCAACAAGCTGCACCTGCTCCGGCTGTGGGCGATGTTCCATTGAGGCGGAGCCGCGGGGGCGCGGCCGTATCCCGCGTTCATCCCCGCGGTCATTCCCGGCGGTCATCCGTCCGCCGCCGGATCAGGTCCGGATCGTCGAAGGCCGGATTGCCGACGCGCGGATCGACTTCGTACGCTTCCATTTCTTCCGCCGGATACGGCGCAAGCAGCGGGCGGAGCCGTTCCGGATCCTGCACGCTGCGGTCCAGCCACAGCGCCTCGTCCTCGCGGCGAAGGATCACCGGCATCCGGTCGTGGATGTCCGCCATCAGCCGGTTGGGGGCGGTGGTGATGACGGCGCAGGTATGGATCTTGCGCCCGTCCGGCGCCGTCCACGTTTCGTACAGGCCCGCCATGCCGAACACGCGCCCGTCGCGCATCACGATGCGCAGCGGGCGTTTTTGCTTGCCGTCCTTTTTCCACTCGTAGAATCCGTCCGCGGGCAGGATGCAGCGCTTGCTCCGGTACGCCCGCCGGAACGCGGGCCGCTCTTCCAGCGTCTCGGCCCGGGCGTTGATCATCCGCGCGCCGATCTTCTCATCCTCCGCCCACGGCGGAACGAGCCCCCAGCGCAACAGGCCGAGCCGGTTTCGGCTGCCGTCGCTCACGACGGCCGGGACCAGCTGCATCGGCGCCACGTTGTAGCGCGGCCGCCAGGGATGGGGCGCGGTGGCGTCCTCCGCGAAATACAGGGCCATCAGTTCTTCCAGCGACACCGTGATCGTATAGCGTCCGCACATCGCGATACCCCGTTTCCGACGTTGGTATAACGCTATTATAACGCGCGGGCGGAAAAAAGCGATCTTTTGCCGGTTGCCGGGACGGCGCGCGTGCCGGGGCCGGCGGCATGGTCCGAACGGCCGCGGCACCGGTTCGGTGCGGGACCCGGCGGACGTACCGGTCCGCGGGCGCGCGGGCGGACCTGCGGTTTTTTCCAGCCGTCTCCGTTTACAGGAACGTATGTTCGCGTATAATATAGAAACAGACGTTCGTGTCCGAGGGAGGAGAGGGCATGTCCGGAACGCGCATCATCATGCTGGCGGATTGCCAGTCGTTTTACGCCAGCGTGGAGAAGGCCGCCCGTCCCGAATACCGGGACCGGCCGGTGGTGGTGGCGGGGGATCCGGCGCGCCGCACCGGCATCGTGCTGGCGGCCTGCCCGCTGGCGAAGCGGGCGGGCGTGACCACCGCCGAACGGCTCGGCGAGGCGCTGAACAAGTGCCCCGGTCTGGTGGTCATCCGTCCGCGCATGTCCTACTACCTGGAAGTGGCCATGCAGATCACGGCGATTTTCGAATCGTACACCGACCTGGTGGAACCGTACAGCATCGACGAGCAGTTTCTGGACGTGACCGGCACGGTGCGGCTGTTCGGTGGCGACCCGGCGGAAATGGCGCGGCGGATCCAGCGGCGCGTGCTGGCGGAGACGGGCGTGTTTTGCCGCTTCGGCATCGCTTCCAACAAGGTGCTGGCGAAGATGGCCTGCGACAACTACGCCAAGTCGCGGCCCGACGGGCTGTTCGACCTGCGCGGCCGGCGGCTGGAGGACACGCTGTGGAAGCTGCCGGTGGAGAAGATGTTCATGATCGGTTCGCGGATGGCCGCCCATCTGCGCCGCATGGGCATCGCCACCATCGGCGACCTGGCCCGCACGCCGCTTTCCCGCCTGCGGCGGCGCTGGGGGATCAACGGCGAGGTGATCTGGCGGATCGCCAACGGCATCGACACGTCGCCCGTGTCGCCGGACGCGCACGAGGGCGAGAAGGCCATCGGCCACCAGATGACGCTTCCCCGCGACTATGCCACGGCGGAAGAGCTGCATGTGGTGCTCCTGGAGCTGACGGAGCTCGTCTGCCGCCGCGCCCGTGCCCGTCGGCGGATGGGCCGGGTCGTGTCGGTGGGCTGCCAGGGCGCGGACTTCGACCGGCCGAGCGGGTTTTTCCGCCAGACCACGATGCCGTACCCCACCCACGTGACGAACGACGTGTACCGCCACGCGCGGGAACTGTTCGACCGCCACTGGGACGGCCTGCCGGTGCGCCGGGTCGGCGTGGCGCTGGGCGGCCTGCAGGACGACGGCGAGTACCAGCTCATGCTGTTCGACCACCGCGAGAAGTGGCGCGCCCTGGAGGAGGCCGCCGACCGGATCCGGGAGCGGTTCGGGGACGCGGCGATTTTGCGGGCCTGTTCGCTGACGGCGGCGGGGCAGGCGCGGGACCGCGCGGGCAAAATCGGCGGGCACACGAAGTAGCGCGGCCGCCGTCCGGGGGCTGGCGCGGGCCCGGGGTACGCCGCCGGAGCGGCTGGCGATGGGCCGCCGGCGGCGCGGAACGCCGGCCCGGCGGCGGCGGCGCCCCGGCCGGCCGCGGCGATCCCGGGGAAGACGGCGGGGTGCGGACAGTGAGGCGCAAACAGCGAGGTGAAGCGCATGGAACGGATCAACAAGCTGACCGAAGGACGCAATCTGCTGTGGGAGTCCAGCCGGATGATCCTGCCCGAGCACAAGGAAAAGATCCGGAGCCGCAGGGACGAGGCGCGCCGGGGCGGAAGGCGGGAGCGCCCGGCGCTGGACGAGCAGCAGCGGGAGCGGGTCCAGGCGGCCCTGGCGTGGTCGCTGGAACGGGGACGGCCGATTCGCCTGGAGCTTTACGGCCCGTACGGGAACGAAACGGTGGAAGGCGTGGTGGAAGAGGCGCGTCCGGACCGCGGGCGGATCCGCGTCGGCGGCCGGTGGATCGACGCGGCGGACATCGTGGGGGCGGCGTACGACGGGGACGGCGGCTGAAGGCGGCGGAAAGAAGGCCGACAGCGCCGGGAAAAGGCGGCCGGCGGAGACGAAGTGCAAAGGGACATGCAAGGCACGGGCGAAAGGACGTCCGGAAGAGCGTGCGTCAAAGACAAAGGCGAACGACGGCAAACGGCCCGGCGGCCCGGGGACGCGGAGGATGCACCGCGCCGCCCCGGGCCGTCAGCCTTTCCAGGCCAAAATGGCGTCCACGGGCGGATGGTGGGGTCCGAACGCCCGCACAAACGACGGGTTGCTGGCGTCGTGGAAGCCCTTGAACACCAGCACCTGGTAGCCGAGCTGCACGAATTCCTCCGGCTCCCAGCCGCTGCGGTGCGCCTGGTATTTCTGCCCGGCCATGCCGAAATGGTCGTATTCCCCCTGAGGGAACCAGCCGCGGGGCGTGAACACCACCACCCGCTGGACGGCGACGGTCTCGGCCATCCGCAGGAGCCTGAGGGCGTCCTTTTTGGTGAAATGCTCGATGGTGTCGTTCAGCAGCACGGTGGAGACCGTTTTGGGCAGAAACAGTTTGTCCAGGTCCATCGCGTCGGCGTGGATCGGGATGACGCGGGGCGAGCGGTCCCGCCGGTTTTCGAGGTAGGGGCGGTGGATGTCCAGGGCGAGCACCACCTGGCAGTCGAAATGCCGCGCCATCAGACACAGGCCGCATCCCACGTCGAGCAGGCTGAAGGACGGATTGATTTTGCTCTGCAGCGCGCCGATCAGGTCTTTGCTGTAGGTTTCGGTGATCATCGGTTTCCTCCCCGCATGTTTCATCGCAGCGTTCCTTCCATCCTATGCGGGGCAACGGGAGCCCGTCCGGGCCGCGCCGGGCCGAAAAATCCACGGATGGCGCCGGCGGTTTGTCCAAACTCTCGGAAAGCGCCTTTTCATAGAATGGAGCGACTCTGCACGGAAGGAGGTGGATTCGCATGCCGAGATTTCTCGACCTGCAGACGTCGATGAACTCCAGCCTGTTCGGAGCGCCGAACACGCCCATGTCCACCGACGAGACGAACCCCGACCTGTTCGGTGGCATCGGTCTGGAGACGCAAAACGTCCCCAATCCGGTCGTGGACCTGTCCGGCACCATCGGCGTTTCCGGCGCGGCGGGGACGACGTTCACCATCCGCATCGTGCGCAACTCGCCCACCATCGCCGGCACGGTCATCTACACGGCGGTGCACAGCACGACGGGCAACCCGGTGGACCTCGTATCCTTCAGCGCCCAGGACCTGGGAGCGCCGGCGGGGCTCCTCACCACGTATGCGGCGTTCGTCAACACGGTGACCGGTTCCGACATCACCCGCGTCGGTCCGGAAGTGTTCTACGGCATCGCCGCGGAAGACTGACGGGAAGCAAGTTGTACGGTCGGCACGGCCGTATGACTTGTTTTCCCATACTTATTCCATACACCCGCGAACCATAAGGAGTGTGCGGCGTGATCACGATCAGTCTTTGCATGATTGTCAGGGACGCGGAGCGAACCATCGCGAGGTGTCTCGATTCCGTGAAGGACGCGGTGGACGAGATCGTCGTCGTCGACACCGGTTCCGCGGACCGGACCCGGGAAATCGTGCGCCGGTACACGGACCGGATTTACGATTTCGCCTGGACCCACGATTTCGCCGCCGCGCGAAACCGTTCCTTCGAGCTGGCCGCCATGGATTACATCCTGTGGCTGGACGCCGACGACTATTTGGCCGAAGAGGACCGGGACAAGCTCATCGAATTGAAAAAAAACCTCGATCCCGGCATCGACGCCGTGTGCATGCTCTACTATCTGTCGTTCGATTCCATGGGCCGTCCCGTCATGGCCATCCGCCGCAACCGGCTGGTGAAACGCAGCCGCAATTTCCGGTGGCACGATCCGGTGCACGAGTATCTCCAGGTGGACGGAAACATCCTGTTTTCCGACATCGCCGTCCGGCACGGCCGGGAGGAACCCCGCACCGACCGGAATCTCCGCATCTACGAAGCGCGCCTCGCCCGCGGCGAAACGCTGTCGCACCGCGAACTGTTCTACTACGCCAACGAACTCACCGAACACAAACGCTACCGGGAAGCCATCGAAATCTACCGGCGGTTTTTTTCCGAACCGGTGGACAACTTCGAGGACAATCTCGCCGCCTGCGACAAAATCGCCCACTGCTGCCGCGAGCTCGGAGACCGGGAAAAGGAACTCGCGTACCTGCTCAAATCCTTTGAGTACGACACGCCCCGCGCCGATTTCTGCTGCCGCATCGGCTATCATTTCCAGGAACTCGGAAAGTACCGGCAGGCGATTTTCTGGTATGAACTGGCGCTCCGTCTCGACAAACCGCCGAATGAATATATGGGCGCGGTGAACCTGTCGTGCTGGACGTATCTGCCGCACGTGTTGCTTTGCATCTGCTACGGGAAGATCGGACAATTGGACAAGGCCTACGAACACAACGAAATCGTGCGCTCGTATTTTCCGGACGATCCCAACGTGCTGGACAACAAAAGAAAGCTGGAAGCGATCCTCGGAAAGCGGAGCGAGGCGGAATGAAAACCAGCATCATCATTCCCGTACACAATCAGCTGGCCCTGACCCGGCTTTGCGTGGACAGCATCCGGAAGCACACCCGGCCCGGCAGTTACGAGCTCATCATCGTGGACAACGGTTCGACGGACGGGACGGCGGAATGGCTGGAGCGCCAGGGAGACGTGCGGGCGATCCGCCTGGCGGGCAACGCCGGTTTTCCCGCCGCCTGCAACCGGGGGCTGGCCGAAGCGAGGGGAGACGCCCTGCTGCTGCTCAACAACGACACCGTCGTGACGCCCCGCTGGCTGGACAATCTGCTCGACGCCCTGCACAGCGGCGGGCGGGTGGGCGCCGTCGGCCCCGTCACCAACGCGGCGGCCTACCATACCGCCATTCCGGTCGCCTACCGGAGCCTGGAGGAAATGTGGCGGTTCGCCGAGGCGCACAACCGCCCGGATCCGGCCAAACGGGAAGAGCGCGTGAAGCTGGTCGGATTTTGCCTCCTGCTCAAGCGGGAAGCGTTCGAAAAGGCGGGGTTTCTGGACGAGCGGTTCTCTCCCGGCAATTTCGAGGACGACGATTATTCCTTGCGGCTCCGGCTGGCCGGGTACCGTCTGCTTTTGTGCCGGGACACGTTCATCCACCATTTCGGCAGCGCCTCGTTCCGGGCGGGCGGTCGGGGCGCCTTCGCGGAGCTGCTTGCGCGCAACGGGGAAAAGTTCGCGGCGAAATGGGGGTTTTCGTCCGCCGAGGCGTGCGCCCTGCACGACGATTTGATCGCCGCGGCGGGAACGCCGGAAGAAGGACCTGTCCGCATTCTCGACGCCTCCTGCGGCTGCGGCGCCACGCTGCTTGCGCTTATGCGGCGGTTTCCGGAGGCCGAACTCTACGGATTGGAACGGAACGGTCGGGCGGCCCGGGTGGCCGCCGCGGTCCTCGCCGGCCGGACGCAGGTGCGGGCGCTGGACCCGGAGACGGAAAACCCGGGGTTTCCGCCGGCTTTTTTTGACCTCATGCTGCTCGGTTCCGGATGGGAGACCATGCGCCGCCCGCGGGAGGCGCTCCGGAACCTCGCCGCCAGCCTGAAACCGGGCGGCGTCTTCGTGACGCGATTTCAGAACCCCCACCATTACCCGCTCATCTTCAGCCTGCTGGAAGGAAACTGGCCTTACGGCCGTATGCCGGGCACCGTCGCCGCCGGCTTGCCGGACGGACCGCCCCGGTTCCGGACGCCCCGGGAAATCGCGGAGCTGTTCCGGGAAGCGGGCCTTGCGCATGTCCGGGTGTTTCCGCAAACCTGGCCGGTTCCGGCGGAAGACGAACGTTTCCTCCTCGGGCTGTGCCGTTTGGCCGGCGAACGCTTCCGGGGAACTGTTCCAGAAGAGCGGTTTTCAGGGCTTATGGAACAGCTGTGGGACCGGTTCGGCGCCGCCTGCCATTTGGTCCGGGCTTCCGCCTCCGCATCCGGGGAAAACGCATCGGACGGGGCGCGGAACGGGCGATTGAAATTTCTGCTGCGCCGCATCGAATGGGACGTGGACCGGCGGCGGAGCCTGGAAGCCGTCGTCCGGCTGGCGGCGGAAGGCGCCGTCGGACCCGGAGACATCCTGCGCGTCGCCGAACGCGATCTCGTCCGGAAGGAGGAGACGCTGCGCCTGGTGGCCGAAGCGTTCCGCGAACGGGGGCTTGCGGCGCCGCGGGGGGAGTGAAACCGCTCCGGGTCACGGGGGTCAACCGAAATTGGGACAAAAGCGCCATTGTTTTTTCCTGAAAATGTCATTTCGTAAAAAATAAATACATTCTGTGCCATTAAATTGGAAAAATCTATGCGATCTCCTCCGGACGGTCCAAAAATAAAAGCAAAAATGTCGCTATTTCATCCGATCGCCCATGAAAACGGCAAAATAAAAGCACTTTTGTCGTTGTTGCCGGTCCGGGGAGGATGCCCGAATACCACGGGGCCCGTCCCGTGGGAAAGGAAAGGAGATTGGAGCCCGTGAACGAGCGAAAGATCGCATTCCTCACTTGCGTCAACGACCCGGAACTTTATGCGGAGGCGACCGCCTTCATCCGCGCTCTGGACGTCCCGGACGGTTGCGAGGCGGAACTGGTGCCGGTGGAGGGGGCCGCCGGGATGGCGCAGGGTTACAACGCGGGCATGCGCCGCACCGACGCCAAATACAAGGTGTACCTGCACCAGGATGTGCTGATTCTCCACCGCCGTTTTCTGCATGATTTGCTGGCTCTTTTCCGGAGCAGGCCGGACATCGGCCTTGTCGGCATGATCGGGGCCAAAACCCTCCCGCCCGGCGGCGTATGGTGGGAAAGCTCCGATCTGTACGGCAAAGTGTACGAAAGCCACACCGGACGCCTGGAGCTGCTTTCATTCGGAGGAGCGGGGGAAGAAAGCCGGGCGGAGGCGGCGCCGCAACGGATTCGGACGGAAAAAGTGGCGGTGGCGGACGGATTTCTCCTGGCCACGCAGGCCGATCTTCCCTGGCGGGAGGATCTGTTCCCCGGCTGGCACTTCTACGACGCGTCGCAGTGCATGGAATTCAGGAAAAAGGGGCTGAAGGTCGCCGTGCCCTGCCAGAGGGAGCCGTGGTGCCTGCACGACTGCGGGCCGGTGCGCACCGGTTACGCCTTCGCCGAAGCAAGGGAACGGTTTTGCCGGACCTATATGGGAGCGTAACACCGGAGACGCGAAGCCGGGGGAACATGGTAAGGCATGTGTGACCGGCGGGTGCGACGCCGGCGGGCGCCGTGCGGGGGAACGGGATGCCGGGCGGCGGGAAGACGGCCGGCGCAATACCGGAAAACGCGATGCCGACGGGCGGGAGACTGTCGGGGGCGCAGCGACGGGGGAACGCAATGCCGGCAAGCGCAACGTCCGGGCGCGACCGCCGCTTCAGGGTCCGCGCACGCCGAGATCCTTCAGCATGCCGAGAAAAGACGTCCGAAACCGTTCCGGGGAAAAATGGCGCTCCAGATGACGGAGGGCTTCTTCGGTCACCTTTCGCCGGAGCGCCGGGTCTTCCAACAATCTCAGCACCGCCCGCGCCGCCTCCGCCGGACTGCCCAGCTGGTAATACAACCCCGTCCGGCCGTCGATGACGGACTGCCGCACTCCGTCGGAGTCCGAAGTGACCACGGGGCAGCGGCAGGCCATCGCTTCCAGGATGCCGTAATGCACCGATTCCACCCGCGACGTGGCCAGCAGCGCGCCTTCCGAATCCGATACGGCGGACAGGAAATCCGGCATCATCCGGTTGCGGACGTTGGAATAAAGCTCCGTATGCGGCGCGAGCCCGAGCCCGTGCAGCGCCCGGCCAAATTCCGCGCGTTCCGCTTCCGGCGCCAGCGACAGATCCGCGAACATCATCAGCCGCACATTCCCGGTGCGGCTCAAGATCTCCCGCCCGGCCAACAGAAATTCCCGCCAGTTCTTGTTGGCCTCGATCCGTCCGATCCACGCGACGATCGGCGGGAAAGATGCGCCCTTCGGCCGGTAGCGGAACCGCTTCAGGTCAAAGGGCACCGGCATGGTATACAGGGGCTTGCGCGGCCACATTTCCTTGGCCAGCCCGATCAGGTGCGGCGCCGGCGGCACCATGACCGCGTCGGCGAATTGTTCCACATGGGGCCGGGCCAGCGCCATCTGTTCCCTCGCCCGTTCCACCGAACCGAAACCCTGGATCTCGAAAACGACCGGGTTCCGGTAGCCGAGTTCCCGCACGAGCCCCAGATGCTCGAAAACGGTGGTGACGACAAGGGCGTCGTATTGGTCGCTGAAGAGCGCCCTGCGCAACTCGTCCGGTCCGTGCCCGACGAAGACGGGAATTCCGGCGGCGTTGCCCAGGCCCGCGCCCGGAAAACAGTAGTGGAACGCGCTGTCCGAACCTCCGTCCAGAAGCGCCCAGAAGCGATGCCGGTTCAGCGTTTCCATGCCGCCGCTCGGGATGACAAAATGAAACAGGATCTTCAAGCGATCACCCCCGCATCCCATGCCTTCCGGTCCGGCCAACGGCTCAAATCCGTCCCATGGCGAGATAGCGGTCGAGCAGCTCCCGCAGCCGGGCGCCGTGGCGCGCCTGGACGAGGGCGATTTCCGCCGCGATGCGCGGCCAGTGTTTCCGGGTGCCCATTTCGTCGTGCCAGCGGTAGGCGGTCAGCGGTTCATCCAGAAAGGCGAACGGCTCCCCGGCCAGAATGGCGCGAATCCAGAAATCGTAATCGTGGGTGAAAAGCAGCGTCTCGTCGAACCCGCCCAGCTCGAGAAACAGATCCTTCCGCATCATGACGGTGCAGCCGTTGACCGGACAGCACGTCAGAAAAGAAGCGATGAATTCCCGCTCGGTGCGGAATTTCGCCGCCGCCCGGGTGGCGGTGATCGCGCCGGACGCGTCGATGTTGTGAAAGTCGGTATGGCTGATCCGGTATCCGTTTTTTTCCATGAAGTTTAGCTGCCTCTCGATCTTGCGCGGGAAGAAACAATCGTCGGAGCTCAGCCAGGCGATGTATTCGCCGGAAGCCATCCGGAACCCGTGGTTCAGCGCGCTGCCCGTGCCGCCGTTTTGTTTGCCCAGGTAATGGATGCGGTCCATGAACGGCTCGATTTTGTCCCGATGCCGCGTGGAACCGTCGTCCAGCAAGATGACCTCCAGATTGGCGTAAGTTTGCTGCAGCGCGCTCGCGATGGCCTGGTCCGCATAGGGACAGTTGTAAAACGGGATGACGATGGAGACGGTGGGCTGCATCGCGGTCCGACCTCCCTGGTGGTTTGCTTACCCGAACAATCCGTCAAGCCACGCCCAAAGCCGCCGCCGGAACGCCTCGAATCCGAAAACCTCCCGCGCGGCCCGAATATTCCGGCTGCCCGTCCGCCGCCTGAGCTCAGGATCCGCGGCCAGCGCCGCCATCCGCTCCGCCAGGGCGGCGACGTCTCCCGCCGGGACGAGAAACGGCGCGTTGCCCGTCAGCTCCAGCACTTCCGCCAGGCCCCCCGAGCGGTAGGCGACCACCGGCTTGCCGAAGGCGAGCCCCTCCAGAGCGGTCATCGCAAAACCCTCCGGGATGAGGCTCGGCACCACGACGACGTCCGCCGCGGGATACAACTCCTCCGGACGCGGGCAAAAGCCCGCCACGGTGAAGCGGTCGCCGATCCCCCCGGCGTCCGCTTTGCGCAGACAGTGCCGAAAATGCGCCGGGTCCGACGGATGGCCGACGACGAGGAAATGGACATGCGGAAATTCCGGAGCCGCCTTAAGGGCGGCATCCGTGAAATGTTCCAGACCTTTGGCCGGGAACAGTTCCGCGGCGATGAACAGCATGAGCACGTCCGATTCCGCAAGTCCCAGCCGCTTGCGAAGCCTCGCACGCAGGGCGGACATGCGGGTCCGCGATTCCGGCGGTTCGCGCCAGGGCGGATACAGCACCGCCAGCCGGTCCGGCGGCACAAGTCCCGCAAACGGCTCGGCCGCCGCCCGCGAAACCCCGGCGATCCGGTCGGAAAGGCCGGCGATCCATCGCGCGGGCCGTTCGCGAAAAGCCCCGCCGGCCATGACTTCCGTCACCATCCACGCCACGGGAATCCCCAAGGATTTGGCGGCCAGGGCCGGAACCGGATTGATGCAGGTAAACGGCACGACGAGATCCGGGCCAAGCCGGCGAAGCAGGTCGCTCAAGGGGTCCGCCGCGGCTTCCGCCGCGCGTTCCGACGCTTCCGGCACGCCGGGGCGGGGCTCGGCCAGGCCCGGAAAAATCGGATACTCCGCCGTGACGGTCTTAAGGCCCCGCGCCGCCGCCTCCGACGCCAGCAAGCCGGCGCCGGGCGTCACGACGACGCAGTCGGCCCGCACGCAAAGTTCCCCGGCCGCAAGCAGCAGAAACCGTTCCGCCCCGGTGATCCGGCCGGGCCGGCAAAGATGCGAGAACAGCAGGATTTTGGGTTTGCGGCGACAGAAAGGGTTGGTCATACCGCATCTTACGGGACGCGCGCGCCGTCCGGCACAGCGGATGGCCCCCGCCATCCGGCCAGCTTTCGGTCGCCGCGTCCGGCACGCCGGGAAAGCATGAGGCGGATCCGGCGCGGGAAGGCGGGCGGGCGGACAGATCGGGCGAACGGACTTTTTTGGTTGACAAATCCGGACCGGGCCGTTAGAGTGGAGGTGAATTGAATACCGACAAGACAAGAGGAACACCACTGGGGGCGCCCGCAAGGGCTGAGATAAGGCGCATGCGCCTTGGTCCCTTTGAACCTGATCTGGGTAATGCCAGCGTAGGGAAGTGGTGAGCGTTTGACATGCCTGACCAGACGTTCAGCCGCTTCCCGCCGAAGCGGCTTTTTTCATGCGGAAACGGCGGCCGTATGGACCGCCGTTCCGGAGCCGTCGGCGGGGAGGCGGCGCCCCGGGTGCCTCCGTCTTCGCGCAGAAGGGGGTTTGCCGATGCCGAAGGACAAGCCGTCCGGCCCGGACCGGGACGTGTAGGAGTTTTACGGATAAAAGTTTGCCGTCAGGCAAGAAACAAACGGGGGAGAGAAATCGATGCGAATGGATGCTGTCAGGGAAGGAACGCGAAAATTCGCCGCCGTCTGGCTTGCCGTTATTCTGTTGGCGCTTGCCGCGTGCGGGGGCGGTTCGGGGGACGGCGGACCGGCCGGATCCCCGGGCACGGAGGGGAATGCCCAGTCAATCCCGCAAAATTCCGGGGAACGGCAACAGTCCGGGGAACCGCAAACCTTGCAAAAGGTGAAGGTCGTCCTCGACTGGACGCCGAACACCAACCACACCGGCCTCTACGTGGCCAAGGCCAAGGGATACTGGGAAGAGCGCGGCCTCGACGTGGAAATCGTGATGCCGCCGGAGACCGGCGCGGAAGCCATGGTCGCCAGCGGCGCCGCCGAGTTCGGCGTCAGCTACCAGGAAAGCGTGACGCTGGCCAGGGAGCAGGAGGTGCCGGTGGTGTCCGTCGCGGCGGTCATCCAGCACAACACGTCCGGTTTTGCCTCCCCGGCCGACAAGAACATCAGAGAGCCGAAGGATTTTGAAGGCAAACGGTACGGCGGCTGGGGTTCGCCCGTGGAGCAGGCGGTCATCGAGTCGCTCATGCAGGAACAGGGGGCGGACGTCGGCAAGGTCGAGTTCATCAACATCGGGAACGCGGACTTTTTCACGGCGGTGCGGCGGGACATCGATTTCGCCTGGATCTATTACGGCTGGACCGGGATCGAAGCGGAGCTGCGAGACTTCCCGCTCAACGTCGTGTACCTGACCGACTACACCGAAAAATTGGACTATTATACCCCGGTGCTGATCACCAGCGAGAACATGATCCGGGAGAAGCCGGACATCGTGCGGGCGTTCGTGGAAGGCGCGGCGGCGGGGTACGGGTTCGCCATCGGGAATCCGGACGAAGCGGCCGACCTGCTCCTGGCGGCGGTGCCGGAGCTGGACGCGGAACTGGTGAAGGCGAGCCAGCGCTGGCTCAGCCCGCGCTATCAGGACGACGCCGTCCGATGGGGAGAACAGAAGCGGGAAGTATGGGTGAACTACGGCGAATGGATGGCCGAGCACGGACTCCTCAAGCCCGGCCTGGATTACGACGCGATGTTCACCAATGAATTTTTGCCCGGCAAATGAGACGGGACAGTAGGGAGGAAACGCGGCATGGCGGAAGCGCTGCTGAGCATCCAGATCCTGCCGAAGACGGCGGCGGGCGAAGACATCATCCCTTATGTGGACCGGGCCATTGAAATCATTCGGGAGTCAGGCGTTCCCTACCGGGTGGGGCCTCTGGAAACGACGATGGAGGGGAGCCTGGACGAGCTTCTGACCATCGTGAAAAAAATGAACGCGGCCATGTTCGAGATGGGCTGCCCGCAGGTGATGTCCCACATCAAGCTGCTCATTTCGGGCAGCGGCGAGGCGTCCATCGACCGGCTGCTGGAGAAGTATCCCGATGGACGTTAGGCGCTGGCGCCGGGCGCTGCCTCCCGTCTTCGCCATCGCGGGCGTGCTGCTGATCTGGCAGGCGTCGTGCGCCGCGTTTGGCATCCCGGCCTGGCTCCTTCCGGATCCCTGGAGCATTGCGCTCTACATGGCCGAAGAAGCGGAGCTCCTGTTCGGCCATGTGGCGTTCACGCTGGGACTGGCGCTCCGGGGAATGCTCCTGGGCGTGGCGGCGGGCGTGATCTGCGCCGTTCTGTTCCACTTGCTGCCCGCCGTCCGGGCGGCCTTTTCGCCGCTGCTCGTGGCGTCCCAAAACATTCCGCTGATCGCCCTCGGTCCCCTGCTCATGATCTGGTTCGGAGTCGGGATTTTGCCAAAATTGATCCTGCTGGTGCTGGTCTGCTTCTTCCCCGTGGCCTGGTCCATGCTGGCCGGGCTCGGGCAGTCCGAACCGCAGCTTAGGGAATATCTGGCCATGATCGGCGCCTCCCGCGTCCAGGCGTTTTTCCGCCTGGAACTGCCGGCGTCGCTGCCGTATTTCTTCGCCGGGCTGAAGCTGACGGCGACCTACAGCTTCCTGACGGCGATGGTGGCCGAGTGGCTGGGATCCGGGCGCGGGATCGGCTACTTTTTGGTGCTGCAATACAAAGGATTCAAAACGACGGGCGTATTCGCTTCCATTTTCTGCATCGTCGCCTGCAGCCTGGCGCTGTACGGACTGGCCGTGCTGGCGGAAAGCCGGGTATTGGGCCGCCTCCGGATGGGCGGAAACCGGGCGAAAGGAGGCGGCCGGGCATGACGGAGCGTGAGGACCGGACGGAACATGCGTTGCGGATGGGACATGCAGACGGGACGGAGCCGCCGGGCGCGGCGAACCTGGCGGAGCAGACGGACGCGGCGGCACGGACGGGCGAAACCGGAGGCGGCGCGTGGCTGCTGGAAACGGTGGCGGTCTCGAAGCGGTACGTGCGCGACGGCCGGCCGTTGCACGTGCTGGATCGGGTGACCCTCGGCGTCCGCGAAGGCGAGTTCGTTTCCATCGTCGGCCCGTCGGGAAGCGGAAAATCGACGCTGTTCAGGCTGATTGGCGGCGTGGAACGGCCGGACGAAGGCCGCATCCGCATCGCCGGGCGGGACGTCACCGGGCGCCGCGGCCTCATCAGCTACATGCCGCAGCAGCCTTCGCTGTTTCCGTGGCTGACGGTCCGGCAGAACATTGCTTCCGCCCTTGCCATCGCCGGCATCGACCGGAAGAAGGCCGCCGCCCTGGCGACGGAATGGCTGGAACGCATCGGGATGGGCGACACGGCAGGGGCTTATCCGGACGAGCTGTCCGGCGGCATGAAGCAGCGGGTGTCCTTCCTTCGGGCGCTGCTCGTGCCGAGGGACGTCATGTGCCTGGACGAACCCTTCGCCGCCCTGGACGCGCTGACGCGCACGCGGATGCAGGCGTGGCTATTGAAGCAGTGGGAAGCGCACCGCCGGGCGGTGCTCCTGGTCACCCACAGCATCGAGGAAGCGATTTTGCTTTCCGACCGCATCTACGTGCTGGGCGGCGCTCCCGCGACGGTGCTGCGGGAAATCCCGGTGCCGCTGCCGCGGCCGCGCCGGCCCGACATGTGGAACGAACCGGCTTTCGGCCGGCTGCGGGAAGACATTCTGACCCTTCTGGGAAGGAGCGGCGAACGGGATGATTGACGCGCACATCCATCTGGACATGTACGAAGAGGAGGATTGGGCGGAGCTGCTTGGCCGGGCGGCGGAAGCGGGCGTGCGCGGCGTGGTCGGCGTCTCCAAGGATCCCTCTTCCTGCCGGGTGACCGAGGTTCTGGCCCGGAAGTTTCCGGACCGCGTGCTGCCGGCTTACGGCCACCATCCGGAGCAGGAACCGCTGCCGGAAGAAGAGCTGGAAGCGCTGTGCGACTGGATCGCCGGGCGCGGAAACGCGAATTTTGCCGTCGGCGAGGTCGGCCTGCCGTATTTCGCCCGCGAAGAAGCGCGAAAGGCCGGCCGGCCGTTTGACATGGGGCCCCATATCCGCCAGCTTGCCCGTTTCATCCGCCTGGCGCGGGAACTGGGCAGGCCGCTGGCGCTGCACGCCGTCCACGGGGACGCCGATTTGGCGATGGAACTCCTGGAACGGGAAGGGTACGGTCCGGCGCATTTCCATTGGTACAAGGGAAGCCCCGGGACGACGGCGAGACTGGCGCGGGCCGGCCATTACATCTCGATTACGCCGGAGGTGTTGTACGACCCGGCGTCGCGGGAACTGGCCGCCCATTATCCGCTGGACCGCCTGCTGGCGGAAACCGACGGACCCTGGCCTTACGAGGGGCCTTACGCCGGCCGCCGGACCGAACCGGCCATGGCCGCCGACGTGGCGGCCGAAGTGGCCGCGTTGCGCGGACTGGACCGCAACCGGGTGGCCGAGACGCTGGCGGCGAACGCGCGTCGCTATTATGGCTGGCCGGATTGACCTTTTTGGGTGCCGTGCCCAGATGCAAGTCCGACAAACGCACAGGCCGTGTCCGACTCCCGCACATATGCTGTTGCCGTGGAACATCCACCATCATCCAAGCGGGAGGGAGAACCATGGAACCCTATGTCGGAGGCGCCAAATACGGAGGACAGGTGAGCCCGTCGTACTATCCCGCCTACCCGAAACACACCCAGGTGTCGCCCGTGTACACGAAGTCCCACGATGCGTGCCAATATCCCGTAGGCGGTTATTACAAGTCCACCGCCTTCGTGCTCGTCCTGTTCATTCTGCTCGTGATCATCCTGCGCGCCTGGTACTGAGAAAAGGGCGAGACAAGGCACGGAAAGCGCAAAAGGGCGGACGGAGGCGAAAAACGCGGATCTAATACGCGGATCGTCCAAGGGAAAAGGCTCCCCGCGGGGGGCCTTTTTCTTGTGCGTCGGGGAAGCTCCTGTTTCACCCACGAATTTCAGCCGTTTGACGAAGCTCCCATCCCTGCCTCATAATGAGCGGGAAAAAAACAGTTGTCGATTCACCCATTCTTTTACATAATATATGTTATCACGTATTGAAAGCGTTGCCAATCGAGGGGGCGGGTCCGTCTGAGTCAAGCTAGTGTGGGCACCTTTTTTGGATTCTGGATGCGAACTTGAAAAGAACCTTTCCCTTGTAAGCGCTTTTGGTGTTCTTCCTTATGGGATTGGCGTTTCATTTTTCTGGTATTAGTATCCTCTAAGCCCTTTCAATGCCATGCCCGTTGTGCTACTCTGCCACGGCCCCCTAAGCAACCGGATCATCCCGTTAACGTATCCTTTGGTCGGTCGTATAACGTCCCTTAGCAACTTCCGAATGCTGACGGAGCGCTGCGGCGTTGGAGTCTTGCCTCCATACGTAACCAGGACCACTCCGGCTTCCCGGCCTCTCATGATTGTCCGCAGCATCGCGCTGACGCCTCGCTCGCTCCAGCTGTATCCGCCTCGCTTCGTCCGTCTGGCAAAGATCCGCATCTGCGCTTCCGCGCTCCCCATCGGCCTCATGCCGCTCGTGTCGATGCCCGCCGCCTGGAGCGTCTTCCGGTAGTCCTCCAGATGCTTCCGGTGTTGCTTCAGAAACTGCTTGTATTCCTCCCAGTCCTTCCGCTGCTTTGGCGCGATGTCCTCTGCCGACACGCTCTCCACAGCTGTCAGCAAAGCGGCT